>NZ_JBRKNV010000001.1:0-464823 GCF_053010305.1 Streptococcus sp. Z554
ATCCAGAGCCAACTCCAGATCCGAAACCAACCCCAGATCCAGAGCCAACTCCAGATCCAGAGCCAACTCCAGATCCAAAACCAACCCCAGATCCAGAGCCAACTCCAGATCCAGAGCCAACTCCAGATCCAAAACCAACTCCAGATCCAAAACCGACCCCAGATCCAGAGCCAACTCCAGATCCAGAACCAACTCCAGATCCAGAGCCAACTCCAGATCCAGAGCCAACTCCAGATCCAGAACCAACTCCAGATCCAGAGCCAACTCCAGATCCGAAACCAACACCGGATCCAGAGCCGACTCCAGATCCAGAACCAACTCCAGAACCTGAAGTCCTTTCAAGTAAGGGAGATCAGCAACCACCAGTAGTTGAAATTCCTGAATTTACAGGTGGAGTTAATGCTGCAGAAGTGGCTGTTCATGAAATCCCAGAGTTCAAGGGTGGCGTTAATGGTGCAGAAGCGGCTGTTTATGACATTCCAGAGTTCAAGGGTGGCGTTAATGGTGCAGAAGCGGCTGTTTATGACATTTCAGAGTTTAAGGGTGGCGTTAATGCTGCAGAAGCAGCTGTTCATGACATTCCAGAGTTCAAGGGTGGCGTTAATTGGGTTGAAGCGGACAAGAATGAGCTCCCAGAGTTCAAGGGTGGCGTTAATTGGGTTGAAGCAGCTAAGAATGAGGTTCCAGAATATAAAGAACCTGTTGCAAGCCCAGCTACACCACTTGCGGATCACAAGCAAATTTCAAGTTCAACAAGCCAAAAACAAGAACAAGAAGGACCAAATGCACCAGCGACTGAAATTAAAGGTCAGCTTCCAGCAACTGGTGAGCAAGATTCAGTAGGCTTAGCCTTCCTAGCTAGTCTTGGATTGGTTCTATCTGCAACCTTTATCAAAAAAGGGAAGGAAGATTAAGTATGAATCTTCATTCGATGTAGAATAGCTTGTTTTAAAAAAGAAAACCAGGGACATTAGTTCCTGGTTTTTTGTGATTAGAACGATGATAAGAATAAATAAAAAAACCAACGAAGCAACCGTTGGTGTTGAGCAATATTTAAGATGCTCCGTTAGTAGCGCTAACTCCTGCTTCAGTAGTAGGAGTATTTACTGAAGAATCAGAGGGCTCATTTTTCTGAGATTTGTCATCTGATTTTGTATCTTCTTTTTTACTAGGAGCTTGAAGGTCTTCTTTTTGAGTTGTTTCTTGATTGTTGGATGGACTTTGTGCAGGAGCATTGGATTCAGCGGGAGCTTCCTTTTGAACTTCCTTGATAATGGTAGTTTGTGGAGTCGTATCTTTATGATCCTTGTTTTTATCTAAAGCATTCATGATAGTGATACTAGCTGTAATCAAACCAAGGATACTGGCTAAAGTTGCAATTGTTTTTTGAAAGACGGTAAAGCCTTTTTTGATATGTTCAGTTTTAGGTTTTGATTTTCTATGATAGTTAGACATAATTTCTCTCCTTTATCATGATTCATTATACCTAAAATCTTTAAAAAAAACTTAAATGAACCTGAACAGCATTTCTTGTCGCCTGAACTGTTTCGTGATACAATAGAAGGAGTGATTTTAGAAAGCGTGAGAAACCATGATTTACTTTGATAATTCGGCTACGACCAAGCCTTATCCTGAAGCATTAGAGACCTATATGCAGGTTGCTTCAAAAATTATAGGAAATCCTTCCAGTCTCCATCGTCTAGGAGACCAGTCGACCAGAATTTTAGAAGCTTCTCGTCAGCAGATAGCGGATTTAATTGGTAAGAAAAACGAAGAAATCTACTTTACATCTGGTGGTACTGAAGGGGATAACTGGGTTATCAAAGGTGTTGCTTTTGAAAAATCGCAATTTGGTAAACACATTATTGTATCTGACATTGAACATCCAGCGGTTAAGGAATCGGCTCTCTGGCTTAAGACTCAAGGATTTGAGGTGGATTTTGCACCTGTAGATGAAAAGGGATTTGTAGATGTAGCTGCTGTAGCAAATCTACTCCGTCCTGATACAATCTTAGTCTCTGTTATGGCTGTTAACAATGAAATTGGCTCAATTCAACCTATTCAAGCGATCTCAGAACTTTTAGCAGATAAGCCAACGATCTCTTTCCATGTGGATGCGGTTCAAGCTTTAGCTAAGATTCCGACAGAAAAGTATTTGACTGACCGAGTGGACTTTGCAACCTTCTCGAGTCACAAGTTCCACGGAGTTCGTGGTGTTGGATTTGTCTATATCAAGTCTGGCAAGAAAATCACCCCCCTATTAACGGGTGGTGGGCAAGAGCGTGACTATCGTTCAACTACTGAGAATGTAGCAGGTATTGCAGCGACAGCCAAGGCCCTGCGTCTAGCTATGGAAAGATTGGAATTGTTTACAAGAAAAACAAGTCAGATGAAGTCAGTCATTCGGCAAGCCCTTCTTGAATATCCAGACATTTTTGTTTTCTCATGTGAGGAAGACTTTGCGCCTCATATTCTGACTTTTGGGATTAAGGGTGTCCGTGGTGAAGTCATCGTTCATGCATTTGAAGACTATGATATTTTCATTTCCACAACCTCTGCTTGCTCGTCCAAGGCAGGAAAACCTGCTGGTACCTTGATTGCTATGGGGGTTGAAAAAGATAAGGCCCAGTCAGCAGTCCGCCTCAGCCTAGACCTAGAAAATGACATGAGTCAAGTGGAGCAATTTTTGACTAAACTAAAATTAATTTACAATCAAACTAGAAAAGTAAGATAGGAGTATTCATGCAGTATTCAGAAATTATGATTCGCTACGGGGAACTGTCAACCAAAGGTAAAAACCGGATGCGTTTCATTAATAAACTACGTAATAATATCTCAGACGTTTTATCTATCTATCCTCAAGTCAAGGTAACTGCTGATCGCGACCGTGCCCATGCTTATTTGAATGGTGCTGATTATGAACCAGTAGCTGAGTCACTCAAACAAGTTTTCGGGATTCAAAACTTTTCACCAGTATATAAGGTTGAAAAATCTGTCGAGGTTCTTAAGTCTGCTATCCAAGATATTATGAAAGATATCTACAAGGAAGGCATGACCTTTAAAATCTCAAGTAAGCGCAGCGACCACAACTTTGAACTTGATAGTCGTGAACTGAACCAAACGCTTGGTGGAGCAGTTTTTGATGCTATTCCAAATGTGCAAGCACAAATGAAAAATCCTGACATTAACCTTCAAGTGGAAATTCGTGAGGAAGCAGCCTATCTTTCTTATGAGACCATTCGTGGGGCTGGTGGTTTGCCAGTTGGCACTTCTGGGAAAGGTATGCTCATGTTGTCAGGGGGGATTGACTCCCCTGTAGCAGGTTATCTTGCACTAAAACGTGGTGTAGATATTGAGGCTGTTCACTTTGCTAGCCCACCCTATACGAGTCCAGGTGCCCTCAAGAAAGCTCAGGATTTGACCCGTAAATTGACGAAGTTCGGTGGCAATATCCAGTTTATCGAAGTACCTTTCACTGAAATCCAAGAAGAAATTAAAGCCAAAGCTCCAGAAGCCTATCTTATGACTTTGACCCGTCGCTTTATGATGCGCATTACAGACCGTATCCGTGAAGTGAGAAATGGTTTGGTCATCATCAATGGTGAAAGTCTTGGCCAGGTGGCTAGCCAGACCCTTGAAAGTATGCAGGCTATCAATGCCGTGACCAATACACCAATTATCCGTCCAGTTGTGACTATGGATAAGTTGGAAATCATTGATATTGCGCAAGAAATTGACACCTTTGAAATTTCTATCCAACCCTTTGAAGACTGCTGTACGATTTTTGCGCCTGATCGTCCGAAAACAAATCCAAAGATTAAGAATGCTGAACAGTATGAAACACGTATGGATGTTGAAGGATTAGTTGAGCGAGCAGTGGCAGGGATTATGATCACAGAAATCACACCGCAAGCCGAAAAAGATGCTGTCGATGAATTAATTGAAGATCTTCTTTAATGCGAATAACTGAAATTCCTAAGAAAAAAGTTAGTTTTTATCCTAAATTTGGACGAAAACCGACTTTTTTCTATTTTTGTGCTATAATAAGATAAAATTTTGAATATAGAGAGTTTTCTGACAATGAATCAATCCTATTTTTACCTGAAAATGCGAGAGCATAAATTAGTGGTTCCCTACACAGGAAAGGAGCGACGGGTACGTGTACTTCTTCCTAAAAACTATGAGAAAGACACGGATCGAACTTATCCAGTTGTCTATTTCCACGATGGTCAAAATGTCTTTTACAGTAAAGAATCCTATGTTGGACATTCCTGGAAGATTATTCCTGCCATCAAGCGAAATCCTGATATCAGTCGCATGATTATCGTGGCTATTGACAATGATGGATTTGGACGGATGAATGAGTACGCAGCATGGAAATTCCAAGAGTCTAATATTCCTGGTCAACAATTTGGTGGTAAGGGTGTCGAGTATGCTGAGTTTGTCATGGAAGTGGTTAAGCCTTTTATAGACGAAAACTATCGTACAAAGTCTGACCGCAAGCACACTGCCATGATTGGATCTTCTCTAGGAGGCAATATTACCCAGTTTATCGGCTTGGAGTATCAAGACCAGATTGGGTGCTTGGGTGTCTTTTCATCAGCTAACTGGCTTCACCAAGAGGCCTTTAATCGTTATATCGAGCGAAAAAAGCTATTGCCAGACCAGCGTATCTTTATCTATGTTGGGACGGAAGAAGCAGACGATACAGATAAGACCCTCATGGCTGGCAATATTAAGCAGGCCTATATCGACTCTTCTCTTCGCTATTATCATGATTTGATAGCAGGAGGAGTGCAGTTGGAAAATCTCTCTCTAAAGGTTCAAGCCGGAGCCATTCACCATGAAATTCCATGGTCAGAAAATCTTCCAGCTTGCCTACGCTTTTTTGCAGAAAATTGGTAATTCGTATAAAGGAGACAGGATATGCATATTGAACATCTTAGCCACTGGAGTGGAAACCTAAACCGTGAAATGTACATCAACCGATACGGACATGCTGGCATCCCAGTTGTTGTCTTTGCTTCCTCGGGTGGTAGCCACAATGAATATTATGATTTTGGAATGATTGATGCTTGCGCATCCTTTATCGAAGAAGGTCGAGTACAGTTCTTTACCCTTTCAAGTGTAGACAGTGAGAGCTGGCTTGCGACTTGGAAAAATAGCCATGATCAAGCAGAAATGCACCGTGCCTATGAACGATATGTGATTGAAGAAGCGATTCCGTTTATCAAGCACAAAACAGGCTGGTTTGATGGTATGATGACAACAGGTTGCTCTATGGGAGCTTATCACGCTCTCAACTTCTTCCTGCAACATCCAGATGTCTTTACCAAGGTAATCGCCCTTAGCGGTGTCTATGACGCGCGCTTCTTTGTAGGTGACTACTACAATGATGATGCTATCTATCAAAATTCACCAGTAGACTACATCTGGAATCAAAATGATGGTTGGTTTATTGACCGTTACCGTCAGGCTGAGATTATTGTTTGTACAGGATTAGGGGCTTGGGAGCAGGATGGTCTGCCTTCTTACTATAAACTCAAAGAAGCCTTTGACCAAAAACAAATTCCTGCCTGGTTTGCAGAATGGGGACATGATGTTGCCCATGACTGGGAATGGTGGCGCAAACAAATGCCTTATTTCCTCGGTCATATGAGTCTATAAAAGGAGTTGCTTATGAATTATCTTGTAATTTCACCCTATTACCCACAAAATTTTCAGCAATTTAGTATTGAGTTAGCCAATAAAGGAATCACAGTTCTAGGGATTGGGGAAGAACCCTACGAACAACTAGATGAACCATTGCGCAATAGCTTGACGGAGTACTTCCGAGTTGATAATCTTGAAAATATCGATGAGGTTAAACGTGCAGTAGCCTTTCTCTTTTATAAGCATGGCCCAATTGATCGCATCGAATCTCACAATGAATATTGGCTAGAATTGGACGCTGCTCTTCGTGAACAGTTCAATGTCTTTGGTGCCAAACCAGAAGATCTCAAGAAGACTAAGTTCAAGTCTGAAATGAAGAAACTCTTCAAGAAAGCTGGAGTTCCAGTGGTTCCAGGTGCTGTTATTGAAACAGAAGCAGACGTTGATAAAGCTGTGAAAGAAATCGGACTTCCCATGATTGCAAAACCTGATAACGGAGTAGGAGCAGCAGCAACCTTTAAGCTAGAAAGTCAGGAAGATGTGGACAAGTTCAAGCAAGAATGGGACCGTTCAATCGTTTATTTCTTTGAAAAATTTGTAACTTCAAGTGAAATCTGTACCTTCGACGGTTTGGTAGATAGAGACGGAAATATTGTCTTTTCTACGACCTTTGACTATGCCTACACTCCTTTAGATTTGATGCTTTACAAGATGGATAATTCTTATTACGTTCTTAAGGAAATGGATCCTAAATTACGTAAGTATGGTGAAGCGATTGTCAAAGAATTTGGCATGAAAGAACGTTTCTTCCACATTGAGTTCTTCCGTAACGGTGATGATTATATTGCCATTGAGTACAATAACCGTCCAGCAGGTGGTTTCACGATTGATGTTTATAACTATGCCCATTCGATTGATTTGTACCAAGGCTATGCAGCTATCGTTGCAGGGGAACCCTTCCCAGAGTCTCCATTTGAGACTCAGTATTGTCTTGCAACATCTCGTCGTGCCAATGCCAACTACCTTTATTCAGAGAAAGACTTGCTGGCTAAATATGATCAGCAGTTCAAGGTCAAAAAAATCATGCCAGCTGCTTTTGCTGAACTGCAGGGAGACTATCTCTATATGCTAACGACACCAAGTCGTGAAGAAATGGAACAAATGATTAAAGATTTTGGTCAGCGTCAGGAATAAAGCAGAGAAGGTAAAAGAAACTTGATTTCTTTTGCTCTTCTAAATATCAGTTAAATAAGCGTTTTCAACATATTATTTTATAAAATTTGTTGATAAATAGATTAAAAATTGATAGAATAAGATTTGTCAAAAAAATATTAAGGAGAATCTATCAATGGATTTCACATGGGCTATTAAATATGCCACAGAATTTTTGGGAACAGCTATTTTGATCATTCTTGGTAATGGTGCTGTTGCTAACGTTGAACTTAAAGGTACAAAAGGTCACCAAAGTGGCTGGCTCGTTATTGCAGTCGGTTATGGTATGGGGGTTATGATTCCAGCCTTGATGTTTGGTAACGTTTCTGGTAATCACATCAACCCAGCCTTCACTCTAGGTCTTGCTGTTAGTGGACTTTTCCCTTGGGCGCAAGTTGCACCATACATCATCGCTCAAGTTTTGGGAGCAATCTTCGGTCAAGCTTTGGTTGTTGCGACTCACCGTCCATACTACTTGCAAACTGAAAAAGCAAACAATATCTTGGGATCTTTCTCAACTATTTCAAGTTTGGACCAGGGAACAAAAGAAACACGCTATGCAGCAACTGTGAATGGTTTTATCAACGAGTTTGTTGGTTCATTCGTTCTCTTCTTTGCAGCACTAGGGATGACAAAGAACTTCTTTGGAGCTGAAGCTCTTCAATACATGAAGCAAGCAGCTTCTCAAGCAGGTCAGACTATTGATTTTACTCAAATGTCATTGAAAGCTCAAATTGCACCACACACAGCTGCTGGAATTTCAGTTGCTCATTTGGCACTTGGTTTCCTAGTTATGGCTTTGGTAACTTCACTTGGTGGCCCTTCAGGACCAGCTTTGAACCCAGCTCGTGACTTTGGACCTCGTCTTCTTCACGCTATACTCCCTAAATCAATCCTTGGTGAGCACAAGGGTGATTCAAAATGGTGGTATGCTTGGGTACCAGTAGTAGCACCGATTGCAGCTGGTATTACAGCAGTAGCACTATTTAAATTCCTTTACCTATAAGAAACTAAAACTGGGCTAGCCCCAGTTTTTTCTTGTACAAATGGTATTGGATTCGTTTCTATTATAAGAGTTTAAATCGTCAGATTTTTTTCATTTTAAATCAAAAGATGTAAATATGGCAAAAATATGGTAAAATAGAGTATTAAGTAAACGTTAAAAAGGAATATTATGCGTAAAGAAATTGCACCTGAATTATACAATTACAATAAATTCCCTGGTCCTGAATTTCATTTGTCTGGAGATAAAGTCGAAGCGGAAGGTTTTACTTTTACCTTAGTTGAAAATAGCAAGGAAGCCTTTGATGCCACAGTATTTTCTCAACGCTTTTCAGAAGTTTTAACCAAGTATGATTATATTGTAGGAGACTGGAGTAATGAACAGTTACGCTTGCGTGGTTTCTACAAAAATGAGCGAGCTGAAGAATCTCTTGAGAAAATCAGTCGTTTACAGGATTATCTACTCGAGTATTGTAGCTATGGATGTGCCTATTTTGTCTTAGAAAACGAGACGCCTAAACGAGCACCATTTGATCAAAAAATGCGCAAGAAAGAAGAAGAAAAAGACAACCGAAAAGGGAAGAAATCTTCTCAAAATAGGAAAAGAAATCATACGGATAAGAGAAATAGACGTCGTCGTAAAGAACAGAAACCTCAGAATGAAGAAAAGGAACAACGTCATTTCGTCATCCGTAAGAAGGACTAGAAAATAAGGAGAAAAGATGAAACCGTCGATTTACAGTTTAACACGTCAAGCTATGCAAGAATGGGTCTTAGAGCAAGGAGAAAAGAAATTCCGAGCAGATCAAATCTGGGAATGGCTTTACCGTAAACGTGTTCAGACATTTGAAGAAATGACCAATTTGTCTAAAGATTTGATTGCCAAGCTCAATGACCAGTTTGTAGTCAATCCCTTAAAACAACGGATCGTTCAAGAATCAGCTGATGGTACTGTGAAGTATCTTTTTGAACTGCCAGATGGTATGTTGATTGAGACAGTTCTGATGCGTCAACACTACGGTTTATCAGTCTGTGTAACGACTCAGGTTGGATGCAATATTGGTTGTACCTTCTGTGCGTCAGGCTTGATTAAGAAGCAACGTGACCTCAATAACGGAGAAATTGTTGCCCAGATTATGTTGGTTCAGAAGTATTTTGACGAACGTGGACAAGATGAACGTGTTAGCCATATCGTTGTTATGGGTATTGGGGAACCATTTGATAACTACAATAATGTTTTGAACTTTATCCGTATCATCAATGATGACAAGGGAATGGCTATCGGTGCTCGTCATATCACCGTATCCACTTCTGGCTTGGCTCACAAGATTCGTGAGTTTGCCAATGAAGGAGTACAGGTTAACCTTGCTGTTTCTCTTCATGCTCCAAACAATGAACTGCGTTCAAGCATTATGAAGATTAACCGTGCCTTTCCAATTGAAAAACTCTTTGCAGCTATCGAGTATTACATCGAGACAACCAACCGCCGTGTGACTTTTGAGTATATCATGCTCAATGAAGTCAATGACGGAGTTGAACAAGCGCTTGAGTTGGCAGAATTGCTGAAGAACATCAAAAAATTGTCCTATGTCAACTTGATTCCTTACAACCCAGTTAGTGAGCATGACCAATACAGTCGTAGTCCTAAAGAACGCGTGATGGCCTTTTATGATACGCTCAAGAAAAAAGGCGTCAACTGTGTTGTTCGTCAAGAACACGGTACAGATATCGATGCCGCATGTGGACAATTGCGTTCAAATACCATGAAACGTGATCGCCAAAAAGCAGTAGCTGAAGTAAATCCATAAGATGAATCGAAAAACATTACTAAGCCTGGGAATCGTGTTATACAGTCTTTGTATCGTCTGTTTTTGTTTTACTCCCCAGCCTCAACTTCCTACAGGAGTGGAAACTCCAGGTATTCAAACTATTGGACGCCTGGTTTTTCTTTTGACGCCTTTTAACTCTTTGTGGAACCTGGGAGAAGTAACCAGCCCTATACAACTGTTTTGGATTTTTTTGCAAAATGCCTTAAATATCCTCTTGCTTTTTCCATTGATTTTCCAGCTTCTCTATCTCATACCTAGTCTAAGAAAAACGAAGAGAGTGATTTTGATTAGCTTTTTACTGAGCTTGGGAATCGAATGCACACAGCTAGTGTTAGATTTTTTATTTGATTTCAATCGGGTATTTGAGATTGATGATTTATGGACCAATACTTTAGGTGGTTACCTAGCTTGGCTCCTCTATAAACTACTACATAAAGATAAGGAAATAAAATGAGTATCTTAGAAGTTAAAAATTTGAGTCACGGTTTTGGTGACCGTGCGATTTTTGAAGACGTGTCCTTCCGTCTCCTCAAGGGTGAACATATCGGTCTGGTCGGTGCTAATGGTGAAGGGAAATCAACCTTCATGAGTATCGTGACTGGTAAGTTGGTACCTGATGAAGGTAAGGTGGAATGGTCCAAATATGTGACAGCAGGTTACCTGGACCAGCATGCAGTTCTCAAAGAAGGTCAAACTGTGCGTGACGTATTGCGTACAGCCTTCGATGAGTTGTTTAAAGCAGAAGCTCGTATCAACAACCTTTATATGGAAATGGCAGAAGAGGGCGCTGATATTGATGCTCTGATGGAAGAAGTCGGGGAACTTCAGGACCGTTTGGAAAGTCGTGATTTCTATACCTTGGATGCTAAGATTGACGAAGTTGCGCGTGCTCTCGGTGTTATGGACTTTGGGATGGATACAGACGTAACAGCCTTGTCTGGTGGACAAAGAACCAAGGTACTCTTGGCTAAACTTCTTCTTGAAAAACCAGATATCTTGTTGCTTGACGAGCCAACCAACTACTTGGATGCGGAACATATTGACTGGCTTAAACGCTATCTTCAGAACTATGAGAATGCCTTTGTCCTTATTTCGCATGACATTCCATTCCTCAATGACGTTATCAATATCGTATATCACGTTGAAAACCAACAGTTGACTCGTTATTCTGGTGATTACTACCAGTTCCAAGAAGTCTATGCCATGAAGAAATCACAACTAGAGGCGGCCTATGAACGTCAACAGAAAGAAATTGCGGACCTCAAGGATTTCGTAGCCCGTAATAAGGCGCGTGTCGCAACTCGTAATATGGCCATGTCTCGCCAGAAGAAATTGGATAAGATGGACATTATCGAGCTTCAAAGTGAGAAACCAAAGCCCTCATTTGACTTCAAAACAGCTCGTACACCTGGACGCTTTATCTTCCAAGCCAAAGACTTGCAGATTGGTTATGACCGACCGCTTACCAAGCCATTAAATCTTACCTTTGAGCGCAATCAAAAGGTTGCCATCATTGGTGCCAATGGTATCGGTAAAACAACCCTCTTGAAGTCTCTTTTGGGTATTATCCCGCCAATTGCTGGTGAAGTTGAACGCGGTGATTATTTAGAACTTGGCTACTTTGAGCAAGAAGTGGAAGGTGGCAATCGTCAGACACCTTTGGAAGCTGTTTGGAATGCCTTTCCAGCTCTCAACCAAGCAGAAGTCCGTGCAGCCCTTGCTCGCTGTGGATTAACGACTAAGCACATCGAAAGCCAAATTCAAGTCTTATCAGGTGGGGAACAAGCCAAGGTTCGTTTCTGTCTCTTGATGAATCGTGAGAACAATGTCCTTGTTCTAGACGAGCCTACCAACCACTTGGATGTGGATGCCAAGGACGAACTCAAACGTGCTTTGAAAGAATATAAAGGCTCAATCCTTATGGTTTGCCACGAACCAGACTTCTATGAAGGTTGGATGGATCAAATCTGGGACTTTAATGAATTAACATAAATGGTTATAAAAAAAAAATCCAAGTCAAATAGACTTGGATTTTTTAACTAATTTAGTTGCTTAACAGTATCGTTCTCAAAGTAACTCTTGCCATTTTCAACAACCATCGTGATGGTGACGTCGGTATATTTGCCGTCAGATAAAGTGCTAACAGTGAATTTATAGATACCATCTGATAGAGTTCCGACTGGAAGTGATATTAATTTATCTTTTAAGTAGTCCACACGATTATCATTTTTATGATTTTGTATATCGTCGATTTCACTAAAATTTAAGTGTTTGATAGAAACGATTAAAGATTTATTGTTGATATGTTTGTCAATATCGATATTGTAAAAGCCTGCAATATCATTATCTCCATTTTCTCTGTTTTTCACAGCCTCTTTAATAAGAATACTATAAAATTTTTTTCGATCAGCTGGTGTAATCTCGACAGAATAATTCTCTAATAATTTGAAACCAACTGCCTCATTTAGTTTAGTCGCTATATCATCTCTTAATTTTAAATCTCTTATTTTTTCTTCGTAGACTTTTAAGACAAATTCAAATTGTTCAAGTGTAACTTTATCAAATAACTCTTTTTCCGTATCGTTTTCAAGATAGGAACGAATTTCTTTTTTGTCCTTTTCATCTAATGTTGTTTCGTGTGTTCCATTATGAACATCAGAAACATCAATAAAATCGATAAAACTTTCTCCGTTCGATAAAGTCTCATTATAGAATAAAGTAGTAAGTGTTCCGTTATAAGGCTCGATTAAATGTTTTTTCTCATATACTTCGACTTTTCCTTTTAGGCCAAAGTCTTTAAAGTCCTGTACATATTGATCCGTCGACCCCCATACTGAAACTTTGCTATTCGTGATTAACAATAAATTACATAACAAAACGACTATAGTCCCAAAAACAAAACTTGATTTGTTTGAAGACTTGTCGATTTGATCGAGCTTTGTTTTTTGAAATTTCCCAATAAAGAAAATAGCAGAGTAGAGAAGATTAATACAAAATAATGTTGGAAAATTATCAATATAATTGATCGGCCACCAGCGTAGATATATCATATTTGATAATTGTAAGCAAACTCCTATAGTCGCTAAAATTACTTGTATATTACTAGTCTTTCGAACTAAGGGATTCTCTTTATAGGTTGATTTTAATTTGAGAGGATCCCTAAAGGCAAAAAAATTACCTAAAAGAATCAAAGCTATTGCTAAAAAGAATACAGGCCATAGAATGAAAAAAGCATAACCTGCTGAATAGAAGAGGGCAAAATAAACTAGATTATAGATTAAATATCCTAATAAGACCAAGCAAAGTCTGATCAAGCTTATTTTATATGGTTTCATAGAAAGCCTCCATAAATTGTTAACTCTATTATACCATAGAATTATACGCAAGGGAGCGCTTTCAAAATTGTTACTGACTAATGAAAAAGATAGGTCTATTGACCTATCTTTTATTAATAGTTTAGATATTGTTCAATCTCAGACTTTTGAATTTCTTTTCCATAGTGACAAATCGGGCAAGAAACGAAATAAGTTTTTCCGTAAGGAAAGAGTGGAATCCAGTAAAGAGTAAATTTATGTCCGTATTCCGTAATTTCCCAAGTACCAACATTGTTACAATGGCCACACTCGATAGTAGTTTGAGTATGTCCCAACACTTTTTGGTAACCTTTTGACCCCCAAAATAGAATCATTTTATAATCTCCTTAAAATAAATGATGTTATTGTTTACTAAAATCGTAGTCTTTCACAATTTCGATACTATCGATAGTGATAGCAGTTGTTGGTTTATCTTTTTCGTCTTTTTCAGTCTTTGCGATTTTATCTACAACATCCATCCCATCAATCACTTGACCAAAGACTGGGTGTTTACCATCAAGAGTTGGATTTCCACCTTCTTTGTAGGCTTCGATAATTTTTTTAGGATAGATATTAGTAGGAAGTTTAGCAGAATAATCTGTGGTACTTTGGTTGATGAAGAATTGGCTACCATTTGAGCTTGGTTGACCAGTATTGGCCATAGATAGGGAACCACGGATATTATAAAGGTATGGAGAGATTTCGTTTTTAAAACCGGTCCCCTTGTCCTTGGTTTTGTCCTTATCGTGCCAGATAGATTCACCACCTGTACCATCCCCTTTTGGATCTCCGGTTTGTACCATAAATCCGTCAATCACGCGGTGGAAAGTAACCCCATTGTAGTAGCCTTCCTTAGCGTGAGTAAGGAAGTTTTCAACCGCAAGTGGAGCTAACTTTGGAAAGAGCTTGATACGAATATCCCCTTGGCTAGTGTGGAGGATAGCTTCAGCCTCATCTTCAGCGACTTCCTTAGAAAGTTGAGGGAAGTTCGCATTTTCGTTGGTTAAAGCGTCTTTCAAATCTTTTTCTGCTTGGGAAGCAGCCTTGGAACTCTCCTCAGCAGCAATCTTAGAATCCACGTAATCATCACCACGAAGTGCACGTTGGATACTTGTACATCCACCGAGAGCAAAAGTTGAAATGAGTAGTAGTGTAGCTAATTTTTTCATGTTATTCCTTTCAAAATTCATTTCTACCATTGTACCGTAAAAGGAAGTGGATTTCAAATATTAGTAACAAGGTAGTTTAAGAGGAAATCAACTAAAAAGTCGCTTGATTAGAGATTTTTCTTTGGATGACGGTTGACAATGTCCTGGTATTGTTCCAGTATCCGCTCTCCTTTTGGCTTCAATTCCTAACGAATCAATGAACTTAATGCTAGGTCTCGAAAAGAATTATGCTTCCTCTTTCTGTCTGAGTTCAAAGAGGTCTTCTACTTTCAGATTAAAAACTTGAGCAATTTTAAGAGCCATTTCCAGCGAAGGATTGTAACGATTATTTTCCAAGTGCAGAATTGTCTCGCGTCGAATACCGATGAGGTCGGCTAACTCCTGCTGGGTCATGCCTGTGGACTCACGAACAGATTTGAGATTAGTAATAATCTTGCTTTTTTTTGCCATGCTTATCCCCTCCGTTCCAAGATAAGATAGACAACCGCAAAGATGAAAATCAAGGCAGCTAAGCTAATAAAGATCTGGCCCATGTAAAGAGTGAGAGACCCCATATACCCAATGATAACTGCTAGGATTATCAATGCGCCTAGTATAAAAACAAACATCAAGCCAGCTGCCTTTGCTAAATTAGCATAAAAACGTTCGTCCGGAGTTTCCTTGACATTTTTCAAAGAGAAAAAACCAAATACACTCACTTCAATAACGAGGCCAATTCCCAAAATCCATTCTCTAATACCAGAGCTTTCGCTAGGGGTTGCAACCAAAAACCCTACTGTATAAAAAATGCTTGCTGCAAACACAAGTATCGTGTAAAGCTTAGCAGACAAGTCAAAAATAGTCTTTCCCTTACCTTTCTGAATCTTATGAGGTCGTGGTTTCATATGTAGCCAGCCCCAAATAGCTACAATCTGACTTAACACTGAAATACCAACAATAACTAACTTGGGTCCCCAACTAAGATTAGAACCAAATAAAACAATAAAATCAATAGAGAGAGCTACGGCAATCATTGAAATGAGGCCACGCATTTTTTGACTTTTTTTCATGATAGACTCCTTTTTATGTTATAAATATATAACATTTAAATTTTATGTTATAAATATATAACATTTAAATTTTATGTTATAAATATATCACACTTAAATTTAGAAAGCAAGAATTTTATGTGTCAATGTAGCAATTATTTGGAAAAAATTTTTAATTAAAGACCTCGCTAGTCAAACAACTAAAGAATTCTTTGAAGCAATGCATCTGATTTGGTTTGGATAGTTTTGTTAATAAGTCCTTGTTTCATTTGGGAACGGGCTTGGGATTTAGGAGCCAAGCATCCAAATCACGTTCCGGATAGATGAAGGATTTGACTTGATGGTCTTTATAAAATGTTTCTAAAATAGTATTTATGACATTCTCTTTCTGATTTTTCCTAAAAAATATAACAAATTTCTAAAAATTTTAAAGTCTGTCAAGTTTTTTTCTTGACACCTCTCAGAAATCTGTTATAATAGAACATGTGCTAAATAGCTTAGCTATTTCACCGAAATAAAAAAATAAAAGAAAAGAGATATTAAAAATGGCAGTAAAAATCCGTTTGACTCGTATGGGTTCTAAGAAAAAACCTTTCTACCGTATTAACGTAGCAGATTCACGTTCACCACGTGATGGACGTTTCATCGAAACAGTTGGAACTTATAACCCACTTGTTGAAGAAAACCAAGTGACTTTGAAAGAAGACCGTATTCTTGCATGGTTGGCTGATGGAGCTCAACCTTCAGATACAGTTCGCAACATCCTTTCAAAAGAAGGCGTATTGAAGAAATTCCACGATTCTAAATTCTCAAAATAAGTTTAAAGTAGGTTGACAGATGGATACGATTGAAAATCTCATTATTGCAATTGTGAAACCTTTGATTTCACAACCAGATGCCTTAACTATCAAGATTGAAGATACACCAGAATTTTTGGAATATCATTTGGATCTTGACCAGAGCGATGTGGGTCGTGTAATCGGTCGTAAGGGTCGCACTATTTCTGCGATAAGAACGATTGTCTACTCTGTCCCAACTGAAGACAAAAAAGTAAGAATCGTTATTAATGAAAAATAAGAAAAGCGGGACATGGTCTCGCTTTTTTTGCAAGGAGAAAAAATGAGTGATTTAACAGTCAGACAGCTAGAGGAATACTTACTTGACCACTACCAACAATCTAGAACAGAAGAAGGACTCTTTATAAAACTAGTTGAAGAAGTTGGAGAAGTTGCTGAGGTTTTAAATGGACGTTCAGGTAGAAAAGAGGGTGTCCAAGATTCAAACGAGGAATTGGCAAAGGAGTTGGCAGATATCATTCACTACACAGTGGCAATTGCAGCTATCAACCATATCGACCTAACGAAGACTATTTTTGAAAAAGATAAAAAAGCAGCCATCAAGTATCAACATGCACAAGATTTGGAAGGATTTTTAGAAAGAAAGCATCCATAGTAGCCGTTTTCTCCAACTTGAGAAAATCCCTATAACATGATAAAATAAAGGGAGAAATAGATACAGGAGATCAGATGAACTACTTTAACGTTGGTAAAATCGTCAATACGCAGGGGCTACAGGGTGAGATGCGAGTCTTGTCAGTGACAGATTTTGCTGAAGAACGCTTTAAAAAAGGGGCAGAGCTTGCCTTATTTGATGATAAAGATCAGTTTGTGCGAACAGTGGTCATTGCAAGCCACCGTAAACAAAAAAACTTCGATATCATCAAGTTTAAAGATATGTACCATATCAATGATATCGAAAAATATAAGGGCTACAGTCTGAAGGTTGCTGAGGAGAATCTCAATGACCTCGATGAGGGTGAGTTTTACTACCACGAGATTATCGGTTTAGAAGTCTATGAGGGAGATAACTTGATTGGAACTATCAAGGAAATCCTTCAGCCAGGCGCCAATGATGTCTGGGTAGTCAAACGCAAAGGTAAACGAGACTTACTCTTACCTTATATCCCTCCTGTAGTTCTCAATGTAGATATTCCGAATAATCGTGTGGATGTTGAACTTTTAGAAGGGTTAGACGATGAAGATTGATATTTTAACCCTCTTTCCAGAAATGTTCACACCCTTAGAACATTCCATCGTTGGCAAGGCTCGAGAAAAAGGACTCTTAGAGATTCATTATCATAATTTTCGTGATTATGCTGAAAAGGCCCGTCATGTTGACGATGAACCCTATGGCGGTGGTCAAGGGATGCTACTACGAGCACAACCCATCTTTGATGCCTTTGATGCCATTGAAAAAAAGAACCCGCGAGTGATTCTCTTAGATCCAGCTGGAAAACAGTTTGACCAAGCTTATGCTGAGGATTTGGCGAAAGAAGAAGAGCTTATCTTCATCTGTGGTCACTATGAGGGTTATGATGAGCGGATTAAGACCTTAGTAACCGATGAAATTTCTCTGGGAGATTATGTCCTGACTGGTGGAGAACTAGCAGCAATGACCATGATTGATGCGACGGTTCGCTTGATTCCAGAAGTTATCGGCAAGGAAGCTAGTCACCAAGATGATAGCTTTTCATCAGGACTCTTGGAATATCCTCAGTACACAAGACCTTATGATTTTCGTGGCATGCTAGTCCCAGATGTACTCATGAGTGGACATCATGAAAACATACGTCAATGGCGACTCTATGAGAGCCTAAAGAAAACTTACCAACGTAGACCAGATTTGCTGGACAACTATGAATTGACAGCAGAAGAAGCAAAAATGTTAGCAGAAATTAAAGAAAATAACAATTAAAAGGAGAAACCTATGCAAGTAATCAAACGTGATGGACAAGTCGCTGATTTTGATCCAGATAAAATCTACCAAGCGATCCTTAAGGCAGCTCAAACAGTCTATGTATTGACTGACGATTTGCGTCAAAACCTAGCTCAAGTCACTAAAAAGGTTGTTTTGGATTTGGAAGAAGCAAAAGTAGAACGTGCAACTATCAGTATGATTCAATCAATGGTTGAGCACCGCTTACTTGGTGCTGGCTATATTACAATCGCAGAACACTATATCTCTTACCGTTTGCAACGTGATTTGGAGAGAAGTGGTTACGGCGATCACATTGCTGTTCACCTTCATTTTGAACAAATTCGCTAAAATAAAAAGAGTGAGATGGTAGAAGCATCTCACTCTTTCTTAAATCTTCTTTTTTGAGCAGTTTGGATAGTAGAAGGAACGAAAGTTACTCTTCGAATATCCGACACTCGAATAATACGGCTGACGTTTTTGGCGAAATTTTTAACGATAATTTGTTGGCGGTCAGTATCATACTTGATAATGTCGCCTGTAAAACTGGACTCGGCAAAAATGATGTGTACAGCCGTTTTTTTAGCTAAGGCTTCTTCAAGTCTAGCAATTAGGGGATCGCTTTTTTCAGGAATGGAATCTTCATGTCCATTAATAAAATCATGGACTTTTTGCAAAGCCTGTTTTAAAAAATCTTTCATTCCGGCCTCCCTTCTTTTAATCATTATATAAAAATTTTATGAAATCTACAAGATTTTTCGAATAATCAATTGAGAACAAAAGGAGAAGAATATGGCAGAATTTACTTTTGAAATTGAAGAACACTTGCTTACTCTATCTGAAAACGAAAAAGGATGGACCAAAGAAATCAATCGTGTCAGCTTTAATGGTGCACCAGCTAAGTTTGATATCCGTAGTTGGAGTCCAGACCATACGAAGATGGGGAAAGGGATCACCCTCTCAAACGAGGAGTTTCAAGTCATGGTGGATGCCTTCAAGAATCAATAAGCATTTATGGAAGAATAATCCAAAAGAAGCTGGGAAAAACCAGCTTCTTTTTATTTACTTGAAAAATAAGATTGAGTACGGAGACGTTGAAGGAGTGGTCGTCCGATAAAACTGATGGCAACGATTTTTGCAAGATCAGGAATGATAAAGGGAATAACACCGACAGCCAGTGCTTTATCAAATGGCATCCCAGCTAAGAAGTGGAGGCTGAGAATACCACCTACAAAGACAAGAGAATCTCCCAAGAGATTTGCAAAGAAAATACGTAAGACGCCACTATTTGTGTGAATGAGATAGGAAGTAAGTCCCGCATAGACAAGGTCGAACCAAAGATAACCAGCGCTTGGCCCTACCAAAACATGAAAACCAGCTCCTCCACCGGCGAAGACAGGAATACCGATAGCACCCAGCAAGAGATAGAGACCAACAGAAAGAACTGCTTCCCTTGGTCTAAAAACAGTAGCAATGAGCCCGATAGCAAAGTTTTGTAGCGTAAAGGGAACTGGACCAATCGGGATACTAATCTGGGCCAATACTGCAATAAGGGCTGCTCCAATGGCAGGGATAGCGTAAATGTGCGATTTTTTCAAAATAGTTAACCTCTTCTATAATTTATAGTAACTATTATACCGAAAGAGAACTAAATGTCAACCTATTTTAAAACAAAAGGTTACAAATCTGTAACGGCCGATTTAGAGAAAAAAGAGACCAAGAGGTCTCTTTTTGTTTTAACGCATAGTTACAAATTCTTCAGAACCTGTAGGATGGATAGCGACTGTAGCATCAAAGTCGTCTTTGGTAGCTCCCATCTTGATAGCAACTGCGAAACCTTGAATCATTTCGTCAACTCCGTAGCCGATTCCATGAAGGCCAACTACCTTTTCGTCTGCACCAGCAGTCACGAGTTTGAAGCGTGCTTCTTGACGGTGACTGGTAACTGCAGAATACATAGATGCGAATTTTGAAGTATAGACTTTAACGTTTTCTTGTCCGTACTCTTTGATAGCCTCTTCCTCAGTTAGACCGACAGTTCCGATAGCCGGGTGTGAGAAGACAACAGTTGGAATAGTAGTGTAGTCCATTTTAGCATTGGTTTTACCGTTGAAAAGTCTTTCTGAGAGGGTACGACCAGCCTTGATAGCAACAGGAGTTAGTTCCTTTTCACCTGTGACATCTCCAAGAGCGTAGATACCGTCAACGACTGTGTTCTGGTATTCATCAACCTGGATAAAGCCGCGTTCATTGAGGGTGACACCAGCTTTTTCGAGTTGAAGTCCTTCAACATTTGGACGGCGACCAGTTGCCCAGATAACTTGACTGGCAGTATGAGTGCTGCCATCTTCGAAATGAATGGTAATACCTTGTTCTGTTTCTTCAAGTTTAGCAGGAACCTTATGTGTGTGGAGATTTAGTCCTGTAATTTCCATTTCTTGAACTAGACTCTCAACGATATAGCTATCAAATCCACGTAGAGGACGTTCACGACGGACAAATAAATCTGTCTGAACACCAAGTGTATGGAGTACACCAGCCAATTCGACAGCAATATAACCAGCACCTAGAATAGCTACCGATTCAGGCAACTCTTCCCAGGCGAAGACATCATCTGAGCTACCACCTAGTTCAGCACCAGGAATAGCAGGGATATGAGGATGAGCTCCAGTCGCAATCACAATATGCTTAGCGTGGATCAATTCGCCATTAACGCTGACAGTATGAGCATCGACAAACTCGGCACGTCCTTCAATCAAATCAACCCCGTTGCGCTTGAAGCTTCCATCATAAGAAGAACGAGCACGGTCAATATAGGCTTCACGATTCTTACGAAGAGTTGCATAATCAAATTCGTTACCAGTATTTGTGAATCCATAGTCAGGTCCATATTTGTGGATACTCTCTGCGACTTGGGCTCCATACCACATGATTTTTTTAGGGACACAGCCGAGGTTGACACAAGTTCCACCTAATTTCTTTTCCTCAATAACTGCCGCCTTAGCACCATGTTCACCAGCACGATTCATGGTAGCAATACCCCCGCTACCTCCACCAATGGCGATAATATCATATTCTCTCATAGAAAGCTCCTTTAGTTGTTTTCTAGTCATATTCTATCTTTTTTTGGGAGTTAATGCAAAAATCTGCTACGCTTAAATTTCTTAAGAAAATGCTTGCAAAAATAAAAAAGAAGTTGTATCATATAACTAACACAACAATAAAAGATTTGGCAATTATTTTTGGATAGTCAGAAAGCAATTGTCCATTTTTAGGACTTGTGCTATAATCTTAATATATGTTTTTAAAAGAGGTATGGATATGAATAAGAAGTCAAAAGCTAAAAAATGGCCCCTATTTACAGCTATAGGAGTTACGTCAGTTCTTGTAGTAGGAGCAGCTGCTGTTCTTCTATTGAGACAACCAAATCAAGCTGCAACACAAGATGAAACTGCAAAAATCGTTCTTGCCAAAGAAGGGTCAGTGGCTTCATCGGTTCTCTTATCTGGTACCGTAACAGCTCAAAATGAACAATATGTTTATTATGATGCTAGTAAAGGTGACTTGGATGAGGTTTCGGTCTCTGTCGGAGATAAGGTAAGTGAAGGGCAAGCACTTGTTAAATATAGTAGTACTGAAGCCCAGGCTGCCTATGATGCTGCCAGTCGTGCAGTTGCTAAAGCTGACCGTCATATCAATGAATTGAATGAGGCTCGAAATACCGCCGCAGCAACACCTGTGTTCCCTCAAGCAGGGATAGAAGGAGCTACGGATCAAGCCCAGGCTCAATCCTCAACATCAGCTACAGCCTCTATTGATTCACAAATTAGTGATGCGCGTGATGTTCGTGCAGACGCGGCGGCACAACTTGAAAAAGCTCAAGCGCAGTTGGATGCAGCGACAGTTTTGAGTACAGTAGAAGGTACAGTTGTTGAAGTCAATCGCAACGTTTCAAAATCTCCAACAGGAAATAGTCAAGTATTGGTGCATATTGTAAGTAACGATAATTTACAGGTCAAGGGAGAGCTTTCTGAGTACAACCTTGCTAATCTATCTGTAGGCCAAGAAGTTACCTTTACTTCAAAGGTTTATCCAGATAAAACTTGGAATGGTAAGATTAGCTATATTTCAAATTATCCAAAGAACACTAGTGAAGGAAGCAATAGCTTAGCTGGTTCAAACACAGGTTCTAAATACCCATATACGGTCGATGTAACTAGTGAAATTGGCGATTTGAAACAAGGTTTTTCTGTCAGTGTCGAAGTGAAAAGTATGAGTAAAGCATTGCTTGTTCCGATTACAAGTATCATCATGGAAGAAGATAAAAACTATGTTTGGATTCTTGATGAAAATCAAAAGGCCAAAAAAGTTGAAGTTGGATTGGGCAATGCAGATGCAGAAAACCAAGAAATCACATCTGGTCTGACAGATGGAGCAAAAGTCATCAGTAATCCGACAGCTTCCTTAGAAGAAGGAAAAGAGGTGAAGACTGATGAAGCAACTAATTAGTCTCAAAAACATCTGCCGGAGCTATCAAAATGGGGATCAGGAACTTCAAGTCCTTAAAAATATTAACCTTGAGGTTCATGAGGGAGAATTCGTAGCAATCATGGGACCATCCGGTTCTGGTAAGTCTACCCTCATGAATACCATTGGTATGTTAGATACCCCTACAAGTGGTCAGTATTTTCTAGATGGAAAAGAAGTAGCTGGTTTGGGTGAAAAACAATTAGCCAAGGTTCGAAACCAAGAAATTGGTTTTGTCTTCCAGCAGTTCTTTCTTTTATCTAAATTAAATGCGTTGCAAAATGTAGAATTGCCTCTAATCTATGCTGGTGTTTCTACCTCAAAACGTCGTAAATTAGCAGAAGAATATTTGGAAAAAGTTGAGTTGACGGACAGAAGTCATCACTTGCCATCGGAATTATCAGGTGGTCAGAAGCAAAGGGTGGCCATAGCGCGTGCACTTGTTAACAATCCTTCTATCATCTTGGCAGATGAACCTACTGGAGCCCTTGATACCAAAACTGGAAATCAAATCATGCAACTCTTGGTTGAATTAAACAAAGAGGGGAAAACCATCATCATGGTTACGCATGAACCTGAAATTGCTGCCTACGCCAAAAGACAAATTGTCATTCGTGATGGTATCATTTCGTCTGATAGTGCCCAAGTAGAAAAGGAGGAAAACTAAGATGCAGAATCTGAAATTTGCCTTTTCATCCATCATGGCCCATAAGATGCGCTCATTCTTAACCATGATTGGGATTATCATTGGTGTATCATCAGTCGTCGTCATCATGGCCTTGGGTGACTCTATGTCTCGTCAGGTCAATAAAAACATGACCAAATCCCAGAAAAACATTCATGTCTTCTATTCACCTACCAAGAGTACGGATGGTTCCTTTACCCAGAAACAGTCTGCTCTAACTCTGTCTGGTAAAGAGGAAGATGTTATTGTTGAACCACCAAAACCTCAAGAATCATGGGTTAAAGAAGCTGCCAAACTGAAAGGTGTGGATAGCTATTATGTAACCAACTCGATGAATGTGACCTTGACCTATAAGGATAAAAAGGTGGAACACGCTAACATGACTGGTGGGAATGTCACTTATATGGATGCGGTCGAAAATGAAATCATTGCAGGTCGAAGTCTTAGAGCACAAGATTATAAAGATTTTGCAAACGTGATTATTTTAGATGAAGAACTTGCCAATAGCCTTTTTGGTTCAGCAAAAGATGCGCTCAATCAGATTGTTGAAGTAAATGAAATCAGCTACCGTGTTATTGGTGTTTATGCAAGTAAGGAAGCTAAGGCTGCAAAAGCTTTTGGAGTCGGAGGACTACCAATTACGACCAATATTTCTCTTGCGGTCAATTTTAACACCGATGAGATTTCAAATATTGTCTTCCGTGTCAATGATACCAGCTTGACCCAGACTTTGGGGCCAGAGCTGGCTAGGAGAATGACGGAAATTGCAGGTCTCCAACAAGGGGAGTATCAGATAGCTGATGCAACGGAAGCCTTCAACGAAGTGCAACAAATGTTTGGCTTCATAACAACGATTATTAGTGCCATTGCGGGAATTTCCCTCTTTGTTGGTGGTACGGGTGTTATGAACATTATGCTTGTTTCGGTGACAGAGCGTACCCGTGAGATTGGTCTACGCAAAGCGCTAGGAGCAACACGGGCTAATATTCTGGTTCAATTTTTGATTGAATCCATGATTTTAACCTTGTTAGGAGGATTCATTGGTCTACTGCTTGCTGCAGGGGTGACCATGCTTGCAGGAGTTCTTCTTCAAAACTTGATTGCAGGAATCGAAGTTGGAGTATCCATCCCAATCGCTCTCTTTAGTTTAGCGGTCTCAGCAGGTATCGGTATGATATTCGGTGTCTTACCAGCCAACAAAGCCTCTAAGCTCGATCCGATTGAAGCTCTTCGCTATGAATAAGATAATCAACAAGAAAAACAAGATGGACACAAGTCTGTCTTGTTTTTGGTTGGATTTCCTTTTCGAAAATCACTAAAAATATGGTATAATGAAGTGTTAGAAAAACAGGTTTCATTAGCCTGGAAAGGAAAAAATATGTCTGAAAAGAATTTTTATATTACAACACCGATTTACTATCCATCTGGTAAACTTCATATCGGTTCTGCCTACACAACTATCGCCTGTGATGTCCTAGCTCGCTACAAACGTCGTATGGGCTACGATGTCTTCTATCTGACTGGTCTTGATGAGCATGGCCAAAAGATTCAACAAAAAGCAGAAGAAGCTGGTATCACACCACAAGCTTATGTTGATGGCATGGCAGTTGGAGTCAAAGAACTCTGGCAATTACTGGATATCTCATATGATAAATTCATCCGTACAACTGATGATTACCATGAAAAAGTAGTGGCGCAAGTTTTTGAACGCTTGCTTGCTCAAGATGACATCTACCTTGGTGAATATTCTGGTTGGTATTCAGTATCGGATGAGGAATTCTTTACAGAAAGCCAGCTTGCAGAAGTTTTTCGTGATGAAGCTGGAAATGTCACTGGCGGTATCGCACCATCAGGGCACGAAGTGGAGTGGGTATCTGAAGAATCATACTTCCTTCGCCTCAGTAAATACCAAGATCGCTTGGTCGAATTTTTCAAATCACATCCTGATTTCATCACTCCAGATGGTCGTCTCAATGAAATGCTGCGTAACTTCATCGAGCCAGGTTTGGAAGATTTGGCAGTTTCTCGTACAACCTTTACATGGGGAGTACCAGTCCCATCCAATCCAAAACACGTTGTCTATGTATGGATCGATGCCCTTCTGAACTATGCGACAGCCCTTGGCTATGGTCAAGATGAACATGGCAATTTTGATAAGTTCTGGAATGGAACAGTCTTCCATATGGTAGGAAAAGATATCCTTCGTTTCCACTCCATCTACTGGCCAATCCTTCTCATGATGTTGGATATCAAATTGCCAGATCGTTTGATTGCCCATGGTTGGTTCGTCATGAAAGACGGCAAGATGTCTAAGTCAAAAGGGAATGTCGTTTACCCTGAAATGTTAGTAGAGCGCTATGGTCTCGATCCACTTCGTTACTACCTCATGCGTAGTCTTCCTGTCGGTTCAGACGGAACCTTCACTCCAGAAGACTATGTAGGCCGTATCAATTATGAACTCGCCAATGACCTTGGAAACCTCCTCAACCGTACGGTTTCTATGATTAACAAGTACTTTGATGGTCAAATCCCTGCCTATGTAGAGGGTGTGACAGAGTTTGACAATGCTCTTGCTGACGTTGCAGCACAATCAATCGCTGACTACCACACCTACATGGAAGCAGTTGACTACCCACGTGCGCTTGAAGCAGTCTGGACTCTCATCTCACGTACCAACAAATACATCGATGAGACAGCTCCATGGGTCTTGGCTAAGGATGAGGCTCTCCGTGACCAATTGGCAAGTGTGATGAGCCACTTGGCAGCTAGCCTTCGTGTTGTTGCTCACTTGATTGAGCCGTTTATGATGGAAACCAGTCGTGCAGTCTTGACACAACTTGGTCTCGCAGAAGTTTCTAGCCTTGAAAACTTGAGCCTGGCTGATTTCCCTGCAGGAGTAACAGTAGTTGCCAAAGGAACACCAATCTTCCCACGTCTGGATATGGAAGAAGAAATCGCCTATATCAAGGAACAAATGGAAAGCAACAAACCAGCAGTCGAAAAAGAATGGAATCCAGACGAAGTCGAACTCAAACTAAACAAGGAAGAAATCAAGTTTGAAGACTTCGATAAGGTTGAAATCCGTGTCGCGGAAGTTAAGGAAGTTTCCAAAGTGGAAGGTTCTGATAAGTTGCTTCAATTCCGCTTAGATGCTGGTGATGGCGAAGATCGTCAAATTCTCTCAGGAATTGCAAAATACTATCCAAATGAACAAGAATTGGTGGGCAAGAAAGTCCAAATCGTTGCCAACCTCAAACCACGTAAAATGATGAAAAAATATGTCAGCCAAGGGATGATCCTCTCAGCTGAACATGATGGCAAATTAACCCTTCTCACAGTTGATCCAGCTGTACCAAACGGAAGTGTGATTGGCTAAACTAAAAAGAACCAGTTTGAACTGGTTCTTTTTAGTTTGATAAAAGTTGATAAAAGTGGCATTCTACTTTATAATGAAGAAAACGGAGGAAATTGCCATGAAATACATTCCATTTGGTCAAGAGAAAAGAGAATTGTCCGAAATCGTTCTCGGTATGATGCGAATCAGTGACAAGTCGATCAAGGAAGTTGAGGAGTTGGTTGAAACAGCCCTCTCTGTCGGAATCAATGCCTTTGACTTGGCAGATATCTACGGTGGAGGTCGTTGTGAAGAATTACTAGGTCAGGTGTTAAACAATCGTCCTGACCTGCGAGAAAAGATGTGTATTCAGTCCAAATGCGGCATTCGCATCGAAGAATTTACCTATTTTGATTTTTCAAAAGATTATATTCTAGAATCAGTAGATGGGATTTTAAAAAGATTGCAGGTTGATTATTTAGATAGCTTGCTGCTCCATCGTCCAGATGCTCTGATGGAAGCTGACCAAGTGGCGGAAGCCTTTGAAATTCTACACACATCTGGTAAAGTTCGAGATTTCGGTGTGTCCAACCAAAATCCTATGATGATAGAATTACTGAAGAAAGAGGTCAAACAACCTTTATCGATCAATCAATTGCAACTAAGTGCAGCTTTCACGCCAGGATTTGAATCAGGTTTCCATGTCAATATGGAAGGTGACAGGGCAGCTTTGCGTGATGGTAGCGTCTTTGAATACTGCAAATTAAACGACATGGTTATTCAAGCCTGGTCAGTCTTGCAGTTCGGATATTTCAAAGGGAATTTTGTCGGTAATGAGAAGTTTCAACAACTAAACCAAGTCCTAAATCGCCTAGCCTTAAAATACGGTGTGAGCCCATCAGCCATTGCTATTGCTTGGGTGTTACGGTACCCAGCCAAGATGCAGGCGGTGGTAGGAACAACAAATCCTAAGCATTTAATAGAGGCAAGCCAAGCAAGTAATGTCAACCTAACTCGAAAAGAATGGTATGAGATTTACCTCGCAGCAGGGAATGATTTGCCGTAAGGGGAAATTACATTTCAGAAATCACAGTCAAAAAGCCGTTGGAAAGCGGTTTTTTGTTATAATGAAATTAAGATTTATAGATAACAAAGGAGAAAAACATGACATTCGAAGAAATCCTGCCTGGACTAAAGGCAAAAAAGAAATATGTACGTACTGGCTGGGGTGGGGCTGAAAACTATGTGCAGCTTTTTGATACCATCGAGCAAAATGGCGTCGCCCTTGAAGTGACACCCTATTTCCTCATTAACGTATCTGGTGAAGGAGAAGGTTTTTCTATGTGGAGTCCAACTCCTTGTGATGTCTTAGCGACGGATTGGGTGGAAGTCCATGACTAAACGTGTATTGATTACAGGTGTTAGCTCAGGGATTGGTCTGGCTCAAGCTCGACTCTTTTTAGAAAAAGGTTATCAGGTTTTTGGAGTGGATCAGGGTGAAAATCCTGATTTACAGGGTGACTTTCACTTTTTACAACGTGATTTAACGCTTGACTTGGAACCCATTTTTGATTGGTGTCCTCAGGTGGATGTTCTCTGCAATACAGCTGGAGTTTTGGATGACTATAAACCTTTACTAGAACAAACAGCCCAAGAAATCCAAGAGATTTTTGAAATCAATTACGTAACTCCAGTGGAGTTGACCCGTTATTATTTGATGAACATGTTGGAATACAAGCGAGGAATCATCATCAATATGTGTTCCATTGCTTCAAGTCTAGCAGGCGGTGGTGGGCATGCCTATACCTCTTCTAAACACGCCTTAGCTGGATTTACCAAGCAGTTGGCTCTAGACTATGCAGAAGCTGGAATCCAGATCTTTGGTATTGCTCCTGGTGCAGTTAAGACTGGTATGACAGCAGCTGACTTTGAACCAGGTGGTCTGGCAGACTGGGTAGCCAGTGAAACACCTATCAAACGCTGGATTGAGCCAGAGGAAGTGGCAGAAGTCAGCCTCTTTTTAGCAAGCGGAAAGGCAAGCGCCATGCAGGGGCAAATTGTGACAATTGATGGTGGTTGGTCTTTGAAGTAATATAGTTGATACTCAGTGAATATGTGGAGGTGAGCTATGAAAAGAGATGAGTTTGGATTTGTCTTGCCCAATCTCTACTATCAGTTTTTAACTGAGTGGAAAGAGATTGACCCCTATGAAATTGGAGATACAGGTATCTGTTTGTATGCCAAGGAGGATCTAAAAGAGCGTAATGAAACTTATCAGATTGAGGAAGTAGAGCCAGATTACTTTATGATTGGACAGGAAGGAGATTTGGCCTACTTTATCAAGAAAAATGTAGATGATTGCATTTATGAAAATGACTTGGGAGCTCTAGGCTCCTTAGAAATGCAAAAAGTTGCTGCAAACGTCTATGACTTTATTGATAAGATTTTAGAGGAAGAATTGTAAAAATGGGAGGGAGTAATCATGTTTAGAGTGCTAGATGCAGATTCACCGATTTCAAAAGAAGACTTTTTACAATTTGAGGAGTTTCTTGGAAAGAAATTGCCGGAAGCCATGAAGGATTTTTATCTCAAGTACAACGGTGGCCAGCCCCAAGTAATGGGGGTTCATGATGACCGTCATCTCTTTCCTTTCAATTTCTTTGATTCACTTGACGAAATGAAAAAGTCTCTGAGCTGGTTTGACGATGAGGCTGTACCTGCAGGATTTAAGGGTACAGATCTTCTCCATTTTGCCTATGATCCTGGATCGGGTCACTATGCTCTTTCGCTAAGGGCAGAGGATTATGGTAAGGTTTATTTCTATGTTTTAGAAGAAAAAGCAGAGATCTACGGTCAATGGGCATCTTTTGAGGATTTTTTGAATTCCTTTGTTGAAGAGTGAGACCAAAAAGGAGAAGAGATGCGGAAACACCAAGAACTTTCACTAGAGCAGATAATCGAGCAGATGCGCGTGAATGAGTCTTCTTCAGATGATTTTTGCCTCTATGGCAAGGAGGATGGAGAGCTAGCACTAGATAGGCTTTATTGGGTATCAGATTATCCGGATGTCGTAGAAGACCGTGATGTCTACCCGACGGATGTAGTGGAGCAAGATCTCCAGCTAGTCTACTATGGAGAGCAGTTGTTTGATGTTCTCTCAGTTGCACTTGAGGAAAAGCCAGATGCAAGTCCCCAAGACTTGCTCGAGGCTTTGAATTATTATCAGGAGCATGATAGTTTTATGACTTTTGATAATTAAATATCGAACTAGATATTGAACAAAGGATTTTACTAGGAGTAACAAGCCAAAGTTGCTGTGAGAGCAGACGGAGGATATTATGAAAGAAATAGATGGGATTGTCATAAAAGATGGTCAAATTATCCTAAATAGTGGGGAAGAGTTATCGATTGATCAAATGATAGAGGGTGCTAGGAACATCATATTTTTTAACAACCGCCACTTTAAGGATACAAAAATCAAAGGAATAGCGGATCTTCGGGTTGTGTTTGAAAACTGTATCTTTGAGAATGTCTTTTTTGAAAACTGTGATTTGAGGGAAATGGGCTTCAAAAATCATACAGTTATTCGAAACTGTACTTTCAAACGATGCAATTTAAATGGAACTTTATTTTATGACAGTCACATTATATCGTCTATCTTCCTTTCTTGTCATATGAAGCGTCCTCTTTTGGGAAATGTCAGCGAGATGAGGGATTGTCTCTTTAAAAAGTGTAGGATGCACGACATTTTCTTTCCCCTACCAGCTTTTCAGAATAATAAAATTATTGGAAAATTGTCTGAATGTACCTTTGGGTCGAAAACTAAGAAAGTAGAAAAATTGTATGCAGATCTATCAGAGGCTCAGCTCAGTTTTGTCGAGTTTACAAGTTGTGATTTGACGGAGACTATTCGTCCAGAGGATCCAGATATTCTTTATATAAAAAACTTGAGTGAACGATCAAAGAAGGCTCAGGAAAAAATAGCGACGATCCAAGATGACAGAAAAAGGCGAGCTCTTTCTATCCATACAGAGAGTTGGATGAATGAAGAGTATGTGGATTACTTGATGAGTCGCAAGGATTACCAATGGGCCTGGGATGAACACTTTGAGGATGTAGCCAAGTGTTTGGAACTGGACTGGGTCCTTGACTAGCTCTTATGTGAACAGTATCAGAGCTAGTTAGCAGAAGAAAGGATAGAAAAATGACAGTTACTATTGATGAATTCGTAAAGGAGCACGGCTTTTGTGTGGTAACTTCAGAGGAGAAACCATTTCGTTTTGATGAGATTCGTTTCAACCTCTTTGCTTATTTAGAAGATTATTCCAAAATGGGATTTTCTTTTGTTAAAGTAGCTACTGATTTGGTAGAACTTAGGAAAGAGCAAGAGAGCTCTAGTCTTTTTGGTCAGTGTTTTTTAGGTGCTTTTGTGATTGGAGAAAAAGAGCAGATCCTTTTACTTTGCAATCAAGAAGGAAGGGAAGTTTTTCAAGAAGCGAGGATTTATGTCAACTCTTCCTTACATACTTTTGTTTCCTCTTATTCGCTCTTTCTATCAGGCATCTTTCTTTTGAAAGCAAAGTTTTATGAGATTGAGCAAGATGAAGTCGAAGAAATTGCAGCAAATTTGAAGAACCAAGTACTTGCCTTGGAAAAGCCCCTTGAACAAGAATTGCCCTTCTGGGAGCACATGGCCTATTTGATAGAAGACGATGGAATCGTTCTAAGAGATGATCTTTTTCGTATCCTGAACAAAGAACAGTAAAATCAAATGGAGATAAAAAGAGGATTTAAAAATGGACTTTATTGATGATTTAACATCGGGCCGTTCTCCACTAGTGAGAAAAGCTGCGAAAAAAATTTTAAAAGAGCGGCTTAAAGGTTATGGGCCTCTCTTGCATAAGGCCTTGGAAGTTGAGATGGCAAAGCCTAAATCATGGGAATCACAAATGTACTTGCTCTACGCAATGGCAGTGACTGACTGCACAGAGGAAATTCCCTATCTCAAGTCATTACTGCTGAAAGACATCCCAACACCTGTAACCTACCGCTCTCTAGCAGTAGCGATTGCTTATCTAGAAAATTTAGAAACAGAGAATCTATCTTTTGTTTATGAGTCCTTAGAATCGAATAACTCATCTCAAGCTGCAGGTGCCTGTGCAGCGATATATCAGAGAAAGATTGTGCTGAAAGATGACGATTTTAACAAAATTATGTCTTATGTGACTCAGCCTAAATACCTTGAGCATATTGGTCAAGTCATAAATCCATTTTTATTTATTTTAGCTGCATCTTATTTATATCCAGAACAGAATCGCCAGAAAATTGTAGACTTTTCCCGTCAGTTCGATATATCTATCGTCAAGGACTTAATCAATGACGTTACAAAAGGAAAGGACGGAAGGAGGATCAGTCTATTCTAAAATCTCCTTAAAGAGCGAAACAATAACTCTTAAAAACAAGACTTTTATTCATTTTTAAAAAAGGAGTTCATATTGTGAAATGGTTTGAAAAAGCAGTGGGCAGGGAAAAGATTATTCATCTGTTTGATGGTGATTTGGAATTGAATAATGTATTTCTTGATACTGTATTATGTTACGATTACAAGTTAGATCTTGTCCTTTATGTATTTGATTTGCCAACTAATTTCCCTGAAAAGTGGCAGAAAAGTGCATTTAATGCCATAAAAATTAATTTAGAGTTTTTTAATTTAGATGAAATCCATTTTTATTCTAAGGGGATTCATAAGGTGAATGGTCAACTGGAACTACTTTTTTTAGAGAATAAGGTTGAATTCAATTTTAAAAACCAAAATGATGTGATGTTATCAGGATCTTCTGACCTTATTAGAATTGCTGAGATTGATCCTGTGAAAATAGATACTTAAAGATGTATTCCTAGCTTATTTACGGAGATTCTGGATGATCAAACAATCCTCCATTGCTAGGAGGGAGACCACGAATATGAAGTTACAGTATTTTGAATTAGATAAGCCCTATGTGGAAAATCAACAGAGGGTTGAGGAGCTGATGGACTCAGCTACGCTAACTTACGAGGAAGCTAGAATTGAGGACTATCGACAGAATTGGAAAGACCTACGAAGAGCGTTCGTACATGAATCCAAATGTATGACCTCTATGGTAGAGCGCCTCTTCAAACCAGTTGTGACCAAGGATTGTTGGAAAATCATCGTAGAATGTGTAGATACGATTAGCAATCCAGCTATCATGAACCTACTAGGTGTCTATACTGTTCAGGTCTTATTTGATTTTTCTAGCTATAAAACCTTGAGTCCATTGGAACAGAAAAAGTTACTCTTAGAGGCCTTAGTAAAAGGGGTAAAGCGCGTGTTTCAGGAGCTCTCTATTCCTTGCTCCTTGATAGAGGATGTAGTCAATGAAATAGAGAAAAACAATTACGAAAATAGCTGGGAGTGGAAAAGGAAGAAGATCCAATCCACGATGTTTTCCATTCAAGTGGAGCATCAGCTTGATAAGGTGGATTTGTTTTGGAAGATAGAGCATAAGGATAAGAGTATCCGTCAGTTGATTCAATCCTGCCCTGCTCACGAGATGGACTATGGGGCCAAACTTGGTAGACTGGAAGCAAAAGGTAACTTCCTATATCTGTTGGATAAAGAGAATGAGGTTGTGAGTAGAATTTCTGTTTTAAAATGATGGAGCAAGAACAATGAGTGACGTAAAAAAGAAATTATCCTTATTAAAAGTTGAAAGACGAATCAAGAGTTTGAAGGGGATAAAGGATGTTCATTTTCTGACCGAAAAACCTAAAGAAATTGCTTGGTGTGCTGGGGAGTTGAATCCTATCGATTCTCTGATTCCTTGCCTTTATGAGTTTTCTACCAATCTTACTACTAAAGATCTAAGTAGATCAATTCAAAGTCTAGTTGGAAATAGAAGGCAGTTTATCCTAGTTTTTTGGGAGTTTTCACCAGTTTACGTCTTGTTTCAAATGGAGTCTTTGGATAATTTTTTGTCCTCTTATTCTACTGAATTTTCTACCAGAGACCTGACGCTTTTCTTTCGAGATCAGGAAAAAGTACTGGATCTCCATTTAGCGGAGGATAAAGTAGAAGTGAGAGTCTTGGAGAATAAGGCTAATAACCCGTAGATTCTATAATGTGAAAGCTCAACATTGAATTAGTCGATGAAAGAGGCAAAGAGGAAAGAATGCCATTCTTGGAGAGACAAATGGTAAAGGTGGTTCTAATGTGTGAAAAAGAATATTATTATTATGGCAATAGTGAGTTTATGTCAGGCCTAGGAGTTATTTATACAGAGTTTACTGGTCAGCGTGCAAGTCGACAAATTAACGTTTTGAATGGGCACTATTATGCTTCCTCTTGCCTACAGGATTATGTTCCAGAAATAGGGTTTCTACTCTATGATGGTCGAAAAGATGAGTTGGATCTATCAGACTCCATCAAGATTAGTCAAGAGGAATTTGAACGAATTTGGGCTCAGGCTGTCACTAACAGTCAGAATGATACGTAATCGTCAGTTGAAAATAGCCAAATATAATCCCAAAAATGTGAGAGGAGTCCAATAATGATGCTCAATTTGTTGAAGGAATTCGTAGAAGTCTATCATAGAAACAAGGGCTTAGGAGAGTTTGTATTTACTAGTGACTGTCTCCATGTCGAAAAGCTAGATTTGTCTGGTCAATTGAAAGAGTTCTACCAGCATTTAGACTTTGATGAAGAAGCTTATTTTAGAGGGGCTCCCTATGATCTTGCTCTGTTTCCTCTCTCCTCTTGCGAAGCTGCAGCAGAAGGATGGCAGGATCAAGGCTGGAAGGAAACCTATATAGTTTTTGCCCACTTGATGGGAGATGAAGCTATCTTTTGTGACTTAGTGAGCGATCTCAATCCAGTCTATGGGAGAATCCCAGGAGATTCTAAGCTCTATGCTCTCAGCCCTTCTCTTTCTACTTTCTTAGCTACTTATATGCTGATGAAAAAGCTAGAAATCACCCAGTTTGAGAACAATATTTATATTGATGAGGATTTATTGGACTATAAAGAGGGCTTCTTGGAGGGGATTATGGCTATTATTAAGGAGCATATTCCTGAAGACTATCAAAAGGACTTTATAGCCTTTATGATGGGCTGATGATAAAAACAGGAGAATGAGAAAAGTAGGAGGAAACATGACTCATACGAATCTAGCAAAAGAAACCTTACTCCAGTTTATGCAGGCTATGTATACTTGGGAAAGAAAAGCCACTAGGAGCCTAAGAAACCAAGCCTATAAAGAGACGTTGAAGGATGAATTAGCTGCTATTTTTAATCAGTTTTGTACATCTAAAAAAACACTCAGAGCAAGGGAAGTATCTTTATCTATTCGATTTCCATTTGACTATAAATTAGAAACGCATCCCATCGTTGATGAAGAGCATAACGAAAATCAAGCTTATTTCTACATCAAGGAGAATCGTTCTGGTATAGAAACTCTCTATCGTTTTCAAATGGTGTTTCAAAAGGGGAAATGGTGGATTGATAAGAAAGAATGGCTTGATGATGGGAAGTGGATCAATTCTTCCTTGTGATATACTGGATAACGTAGGAAGACGGAAAGAGATGAACTTCAAAAACACCGGTAGTTGAGTGGAAGAAATGAAATCTTAGAGGTCAATATGAATAAAACACTTTCAAATCAAAAAAGAAAATTAACAACTATCAAAAATCAAATACTGAAGGCGAGAAATTTTCACTTAGAGGCAGAAAACCTATCTAATACTGAGGCCATTTTAACAGCTCTAAAATCTGATAAGAAAAGCGTTCAAGTTAACTACGAAGAAAATGGTGAGATAAGATCATACCTGTATGATCATGTAGATATGATTGATTCTATAAGTCCGTATCCTCTAGTCTCTAACTTTATAAAAAGTAAAACATCTGAAAACTACCAGTTATTATTGAACGGCTGTTTTTGTTCTGTAATGGCAGATATGGCTTCTGCTAAATATTTGGTTAAAGGAGGCTCAAACTTTGATACAGATATTTGTTTGAATATCTTATTTGCCCTTGCCTATTTAGATGATACTTATGTCGAATTTTTAATTGATAAATTAGTCTATTTTAAAGAAGCTCAAGTTGAAAAAGGGAAGCAACCTATTTTCTTTTCATCCAGTAGTTTATTGCCTTTAGTTGTTTTTCTTTATGGAAATGGACAGGGAGACCGGTTAGCTAGCTTGCTCGAAAATGCCTGTGATGCTAAATATAAACCCTTGGACTCAAACCCTTATCATAATGTGAATGATGCCTATAAACAGGTTATGGAAACTATTTTTTCAGAGGATGTTAATGTTTTTAGAGAAACAATTTTATCCATGTGTGATTATCATTTAGCGAACACCAAAGATAGTCATTTAGTTGAATTCAATACCTTACTATGGCAGTATTTCCCAATTGAAATCTTGATTTTATTAAAAGAACGTCAGAAAAGAGGGTTCCCAATCGACGGGCTTAGCCATCCCTTGCTTGATGACTTTTTACCCTATTTCATGAATGACTTCCAGATATCCGAGCAAAATAAGATGATTCTAGGAACGATCATAGAGTAGCCATGTAGAATACATGGAAATGATGAGCAATCGATTTATAGTAGTATCAATGTATAAGAAACATCCTCTTGAGGGAGTTATATTTCAAAAGTAACAAAAAAGGAAATAAGAAATGAAAAACTATTTACTTGATGAAAGGCTATTTCAGTATCCTGAATCGTTTAAAAAATGTATCGAACTTAATTTAGTTGATTTTGATATTTGGTATTTGTTGGATTCAGAATGGGCCCTGTCTTTGTATGAGGGATTGCAGGAAAGGTACCCAAGCAGAAAGTTGATTCCATTTGCTAAAAGAGGAGATTGTGATGATACAGCTTGTTTTGAAATAGGAAAGGGCAATAAGGTCCAACTCATTCATGATTTTGCTGCAGAAGGCTGGGAACAACGAAAAGAGTTTAACGATTTTTGGGAATGGGTAGAATATGCGGTCAAATGCATGATAGAGTACAATAAAGAGGATGGGATTGAATAATCGCAAGCTCTTTTCTAGGGACGAAGGAACTCGTCTCTAATGATTTACAAGGTAAGGAGAACAAATGGAAATGATCACCCAATTATTAAATGAGATTGAAAAAAGTCTCCAACAGCTAGATCATCCTTGTGTAGACCATCTAAATCCGGGCATATCTTCTCTAAAAATCCAAGAATTGTTTGAGGAAATCCCATTGCAGCCAACTCAGGACTTGCGTGCTCTTTATACTTGGAGAAACGGATCAAAAGATAGTGAGGGGATCACACTCGGTGAGCTGGCATTTTTTCCTGGTTTCTATTTGATGTCTCTGGAAGAGAGTATTCAGACCTACTTAGAACTAAGAGAAACGGATGCTTGGGACAAATCTTGGTTCCCAATTTTTGCCAGTGGAGGTGGAGATTTTTATGCCATGAACCTAGCTTCAGAAGCTCAGGGACAAATTCTTGGTTTTTATGTATTTGAAGAAGAGACCCAGGTCGAATACCGGTCATTGAAATCTATGCTTGCAACCCTTAAAGCATGTTATGAACAAGGCATTATTTTCCGGAATGAACAAGGCTACTTGGATATGGATTATAGGAAGCATGCTGAGATAGCGCATGACATAAATCCAGAGGTGAAGATATGGCTTGAATTCTTAAAGGAGACGTAAGAGGAATGACCAAGGAGAGAAAAATGGCAGTAGTGACTGTATTAAAAAAGATCATTAGACTCTATAAGGAAACAACGTTTATTCCCCAACCAGTGAGTTTTTCAAACGAAAAATTAAGGATCCAGTCCTCAGATTTGACAGGAGAATTACTTGATTATTATCAACATATAGTGTTCAATGAGGATTTATTTTTTGCTAATCAAAATTTTAATATCATTTTGTTGGCATTAGATTCTCCTGCAAGGACAGTCGAATGTTGGGCCTTACAAGATATTCTTCAGTTTAGTGAAGGGCAATTCCAGATATTCGCTACTACAGATACAGATGATATTCTTTTCTGTGATATGCAAGATGAAAAATCACCTGTTTTCGCTGGAAGACCCGGTGATCCTAATTTCTACAAACTCAGTGAAAGTTTAACGGAGTTTTTGGAGTTCTATTTCGCTTTTTCAAATTTGTGGAAACAAAGAGAAGATGTCCCTCTGGAGGAATTTATTGCTGGGACAGGTGACTTAATAGAGCACTACCTTTCCTCAGACGTCCAAGCGACAGCGAAAGAATATCTACTTCGGTAAAATCGACCTGAGAAAAGCCTTTCTCAGTAACAAAAAGTGAATTGGATAGGAGAAAAGAAATGAATGTGAAAGAACTCCTCGAAGAGGTTGAAAATGATCTTGAGTTAGTATCGTATTTAAACCTAATCCCCAAAAAGAATAAGAAGACTCAGATGGATACTATGCACGTGCTCAATCGCTTAAGTTATATCTTGTATCTGTCCGATAATAGTGCTTTATCTCAGTATATGATTGATAAAATGATTCAAGTTGACTTTGATGGTGATTATCGCTATTGGGAACCGGTGCAAAATTCTGCATTACTGGCTATTCTGATAGATGAAGAAAAATATCTTAGACAAGTAAAAGATAGGATTCTCTATGCATTAAATTACGGTGATGAAGCGAGTGTATTTGGGAAAAAAAAGATACACAAACGTTTTTTGACAGGTTTTAGATTGAAGTCTCTTCAAACAGAGTTAGAAAAAGCCAAGGATGAAGTTTCGCGAATGAATAGAAGAATGGGAATCTTATTTCATTTATTGTATTTAAAAGTTTTTTCTAATGAGTTGGAAATCGAGCAGGATATAGTCAATAATGAGATCCAAAACACGATTTCAATCCTTCGTGACTATATTTTAATAAATGGATTTGAGCAACTCTATCCTTTTAAATAAAAGAATAAATGAAAAAAGGAGCAATCATGACACCTCAAGAAATGTGGAATGCATACAAGCAAATCAACCCTTCTATCGGAGATGAGATAGATGCTTGAGCTTTTGGAAAAGAGTAGAATATGGAAATCAAAAAACACTTTGGGGTATACGGAGTCTGTCTTCAAGAGGGAAAAATGCTCTGTATTGAAAAAACAAGAGGCCCCTATCAGCATCGTTTTGACCTACCGGGTGGTAGCCAGGAAGTAGGGGAGGGGTTGACAGAAACCCTCAAGAGAGAAGTTCTGGAAGAGACAGGATATGCTCTTAGCGATTATTCAAACCCTAGAATTTATGATGTGCTGGTTCAGGAGGATGGGCAAGATTTCGCAGTACACCATATCATGGCCTTTTATGATATCGTACTCGATTTCGAAGGCTCTCAACAATCCCTTCCTCAGGAGGTTCTTGATGGAAGTAATGATTCAGCAAATGCCATTTGGCTTCCTCTTGAGCAGATTACCGAAGAAAATGCCTCGCCTTTAGTATTAAAGGCCAAGGCGGAGTTGCGAGGATTTCCAGAATTAGAAATGACAAGCTATAGAAATTGGAAGGTAAAAGAAAAAAGGAGCAATCATGACACCTCAAGAAATGTGGAATGCATACAAGCAAATCAACCCTTCTATCGGAGATGAAATCGATGCTTGGGCTTTTGGAGTGGAAGCAGATCTCTTGGCAGATTTGGTACTAAGAGGCGAAAAGACAGCAACAGCCTCAGCCTACGACCTCTACGCAGTAGAGGACGAACCTCTTCCACAAGAAGGGACCTTTGATGTTATTTTAGACAGCCAAGATCAGGCTGTCTGCATTGTTGAAATTACCAAGGTTTCTGTTGAACCTTTTAGTCAAGTGTCTGCTGACCATGCCTACAAGGAAGGTGAAGGAGACAAATCCCTAGCCTATTGGCGTCAGGTTCATGAGGAGTTTTTCACTGAGTGGCTGAGAGAGGCAGGACTGACTTTTGCACCTGACAGCAAGGTGGTTTTAGAAGAATTTCGTAAAGTTTACCCTCTGTAGACTACTAGAAGGAAGAAAGTTTTGGAAATCATTGTCCAAAGCTCTTTTCTGACTTAAAATATGATAAAATAGGTATGTTTGAACTAGAGCATTTGCTCAGAATTTTAGAATAGGAGAATATGATGCAAGCAGTAGAACATTATATCGAAACATTTGTTCCTGAACATTATGATTTGTTTTTAGACTTGAGTCGTGAGACCAAGACTTTTTCAGGAAAAGTAACCATTACCGGTCAAGCTAAAAGCGACCGTATTTCCCTTCACCAAAAAGACTTGGAAATTGCTTCAGTTGAGGTAGCGGGTCAAGCTCGTCCATATACAGTTGATAATGAAAACGAAGCCCTTCATATCGAACTTGCAGAAGCTGGTTCAGTTGATTTGGTCATCGCTTTTTCAGGTAAAATCACAGACAACATGACAGGAATCTACCCTTCTTACTACACAGTTGATGGTGTTAAGAAGGAAGTCTTGTCAACTCAGTTTGAGAGCCACTTTGCCCGCGAAGCCTTCCCATGTGTGGATGAGCCAGAAGCCAAAGCAACCTTTGATCTAGCTCTTCGCTTTGACCAAGCAGATGGCGAACTTGCCTTGTCTAACATGCCTGAGATTGACGTTGAAAACCGAAAAGAAACGGGCATCTGGAAATTTGAGACAACTCCTCGTATGTCTTCTTACTTGCTGGCTTTCGTAGCTGGTGATTTGCAAGGGGTAACTGCTAAAACTAAAAATGGTACCTTGGTAGGTGTCTACTCAACCAAGGCACATCCACTTTCAAACCTTGATTTTTCATTAGACATCGCCGTTCGTTCTATCGAATTTTACGAAGACTACTACGGAGTTAAGTATCCTATTCCTCAATCTCTTCATATCGCCCTTCCTGACTTCTCAGCAGGTGCTATGGAAAACTGGGGTCTAGTGACTTACCGTGAAGTATACTTGGTTGTGGATGAGAACTCTACCTTTGCCAGCCGTCAACAAGTAGCCCTCGTCATTGCCCACGAGCTCGCTCACCAATGGTTCGGTAACCTTGTGACTATGAAGTGGTGGGATGACCTTTGGCTTAACGAAAGCTTCGCCAACATGATGGAATACGTCTGTGTGGATGCGATTGAACCAAGCTGGAATATCTTTGAAGACTTCCAAACAAGTGGAGTACCAGCCGCTCTTAAACGTGATGCGACAGACGGCGTTCAGTCTGTCCACGTCGAAGTTAAACATCCAGATGAAATCAATACGCTCTTTGACTCTGCAATCGTTTATGCCAAAGGAAGCCGTCTCATGCACATGCTTCGTCGTTGGCTAGGAGATGCTGATTTTGCTAAAGGTTTGCATGCTTACTTTGAAAAACATCAGTATGGAAACACTATTGGTCGTGATCTTTGGAATGCCCTTGGTCAAGCATCAGGTCGTGATGTTGCAGCCTTTATGGATTCTTGGTTGGAGCAACCTGGATATCCAGTTCTCACTGTCAAAGTTGAAAATGATGTTTTGAAGATTTCACAAAAACAATTCTTTATCGGTGAGCATGAAGACAAGAACCGTCTTTGGGTAGTGCCGCTTAACAGCAACTGGAAAGGTCTACCAGATACTTTTGAAACTGAAAGCATTGAAATTTCAGGTTATGCAGCGCTTCTTGCTGAAAACAAAACAGCTCTTCGTCTGAACACTGAAAATACTGCCCACTACATTACTGACTATCAAGGTCAATTGCTGGATGCTATCCTTTCAGAATTAGTGGAACTTGATAACACAAGTAAGCTTCAAATCGTCCAAGAACGTCGTTTGCTAGCTGAAGCAGGACATGTATCATATGCAGACTTGTTGCCAGTTCTTGATAAACTTGCTAAGGAAGAATCTTACCTGGTTGTTGCTGCAGTTTCTCAAGTGATTACTGCCCTTGAGCGCTTTATCGATGAAGGAACAGAAGCTGAGAAAGACTTTAACACTCTGGTTGCTAAATTGGCTCGTCACAATTATGAACGCCTCGGCTTTGAAGCAAAAGACGGAGAATCAGATGAGGATGAATTGGTTCGTCAATTAACCATTTCTATGATGATTCGTTCAAATGATGAAGAAGCTAGTCAGGTAGCAAGTCAAATCTTTGCAGCCCACAAGGATAATCTTGCAGGACTTCCAGCAGCCATTCGTTCTCAAGTCCTTATCAATGAAATCAAACATCACGAGACTAAGGACTTGGTAGCGACTTATCTGGACCTATACACGCATGCAACAGATGCAGTTTTCAAACGTCAATTAGCAGCTGCCCTTGCATACAGTACAGACGCAGAAAACATCCAAACTCTTCTTGCAACTTGGAAGGACAAATTTGTCGTCAAGCCACAAGACCTTTCTTCATGGTACCTCCAATTCCTTGGACACCAAGCTACCCAAGAAACGGTTTGGGTTTGGGCGCGTGAAAACTGGGATTGGATCAAGGCAGCCCTTGGTGGAGATATGAGTTTTGACAGCTTTGTCATCTTCCCATCACACATCTTTAAAACAGAACAACGTTTGGCAGAATACAAGGCCTTCTTTGAACCACAACTTTCTGACCTTGCTCTTAGCCGTAACATCCGCATGGGTATCAAGGATATCGCAGCTCGCGTTGAATTGATTAAACGTGACAAAGCAGCGGTTGAAGCAGTTGTTGCACAATACGGCAAGGCTTAAAACCTTCCAGTCTAAATAGTAATCAAAACTCAATTTTCTCTTGGAAAAACAAGGAAAGTTGAGTTTTTTTTAAGATATTTTTGCTATAATGGATATAATAAGGAGGAATTTTTGATGATTAAAATTCTATTAGTAGAAGATGACCTAGGTCTGTCAAATTCAGTTTTTGATTTTTTGGATGATTTTGCGGATGTCATGCAGGTTTTTGATGGCGAAGAAGGTCTCTACGAGGCTGAAAGTGGCGTTTATGACCTGATTCTCCTTGATTTGATGTTACCTGAAAAAAATGGTTTCCAAGTCTTGAAAGAATTGCGTGAAAAAGGCATTTCGACCCCTGTTCTCATCATGACAGCCAAGGAAAGTCTCGATGACAAAGGACATGGATTTGAGCTTGGGGCTGATGATTATCTAACCAAACCATTCTACCTAGAAGAACTCAAGATGCGTATCCAGGCCCTTCTCAAACGCTCAGGGAAATTTAACGAAAATACCTTATCATACGGTGACTTGACGGTCAATCTATCTACCAATGAAGTGAAGGTAAAGGATGCCTCTGTTGAGCTGCTCGGTAAAGAATTTGAACTCTTGGTTTATTTCCTCCAAAACCAAAATGTCATCTTACCAAAAACTCAAATCTTTGACCGTTTATGGGGATTTGACAGTGACACAACCATTTCCGTTGTAGAAGTTTATGTATCAAAAGTTCGTAAGAAATTGAAAGGTTCAGCCTTTGCTGAAAATCTCCAAACTTTGCGTAGTGTTGGGTATATTTTAAAACATGTTTAAGAAATTAAGAAAGAATTGGTACGCAGAAGATTTCAGCTACTTTATCCGTAATTTTGGTGTTTTCACGCTCATCTTCTCTGCAATGACCTTGATTATCCTGCAGGTTATGCACTCCAGTCTCTACACATCAGTGGATGAGAAACTGCTATCTCTCAGCAAAAATCCTCAAGATATTATTCAATTGGCGGTCAATCGCGCAACTGAAGACGTAAAGGATTTGGGTAGTGGCAATGTCGCTCCAGCATCTGATAAAACGCTAAATGTGAGTTCCAATACTGAAGTGATTTTGCTCGATTCAAATTTGAATCAATTAGTGACTGGAAATCGTTTTTTAGGATTAGATAGAATCACTTTCAATAAAAAGGATTTAAACCATATTCGCCAACTTCATGTTGTGAATAGTTACGGTCAGGATGAAATTTATCGTGTTGTCCTGACAGAAATGAACATTGATTCGGTCTCGACCAATATCAAGTATGCTGCTATCCTGATTAATACGAGCCAACTAGAGCAGATTAGTCAAAACCACGAACAGTTAATCGTGGTCGTGATGGCAAGTTTTTGGATTCTATCTATCTTGGCTAGTCTCTATCTTGCTCGTGTCAGTGTGAAGCCTTTGCTTGAAAGTATGCAAAAGCAGCAGAGCTTTGTAGAAAATGCCAGTCATGAATTACGGACGCCCTTAGCAGTTCTTCAAAACCGTCTGGAAACTCTTTTTAGAAAACCAGAGGCTACCATTCTTGAGTCCAGTGAGAGCATCGCTTCTAGTTTGGAAGAAGTTCGAAATATGCGCTTTTTAACAACCAATCTCCTCAATCTGGCACGTAGGGATGATGGCATCAAGCCAGAGTTCGGAGAAGTAGATCCCGACTTCTTTAATACGACCTTTACCAACTATGAAATGATTGCCTCCGAGAATAATCGTGTCTTTCGTTTCGAGAATCGAGTTCATCGTACCATTATTACAGATAAACTTCTTCTCAAGCAATTGATGACCATTCTGTTTGACAATGCGGTCAAGTATACAGAAGAAGAAGGAGAGATCTATTTTGAGATTTCAACGACAGAGCGCAGCCTTTATCTAACGGTAGCGGATAATGGTATTGGTATTTCTGCAGCCGATAAAAAGAAAATCTTTGATCGTTTTTATCGTGTTGATAAGGCTCGGACACGTCAAAAAGGTGGCTTTGGTTTAGGTTTGTCTTTAGCGAAACAAATCGTCGATGCCCTCAAAGGCTCTATCAATGTTAAAGATAACAAACCTAACGGAACAATTTTTGAAGTCAAGATAGCCATCTCAACACCGTCAAGACGAAAGAATAAATAATTTATTCTTATACAAGGACTGTTCAGTTTGGTCTAAAGAAATCAAAGGCAACTGAATACCTATAATAGTGAAAAGGTTAATTGGTAGAATCATCTACTGATTAACCTTTTTCTTTTAATTATGATAAAATAGGATGAATGGTATTTTAGCTACTTTGGAATTTAGAGGTATCATGATAATCACCTACAATCAATTATGGCAGGCTTTTCATAATTGATTCACGACATAAACGGATGATATCTTATCAATATCACTGAAATATACACAATAAATAATGCCCAGGAGCATAGATCAAATGAGTACAATCCTCTCAAAAAAAGAAATGACAGAAGAAGACATTAAATTTCATTATATAAGTCCTGCTATTGTCTCTAAATGGGATAAAGATAAGATAACCATGGAGACAAAAATAACTGATGGGAAAATTAATCTTCGTGGAAATTTAATCTCTAGAGAAAAGCCAAAGAAAGCAGATTATGTACTCTATCTAAATCCTAACAAACCAATTGCTATTGTAGAAGCAAAAGATAATAAGCATAGTATCTCTTATGGCTTGCAGCAAGCTATGACCTATGCTGAAATGCTTGATGTTCCTTTTGCTTATAGTTCTAATGGAGATGGTTTTTTTGAACATAATTTTTTAACTGGAAAAGAAAGAGAACTTTCTATGGATGAGTTTCCTACTGAGGAGGAGCTCATAAATAGATTCAAGGCGGAATCGAATCATGGAGAAGGACTAAGTTCGCAAGAAGAAAAGATCATTGATCAGCCTTACTTTTCGAGTATGAACTCTTACCCTCCTAGATATTATCAAAGGGTTGCAGTAAACAGAACAGTGGAACAAATTGCATCAGGGAAAGATAGACTCCTTCTTGTGATGGCGACTGGAACAGGAAAAACCTATACTGCATTTCAAATCGCCTACAGACTGCTTCAAAGTGGGATGAAAAGAAAAATATTATATTTGGCTGATAGAAATATCTTAGTCGATCAGTCCATTCAACAAGATTTCGCACCACTTGAAAAAGTTATCCATAAAATCAATGTAGCAAAGGATGATCCAAGTACCATCACTTCCCATCAAGTATATTTTTCACTGTATCAGCAGCTTGTTGGAGATGATGAGGTGGAACATTTTTCTGAACTTTTTAGACCCGATTTCTTTGATCTCATTATCGTAGATGAGTGTCATCGCGGTTCTGCTAAGGAAGAATCCAGATGGAGGAAAATATTAGAATACTTTTCTTCTGCTACACAGATAGGGATGACTGCAACACCAAAGGAAACAAAATATGTATCAAACATCAATTATTTTGGAGAACCTATTTATACCTACTCTCTAAAAAAGGGAATTGAGGACGGCTTTTTAGCGCCATTTAAGGTAATCAATATTTCAACTGATATTGGTGAGGGCTGGAGACCAGTCAAGGGGCAAAGAGATAAATTTGGAAACCTCATTGAAGATAGAGAATATAACAACACGGACTACGATTACAACATCATCATAGAAGATAGAACCAATCAAGTAGCTAGTGAAATAACAAAATATCTAAAAGCGACAGACCGTATGGCAAAAACAATTGTTTTTTGCCCGACAGAAGAAGCTGCTGAAAGGATGAGAATTGCCCTCGTCAACCATAATGCTGATATGGTAAAAGAAAACCCAGATTACTGCGTTCGTATTACAGGCAGTGATGATTATGGAAAAAGTAAGCTAGATTACTTTATATCTGTGTCTGAAAAATACCCGGTTATCGCCACAACATCTAAACTTCTATCCACAGGTGCAGACTGTAAGATGACGAAACTGATTGTCTTAGATGAAATGATTGGTTCTATGACAGAGTTCAAGCAAATTATTGGTCGTGGTACCAGACTTCGTGAAAAAGAAGGAAAGACCCACTTTGTCGTGATGGACTTTAGAAATGTTTCAAGACTTTTTGCTGATCCAGAATGGGATGGTCCAATTGAAATTGATGATGACTTTGACCCTGAAAACAATCCTAAAGGTGGAAAAAGAAATGGAGGTGGAGGTCTTACCCCACCAAATCCTCCTGCAATAAAACCAATAGTGGATAGAAATGGTTGCAGAGTTGAAATCATTCACAAAACAGTCTCTGTCTATGATACAAATGGTAAATTACTGAGACAGGAAAGTATTGTCGATTATACCAAAGAAAATATCAGGGGAGAGTATGCGACATTAGATGCCTTCATTCGTGAATGGAGAAAAGACCCCAAAAAAGACAAAATACAAAGCATACTTTTAGAACGTGGGATTGACATAAAACAGCTCAAAAAAGAACAGGGGATGGAAGAAGTCGATGATTTTGACTTTATCTGCCATATTGCCTTTAATCAAAAACCACTGACTAGAAAAGAACGAGCAGAAAATGTAAAGAAACAGGATTTCTTTAGTCGCTATAATGGAGTTGCTAAAGAAGTTTTAGAAGCCCTACTCGATAAATATATGAATAAAGGAATTACCGAAATTACGAGTACGGAAGTTTTGAGATTAGATCCTTTTATGAAACTTGGCAAGCCATCTAAAATCGCTAGTTATTTTGGAGGAAAAGATGGCTATAAACATGCTGTAGAAGAATTACAAAATGCAATTTATAACTAAGGAAGGATTTAATAATGAGTAATCTATCAGGATTTATAAAACGATTACGAGATATCATGCGTAACGATGCAGGGATCAATGGAGATGCCCAAAGAATTGAGCAAATCACATGGATGCTCTTTCTAAAAGTCTACGACGCAAAAGAAAGTGACTGGGAAATGAACGAGGACGATTACACTTCCATCATTCCCAATGAATGCCGATGGATTAACTGGGCTCATGATGATAAGTCTGGAGTTGCTCTAACGGGAGATGATTTATTGAATTTTGTCAATAATACGCTCTTTCCAACACTAAAAAACTTAGCAGTAACTCGTGAGACACCAATCAAAAAAGCAATTGTTCAGACAGTTTTTCAAGATGCTAATAACTATATGAAAGACGGAGTCCTTCTGAGACAAGTTATCAATGTCATTGATGAAATTGACTTTGGAGACTATAATGAAAGCCATGCCTTTGGAGAAATCTATGAGACTATCCTAAAAGAACTACAAAGCGCAGGATCTAGTGGTGAGTTCTATACACCTCGTGCAGTAACGGACTTTATGGCCAAGATGATAGAGCCTAAGATTGGTGAAACCATGGCGGACTTGGCTTGCGGTACAGGTGGCTTTATCACGAGTTGGCTCAAAGAGCTTCATCAAAAGGTAGAGACGGTTGCTGATGAAGAAGCCTATTCGTCGTCTATCTATGGAATTGAAAAGAAACAATTTCCTTACATGCTGGCGGTTACCAATATGCTCCTTCATGATTTGGATGTTCCGCAAATCTATCATGACAATACGCTCCTTAGAGATGTCCTCGACTATACAGATGATGACAAATTTGATGTGATCCTGATGAACCCTCCTTATGGTGGTTCCGAGAAAGCGGATGTAAAAAGTCATTTTCCGTCCGATTTAGCCAGCTCTGAAACGGCAGACCTTTTCATGTCCGTTATCATGTATCGTCTAAAAGACAAGGGACGAGCAGCTGTCATCCTGCCAGACGGATTTTTATTTGGTACCGATAATGCCAAGGTCAATATCAAAAAGAAACTCTTAAATGAGTTTAATCTACATACCATTGTCCGTTTGCCGTCTAGTGTTTTTAGTCCCTATACATCAATTACGACTAATATCCTGTTCTTTGATAAGACAGGACCTACAAAGGAGACTTGGATTTATCGACTAGACAAACCAGAAGGCTACAAGAACTTCTCGAAGACAAAACCTATGAAGTTAGAGCACTTTGAGCCAGTTATATCCTGGTGGCATGAACGACAAGAAATCCTAGTGGACGGTTTTGATAAGGCCAAGAAATTTTCAAGAGAAGAGCTAGAGGAAAAGTACGCCTACAATCTCGATCTATGTGGTTACCCACATGAAGAAGAAGTCATCCTGGCCCCACACGACCTGATCCATCAGTACCAAGAAGAGAGAGCCAGCCTCAATGCAGAAATCGACCGAGTTTTAGAAGAGATAGAAAAACGACTGGGAGGTAAGATTCAATGACCCCCCAACAGTTAAAAAATGCCATCTTGCAACAAGCCATCCAAGGAAAACTAGTCGAGCAAAGAGCAGAAGAATACGTTTCTACAGAATTATTTAATGCCAAAAAAAATATAGATATGAATGTACCAGAATTCGAAATTCCAAACAACTGGAAATTAAGCACAATTGAAGGTGTATCTAAAGTCATATCTACAAAAAAGTATCAAATTAGAGAATCTGAGACTTTAAAAGATGGTTTATATCCAGTTATTAGTCAGTCAAAAGAAGCAGTAATAGGATATTTCAATGATACAAACAAATTATTAGTAATAAAAAAACCTGTAATTATTTTTGGTGATCATACAACTGTTGTAAAATATATCGATTTTAATTTTGTGGTTGGTGCAGACGGAATAAAAATTTTCGAACCCATAGATGATATCGAACCTAAATTTTTAAAATATAGTATTGATTTTTTGAGCATTGGTTTAGAAAAAAAAGGTGGTTATAGTAGGCATTATAAATTTATAAAGAATTTGTCGTTGCCAGTCCCCCCACTCGCAGAGCAGAAGCGGATTGTAGAGAAAATCGAAGAGCTCTTGCCTCTGGTTGAAAGATATGAAAAGGCCTGGACTAGACTAGAAGAACTCAACAAAAAGTTCCCTCTCGATATGCAAAAAGCTATCCTTGGGCAAGCCATCCAAGGAAAACTAGTCGACCAGAGAGCAGAAGAAGGCACAGGTCAGGAGCTTTATAAAGCCATCCAAGACGAAAAGGAAAAGCTGATTGAGGAAGGCAAACTCAAGAAACAAAAAGCCCTTCCTAACATCACAGAAGATGAAATTCCCTTTGAAATACCTGATACCTGGAAGTGGGTGAGGTTGGGTGAGATTTCTAAATCTGTACAATATGGATATAATGCACCTGCAAAAAATAAAGGGCGAATCAAAATGGTTCGTATAAGTGACATACAAGGCGATTCTGTATGTTGGGATACGGTCCCATATTGCGATATTCGTGAAGAGGAAATAGAGCAGTACTTACTAAAAAATAACGATATTTTATTTGCTAGAACAGGAGGAACTGTTGGAAAATCATTTTTGGTAAAAAATATAAGAGAAAAGGCAATTTATGCAGGCTATCTTATTAGAACTCAATATGGAAAAAATATTGTTCCTCAATTCTTAAAATATTTTATGGGCAGTGAATTATATTGGGCACAATTACGTACTGGTACGATTGCTACGGCACAGCCTAATTGTAATGGGCAAACTTTGTCAAAGATGATACTTCCCCTTCCCCCTCTCGCAGAGCAACAGCGGATTGTTGAGAAAATTGAAGAGCTCTTGCCTCTGGTTGAAAAACTGAAATAACTCTGACGGAGACATCTAGCGAGCTGGATGTCTTTGTTAGTAGGTGATTGAATTTTCGTAAAACTTATACTCAATGAAAATCAAAAAGCAAACTAGGAAACTAGCCGCAGGTTGCTCAAAACACAGTTTTGAGGTTGTGGATAGAACTGACGAAGTCAGTAACAAATATACGGCAAGGCGACGTTGACGTGGTTTGAAGAGATTTTCGAAGAGTATTAGACAATCTTGAAGTCAAGATAGCCATCTCAACACCATCAAGACGAAAGAATAAATAAAAAAACCTTCGATTCATCGAAGGTTTTTATCTGAATTTTTTCTTGATAAAAGTGCGCTGCAATTGTAAAGCGACAAGACTGAGGCCGATAGCCAAAGCAAATGATAAAACAGTGTTCAATTTTAGCGATAAGAACATAAAACTAAAGATAGCTAAAAAGACGCAGAAGCAAGCAATGTTTACAAAAAATAGGACTTCCTTTACACTAGCAACAGAAGTATTCTCTGGAACATAATCTTGATACTGAGCAGTTTTTATACTTTCTTGTTCGAACTCATACGGGTGTAGTTTTCTTGCGGGCATATTTCTCTCCTTAACAGTACATACTATTTTATCATTTTTTAAAGAGAGAATTATTACAGAATGGTTACAAATTGCATAAAATCTGTTTTCAAGGTCAAAATTGGATTTCTCGACATGCTTATGGGAAGATAATAGGATGGGTAAATCGTTTAACCTTTATCATATTTTTCTATCTGATACGAGGAGAAGTTTGATGGTTGAAGCGAATAAAAATCATACACAGATGCAAATAAATTCAATTTTGAAGGAAGGACAGGATTCTTTTAAATTGTCATCAGACACACTTTTCTATATAGCAGATTTTTTGGAAATGTGGTATAATCTTCTCTATGGAAAAGATTATTATTACAGCAACTGCTGAAAGTATTGAACAAGTAAAACAGCTACTTGAAGCTGGTGTCGACCGCATTTATGTCGGTGAGAAAGATTTTGGACTTCGTTTGCCAACGACCTTTAGTCATGATGAATTGCGTGAAATCGCAAAAATCGTTCATGATGCAGGCAAGGAGTTAATCGTTGCGGTCAATGCTCTTATGCACCAAGACATGATGGATCGTATCAAGCCATTCTTGGACTTTTTAGAGGAAATCAAAACGGACTACATCACAGTTGGAGACGCAGGTGTTTTTTATGTGGTTAACCGTGATGGCTATTCTTTTAAAACAATCTACGATGCGTCAACCATGGTAACTAGCAGTCGTCAGATTAATTTCTGGGGACAAAAAGCAGGAGCATCAGAAGCTGTCTTGGCGCGTGAAATCCCATCTGCTGAGCTCTTTAAAATGCCTGAAATTTTAGAAATTCCAGCAGAAGTTTTGGTATATGGGGCAAGTGTGATCCACCATTCTAAGCGTCCACTCTTGCAAAACTACTACAATTTCACGCAAATTGATGATGAAAAATCTCGTCAACGTGATTTGTTCTTGGCTGAGCCAAGTGACCCAGAGAGCCATTATTCTATTTTTGAGGACAATCATGGAACCCACATCTTTGCGAATAATGACCTTGATTTGATGACCAAGTTGACTGAGTTGGTAGAACATGGTTTCACTCATTGGAAGCTTGAAGGTCTCTACACTCCAGGGCAAAACTTTGTAGAAATTGCGAAACTCTTTATCCAAGCGCGCAATTTGATTCAAGAAGGTAACTTTACACATGACCAAGCCTTCTTGCTTGATGAAGAAGTTCGTAAGCTCCACCCTAAAAATCGTTTTCTTGATACTGGATTTTACGACTATGACCCTGATATGGTTAAATAAAAATGACAAAACCCGACATAAATTGTTCGGGTTTTTCTAGTGCAAGGATGAATTTGAAGCGTATTCATGATATAATAGAAGTAGCTCTATTTGGAGGTGTATAAGTGGAAAATCTGAAAAAAATGGCAGGGATTAAAGCTGCCGAGTTCGTCAAAGATGGTATGGTTGTCGGACTTGGAACAGGCTCAACTGCCTACTATTTCGTAGAAGAAATAGGTCGTCGCATCAAGGAAGAGGGCTTGCAGATTACAGCTGTAACGACTTCTAGTGTGACCAGCAAGCAGGCAGAAGGACTCAATATTCCTCTTAAGTCTATTGATCAGGTGGATTTTGTAGACCTGACGGTTGATGGTGCTGATGAAGTAGACAGTCAGTTTAACGGCATCAAAGGCGGTGGTGGGGCCCTTCTCATGGAAAAGGTTGTCGCAACTCCATCTAAAGAATATATCTGGGTAGTTGATGAAAGTAAGCTAGTAGAGAAACTAGGAGCCTTTAAATTACCAGTAGAAGTTGTTCAATATGGTGCCGAACAGGTCTTCCGTCGATTTGAACGAGCTGGCTATAAACCGAGCTTCCGCGAAAAGGATGGCCAACGTTTTGTGACAGACATGCAGAACTTTATTATCGACCTTGATCTTGGTCTCATCGAGGATCCTATTTCTCTTGGGCAAGAATTGGACCACGTCGTTGGTGTTGTCGAGCATGGCTTGTTTAACCAAATGGTGAGTAAGGTCATCGTAGCTGGACAAGAGGGCGTTCAGATTTTAACTTCAACAAAAGCAAAATAATCAAAATAATAAGGAGACATACTATGCCAAAATTTAATCGTATTCACTTGGTGGTACTAGATTCTGTAGGGATTGGTGCAGCACCAGATGCTAATAACTTTGTTAATGCTGGGGTACCTGATGGCGCATCAGATACTCTTGGACATATTTCAAAATCAGTAGGTTTGAATGTCCCAAATATGGCAAAACTTGGTCTTGGGAACATTCCTCGCGAAACACCATTGAAGACAGTTCCAGCTGAGAGCAATCCAACAGGTTATGCGACCAAGCTTGAAGAGGTATCTCTAGGTAAAGATACTATGACTGGTCACTGGGAAATCATGGGGCTTAATATCACTGAACCTTTCGATACTTTCTGGAATGGATTCCCAGAGGAAATTTTGACTAAAATCGAAGAATTTTCAGGACGTAAGGTTATTCGTGAAGCCAACAAACCATACTCAGGAACAGCAGTAATCGATGATTTTGGACCACGCCAAATGGAAACAGGCGAGTTGATCATCTATACATCAGCTGACCCAGTTCTTCAAATCGCAGCTCACGAAGATATCATTCCTTTGGATGAACTATACCGTATCTGTGAATACGCTCGTTCGATTACGTTAGAGCGTCCAGCTCTTCTTGGACGTATTATTGCGCGTCCTTATGTTGGTGAGCCTGGAAACTTCACTCGTACGGCCAACCGTCGTGACTTGGCTGTATCTCCATTTGCGCCAACAGTTCTTGACAAATTGAATGAGGCTGGTATTGATACATATGCAGTTGGTAAGATTAACGATATCTTCAACGGTGCTGGTATCAACCACGATATGGGCCATAACAAATCAAATAGCCACGGTATAGATACCTTGATTAAGACCATGGGACTTCCTGAGTTCCAAGAAGGCTTCTCATTTACCAACTTGGTAGACTTTGATGCTCTTTACGGACACCGTCGTAATGCGCACGGCTATCGTGATTGTTTGCATGAGTTTGATGAGCGCTTGCCAGAAATCATGGCAGCAATGAGAGAAGACGATCTTCTTTTGATTACTGCTGACCACGGAAATGATCCAACCTATGCTGGTACAGACCATACTCGTGAATATATTCCACTCTTGGCATACAGTCCAGCCTTCAAAGGAAATGGTTTGCTTCCAGTTGGACACTTCGCCGACATCTCAGCAACAATTGCAGAGAACTTTGGTGTTGAAAAAGCCATGATCGGTGAAAGCTTCTTAGATAAATTAGTTTAAGATGATTCGCTACGCTTTACTTGTTAGAGGAATTAATGTCGGTGGAAAGAACAAGGTGGTCATGGCTCAACTGCGTCAAGAATTGACGGAGTTGGGATTAGAAAATGTAGAAACCTACATCAATAGTGGCAATATTTTCTTTAATAGCATTGTGCCTAGAACTAAATTAATAGAGAAATTACAGGCTTTCTTTGAAAGACGCTATCCATTTATCCAGAGTTTTTCCTTGTTGTCTAACCAAGACTATGAAAAGGAGCTTAGCAATCTTCCTGATTGGTGGACCAAAGACCTAGCTCGAAAAGATGTGCTCTTTTACACTGAGAACTTGGATGTGGACCAAGTCATCGAGAAAGTGAACAGTTTGGAACTGGTCGATGAAGTGCTTCATTTTGGGAAATTAGGGATCTTCTGGGGTAAATTGTCAGAAGCTAGCTACTCTAAAACAGCTTATCACAAGCACTTGCTTAAGATGCCTTTCTATCGCAATATTACCATTCGTAACGCTAATACCTTTGACAAAATTGGTCAATTTTTAAGACAGAAAGAAGGAGATACCTAATGACACTATTAAATAAAATCAATGAAACAGCAGCATTTTTGAAAGGCAAGGGAGTAGAAGCGCCTGAGTTTGGTCTAATCCTTGGTTCAGGTCTTGGAGAATTGGCTGAAGAAATCGAAAATGCAGTCGTAGTAGACTACTCTGACATTCCAAACTGGGGTCAATCCACAGTAGTCGGACATGCTGGTAAATTGGTTTATGGTGATCTTGCTGGACGTAAAGTCTTGGCCCTTCAAGGACGTTTCCACTTCTACGAAGGAAACCCATTGGAAGTGGTGACTTTCCCAGTTCGTGTCATGAAAGTTTTGGGATGTGAAGGAGTTCTTGTAACCAACGCTGCTGGAGGTATCGGCTTCGGTCCTGGTACCTTGATGGCTATCACTGACCACATTAACATGACAGGTCAAAACCCATTGATCGGTGAAAACTTGGATGACTTTGGTCCTCGTTTCCCTGATATGTCGAAAGCTTACACTCCAGCCTACCGCGAAATCGCCCACAAAGTGGCTGACAAACTTGGCATCAAATTGGATGATGGAGTTTATATTGGTGTGACAGGTCCTACCTACGAAACTCCAGCTGAAATCCGTGCGTACAAGACACTTGGCGCTGATGCTGTAGGTATGTCAACCGTTCCTGAAGTCATCATTGCGGCTCACTCAGGCTTGAAAGTTCTCGGTATTTCATGTATCACTAACCATGCTGCAGGATTCCAAGAAGAACTTAACCACGAAGAAGTGGTAGAAGTGACCGAACGTGTCAAAGGCGACTTTAAAGGCTTGCTTAAAGCGATTCTTGCAGAACTATAATCATGTTACAAGAGTTGAGGAGTAGTCTTCAGAAGATTCCATATAACCTCAAATTAGTCCTAGCGGTCATCATGCTAGGGCTAGTTTCAGGCATATTCGGAATTTTGCTCCATTATCTTTTAGAGCTGGTTGAAGAAATTGCTTTCGGTCAGTCAGAGCATAACACTGGATTCTTGACAGATGGGGTTGCCTCATCACGTATAGGCTTCAGTTTAATCATCGTGGGTGTCAGTTCTGCCTTGGTCTGGTATTTCTTGCAGAGAAAAGCAAAGATTTTTTCCATCAAAGCGCAGATGAAGGATGAAACATCACAATACAAGCTTCATTTTTTAAAACAACTAGTTCATTCAATTTGGCAGATTATTGCGGTTGGAGGAGGGGCACCTATCGGTAAGGAAGCTGCGCCACGGGAGATTGGAGCTTTATTTGCAAGACCTATTGCCAACATTTTTTCTCTCTCCGTGAAGGACCAAGTTTTTCTCATTGCCTGTGGAGCTGGTGCGGGTTTAGCGGCTGTCTATCAGGTTCCGTTAACGAGTGTGTTTTTCGTTTTTGAAACCTTGGGGATTGCTTTGTCTGTCAAACGTTTTTTCTTAGTCGGTCTGACTACATATGTGTCAGCCTATATAGCAAGCTTTGTTGTTTCAGATCATGCTCTCTACCAGATTACAGCTATGACTTGGTCACTAGGTGATATGTGGCTAGTTCCCTTATTAGTTCTTTTCCTGACTCCACTCGCTTGGCTTTTTGGTCGATTGAACAAACAAGCTTCTTCAAATAGGATAAAGGACAAACGGATACTCTATACTCTTCCTGTAGTATTTCTTTTCCTTGTTGGATTGGCTAGCTATTTGCCTCATCTACTTGGAAATGGGCGTATGATGGCTCAGGAGATTTTAAACGGCAGTAATGCCAAGACGGTAGTTCTCTTATTTGTCTTGAAAGCCGTGGTCGTTTTACTCACCCTTTGGGCAGGTGCCTATGGCGGTACCTTGACCCCATCTTTTGCCTTGGGGATAGCAGGAGCTGCTCTTTTGACCATGATTTTAGGTGGTGGCCATCAGCCAGCAGTCTTGCTATTAGGTTCGGTTTGTTTTTTAGCTGTGACCTTGAAGGCTCCCCTATCTGCAACTGGGTTGGTAATGGGTTTCACTGGTCAGTCATTTGAGGCTATACCTTTTCTTTTGGTGACTGCTTACTTGGCATTTGGTTTTGCTAAAATACTGGATCGGATTCCTTGGGAGAAATACTTGCGACCAGAGACAAGGATAAAAGAATCTTGATAAGAATACTCTAGTTTTTCTAGTCCAAATGAAGCTCGAAATCATACTGATACTGTTTTTCTTATGCTATATTTGCATGTCTGCAACTAGTTGATATCACTATCTTTGGTATCTAATCAAAAATACATTTTAGTTTTATAATCATTATCATTTTAAAAGAAAGGTAGAGCGTGTGTTCAGATTTGAACACGAGTGGAAAGCTTTTCTGAATAAAAAAATACACACAGAAAGGAAGGGCATGTGTTCAAATTTGAACACGAGCGGAAAGCTCGGAAAATAGATAATCTGACTGAGAAATCAGGATTTCTCGTCAGATTCCTAATTTTCAGTCGCTTTCTGTTCGCTCTTTGTATCATAAACTATGTCTATCCATATTGCTGCTAAGCAGGGTGAAATTGCTGATAAAATTCTTCTTCCTGGGGATCCTCTTCGTGCGAAATTTATCGCTGAGAACTTCCTTGAAGATGCTGTTTGTTTTAACGAAGTTCGGAACATGTTTGGTTACACTGGTACCTACAAGGGTCACCGTGTATCTGTCATGGGAACAGGGATGGGGATGCCATCCATCTCTATCTATGCGCGTGAGTTGATTGTCGACTACGGTGTGAAGAAATTGATTCGTGTCGGAACTGCAGGCTCATTAAATGAAGATGTTCATGTCCGTGAATTGGTCTTAGCGCAAGCAGCCGCAACCAACTCAAACATCATTCGCAATGACTGGCCTCAATACGATTTCCCACAAATCGCTAGTTTTGATTTGCTAGATAAGGCTTACCACATTGCCAAAGACCTTGGCATGACTACGCATGTAGGAAATGTCTTGTCATCAGATGTTTTCTACTCAAACTACTTTGAAAAGAATATCGAGCTTGGTAAGTGGGGAGTGAAAGCCGTTGAAATGGAAGCGGCAGCTCTTTACTATTTGGCTGCTCAACACCATGTTGATGCGCTAGCTATTATGACTATTTCAGATAGCTTGGTTAATCCAGAAGAGGATACTACAGCAGAAGAACGTCAAAATACCTTCACTGATATGATGAAGGTTGGTTTGGAAACATTGATTGCAGAATAAAAGGGAACACAAAAGGAAGATTTTCTGAATGAAAATCTTCCTTTTTTAGTCATTCAGTCTATGCTGACTTTAATGAAATATTGCTCTATCGTCTATTTTTTAAGAGATTGCAAGAAATAATCAATCTCTGCTTGAGAATGGAGAATATGCATCTTTTCAGGGTAGGTATCACTTAATTTTTGGTATCTTTCCTTAGCATTATTTGTTCGGCCATCCCAAAGAATCCAACGAATAAACTCCCAGTTAAAACGTTCATGGCAACCATCCGCCATACTTTCTCTAACTGTTCCTCTGTATCTTAGATAGCGTTTAAAGGCTCTAAATAAACAATTCCAAGCTGAGAAGTTTAAAAAGATAATCTGATCGGCTTGCTCCATTCTTTCCTCATAGCAACACCAGGTATAGTTGCCATCAATGACCCAGTTTTCGTTTTTGACTAGAAAAGTTTTCATTTCGTTCAGCATCCAATCGCGGTCACTGTCTTGCCATCCTGGCTGAAATTGCAGTCTATCTATATGAAGTTTAGGGATAGAGTAGTGCTTAGCTAGTTTTTCTGCCAGAGTAGACTTACCTGATCCGGAATACCCGATAATAGCAATTTTCATGATAACCTCCAAAAATTTGGTACAAAAAAAGCTCCGAAGAGCTCATTTTGTTTTCAGTTATTAATTAACCAAGTTTAGCAGCAAGACGTGCTTTATCACGGCTAGCTTTGTTTTTGTGGATCAAACCTTTAGTTTCTGCTTTATCGATGGCTGAGCTAGCAGCACGGTAAAGTTCTTCAGATGGGTTTGCTTCAAAAGCTTTGATAGCAGTACGCATAGCTGATTTTTGAGCTGAGTTCTTTTCGTTTTGTTTAACGTTCAATTCAGCGCGTTTGATAGCTGATTTAATATTTGCCAATGTTCTTACCTCCATATTTACTAACTATACCATTATATCTGAAAACTGTTATTTTGACAAGGGGAAATCATTTTTTTAAATAAATTTCATCAATTTCATGATTTTTAGATTTATGAAGAATGACCTCAGCCCGATTTCTGGTCGGTTCGATGTAGTTTTGTAGATTGGTCAAATTAATACTTGTCCAAACCTGATGGGCAAAATCTTTTACTTCACTAATTGGTTGCTGGGTGAAACGATAGTAATAGTTGTTTGGATCATCTTGTGCAAAGCTAAGAAGTTTTAAGAAACGATCCAAATACCAACTCTCAATATCCTCGACTGCAGCATCAACGTAAATGGAAAAATCAAAGAAATCCGTGATGTAGAGACGGCTATTCTGTGGTGTTTGAAAAACATTGATACCTTCTACTATGACAAAATCTGCTGCTTGAACTCGTTGTTTTTGACGAGGAACAATGTCGTAGATTTCATGAGAATAAACAGGAATGTCAACATCTTGTCCGTTTTTAAGTTGATCTAGGAAATCGAGCAAGCTTTCCATATCATAACTCTCAGGAAACCCTTTACGGTTTAGGATATTTCGCTCGTTTAAGATGCTGTTAGGATACAAAAAGCCATCAGTTGTCACTAATTCAACACTTGCTTCTGGAAAAATACGGGAAAGCAAAATTTGTAAGAGTCGACTAGTAGTTGATTTCCCAACAGCGACACTACCTGAAATTCCAATAATAAATGGTTGACTTTTACTCTCTCTTTGGAGAAAAATCCCTTTTGAAAATGCTAGGTCTTCTTTGGAACGTTTGTAGATTTGAATTAAGTGTGCCAGTGGTAGATAGATATCTGTTACGTCTTGGAGACTAATTTGGTCATTAAAACTCTTAATCGAATCCAATTCCTCCTCGGTTAAAGGAGGTGTTGTTTTACGATGTAAAGATTGCCAAGTTTTTCGGCTAATTTTTTCATAATGTATAAATTCGTTGGTCATAAATTTTCCTCGTTTGATATCTCAGTATACCATAATTTAGGAATAAAGGCATCTGAATCATTTGAGAAAAAGCGCTTTCTTTGTTAGAATATAAGTAGAATAAACATCAAAAGAGGTGATGTTATGAGACTAGTAGTGAGCGATAACATTCTAAAATTAACTAGCGTACTAGTTGCGATTTTGTGGCTATCTCCGACTGTAATAGAATATACTGTGACATTGGGGAATCAAGCCTTTAGCTGGTCTGCTTTTGTATTGTTATTTTTGCTACCAATCATTGGTTTTATTTACTTGATTCTCGCCATTTTAACAAGAAAATGGTGGCTGATATTGATTGGTCTAGCTTGTCTATTTTCATTTTTTATTAGTATGTTCCTAGGTTATCTCTTCTTAGGGCCTTAGTTGGTATAGACCGTGTAAACGATTTAAAATATCTAAATTTTATGGTAAAATAATCCTATGAGTAAAATGTATTATGCAGAAAATCCAGATGCTGCCCATGATGTTCACGAATTAAGAGTGGAACTGCTTGGACAAAAGATGACCTTTTTGACAGATGCAGGTGTTTTTAGCAAAAAAATGATTGATTTCGGAAGTCAGCTGTTGTTAAGATGTCTGGATGTCGAAAAAGATGAAAAAATCCTTGATGTTGGTTGTGGCTACGGTCCAATAGGCTTGTCTTTGGTTAAAGCTTATGGTGCCCAAGCGACCATGGTGGATATCAATAATCGTGCCCTGGATTTAGCTCAGCAAAATGCAGTAAAAAACAATGTTCAAGCGACTATCTTCCAGTCCAATATTTATGAGCAGGTAGAGGGACAATTTAATCATGTCATTTCGAATCCGCCCATTCGTGCAGGCAAGCAGGTCGTTCATGAAATCATCGAGAAAAGTATTGATTATCTTATGGATGGTGGAGATTTGACCATTGTCATCCAAAAGAAGCAAGGAGCTCCCAGCGCCAAAAATAAGATGGAAGAAGTTTTTGGTAATTGCGAGATTGTAAAGAAAGATAAGGGATATTATATCCTTAGAAGTGTGAAAGAATGAGAGCAGTAGATCTAATCCAGAAAAAAAGAGACGGCCAAGAACTCAGCTCAAGTGAAATCCAATGGTTGATTGAAGGCTATGTTGCAGGGATAGTTCCTGACTACCAGATGTCTGCCTTTGCTATGGCTGTGTATTTTAAAGGTATGACCACTCGGGAGATTTCTGACCTAACAATGAATATGGTGAAAACAGGTCAGGAATTTGATTTATCTGCTATTGAAGGTATCAAGGTCGATAAACACTCAACTGGTGGAGTAGGAGATAAGGTCACCTTGATTTTAGCTCCCTTGGTTGCCAGTTTTGATGTTCCAGTGGCCAAGATGAGTGGTCGAGGTTTGGGTCATACTGGAGGAACTATCGATAAATTAGAATCTATCAAAGGGTTTCAAGTCGAACGCAGTCAGGATGACTTTATCAAACAGGTTCAAGATATTGGAGTTTCAGTCATTGGACAGTCTGATCAACTAGTCAAAGCGGATAAGTTGCTCTATGCACTACGTGATGTGACAGCAACAGTTGATACTATTCCACTGATTGCTAGTTCTGTCATGAGTAAAAAGATCGCAGCTGGTGCTGATGCTATCTTACTGGACGTAACAGTTGGTGAAGGTGCCTTTATGAAGACAGTCGATGAGGCACGCCAACTGGCTCAAACCATGGTAAATCTTGGGAAGGCTGTAGGTCGAAAGACAGTCGCAGTCATTACTGATATGAGCCAACCTTTAGGACGTGCCATTGGAAATCGTTTAGAAATCCTAGAAGCCCTTGAAATTCTTCAAGGAAAAGGACGCGAGGATATTAGTCACTTTATCTGCCAACTAGCTAAAATTATGCTGTCTTTAGCAAATATTGAAAAAACGGTTGAGGAAGTGAAAGAACATCTTGAAAATGGTCAGGCACTCAAGAAGTTTGAAGAGATGATTCTCGCTCAAGGTGGGGATTTAGAAGATCTCTATCGACCTGTAAAAGTTGATCATGTAGTAGAAATTCCTGCTCAAGAAGATGGTGTCATTGAGGCACTTCCAGCCATGGAGTTCGGGCTTTTTGCCATGAGATTAGGTGCAGGTCGTGCAGTGAAAACAGATGCTCTTGACTATGAGACAGGGATTGTTTTTGAGAAGAAAGTTGGAGAATCAGTCAAAAAGGGTGAAATTGTCGCAAAAGTATATGCAAATGGCAAAATTTCTCCGGAACTAGTTACAGATTTCCAAAAATATGTTAAAATTAAAATGAGTGATGAAGTGATAAAAACACGTGAAATCATCGAAATTATCTCCTGATTTAAGGAAAAACCGAAATGAAATTAAATAAATACATTGATCATACGCTTTTAAAGCAAGATGCAACCGAACAACAAATCGATCGTTTGCTATCTGAAGCAAGAGAGTACGATTTTGCCAGTGTTTGTGTGAATCCTTGCTGGGTTTCTCATGCAAAGGCAGGTCTTAAAGATACAGATGTTAAAGTTTGTACGGTTGTAGGTTTTCCTCTTGGAGCTACAACTTCAGCTGTCAAAGCCTATGAAACCAAAGAAGCCATCCAAAATGGTGCTGATGAGATTGATATGGTTATCAATGTTGGAGCGCTTAAGTCTGGGAATGCTGACTTGGTCGAATCAGATATTCGAGCAGTTGTTGAGGATAGCGGTGACAAACTCGTTAAAGTTATCATTGAAGCTTGCTTACTTACGAATGATGAAAAAGTGTTGGCTTGCCAGTTGGCTCAGAAAGCTGGCGCAGACTTTGTCAAGACTTCTACAGGCTTCTCAACTGGTGGGGCAACTTTAGCAGATGTGAAGTTAATGCGTCAGACAGTTGGACCTGATATGGGTGTTAAGGCAGCAGGAGGAGCACGTTCTTATGCAGATGCTGTAGCTTTTGTAGAAGCAGGTGCGACACGTATTGGAACATCTTCTGGTGTTGCAATTCTAAAAGGAGAGTTAGCAGATGGCGACTACTGAGTTGATTGAATTAGCAATTGAAACTAGTAAAAACGCCTATGTACCCTACTCACATTTCCCAATTGGTGCTGTTCTGGTTGCTAAGGATGGAAGTGTTTATACAGGATGCAATATTGAAAATGCTAGCTTCTCTTTGACCAACTGTGGCGAAAGAACAGCTATCTTTAAGGCGGTTTCTGAAGGACAACGGGACTTTTCAGAATTGATTGTCTATGGTCAAACAGAAAAACCGATTTCGCCTTGTGGAGCTTGTCGCCAAGTCATGGTCGAATTTTTTAAACCAGATCTAAAGGTGACTCTAGTCGCCAAAGATAAAACGACGGTCGAGATGACGGTCGGGGAATTACTTCCATATTCTTTTACAGACTTGCATTAGTCTGTGTCACTCATTCAGTGACAAGGGTCCTTGTGACCTATCTATCCATACTTGCAACTTAGTTGCGCATCTTATTTAGGAGGTTCAGAAATGAACAAGAAACAATGGCTAGGCCTTGGTCTAGTTGCAGTAGCAGCATTTGGACTTGCTGCATGTGGTAATCGCTCTTCTCGTAACGCGTCTTCATCTTCTTCTGATGTGAAGACTAAAGCAGCTATCGTTACAGATACAGGTGGTGTTGATGATAAATCATTCAACCAATCAGCTTGGGAAGGTCTTCAAGCTTGGGGTAAAGAACACAACCTTTCAAAAGACAATGGTTATACTTACTTCCAATCAACAAGTGAAGCGGACTATGCAAACAACTTGCAACAAGCAGCTGGAAACTACAACTTGATCTATGGTATTGGTTTTGCACTTAAAAATGCAGTTGCTGATGCTGCCAAAGAACATACAGATATAAACTATGTTTTGATTGACGATGTGATTAAAGATCAAAAAAATGTTGTAAGTGCTACTTTTGCTGATAACGAAGCAGCATACCTTGCAGGTGTGGCTGCAGCTAAAACTACTAAAACAAAACAAGTTGGTTTTGTAGGTGGTATGGAATCTGAAGTTATTTCTCGCTTCGCAGCTGGTTTCAAAGCTGGTGTTGAGTCAGTTGACCCATCTATCAAAGTTCAAGTAGACTACGCTGGTTCATTTGGTGATGCTGCTAAAGGTAAAACAATCGCTGCAGCTCAATACGCTGCAGGTGCAGACGTTATCTACCAAGCAGCTGGTGGTACTGGAGCAGGTGTCTTCTCTGAAGCTAAATCTTTGAACGAAAGCAAAAATGAAAGTGAAAAAGTTTGGGTTATCGGTGTAGACCGTGACCAAGTAGATGAAGGTAAATACACTTCTAAAGATGGTAAAGAAGCTAACTTCGTACTTGCTTCTACTTTGAAACAAGTTGGTACAGCTGTAAAAGACCTTGCCAACAAGGCTGAAAAAGGTGAATTCCCTGGTGGTCAAGTTATCGTTTACTCATTGAAGGATAAAGGTGTTGATTTGGCAGTGACAAACCTTTCTGAAGAAGGTAAAAAAGCTGTTGAAGATGCAAAAGCTAAAATCCTTGATGGTAGCATCAAAGTTCCTGAAAAATAATTGATGGAAGTCATTTCTTAGGAAGCGGTCTTGGGCCGCTTCTTTAAGGATTGAGACATTTTTGTCTCAATAGAGCTTGCTAAGTTTCTTTAGCAGGTTTTATTGAAACAAAATAACACTCTGAAAGGAAGAGCACATGGCACACGAAAATGTCATTGAAATGCGTGAAATTACCAAAGTTTTTGGTGAATTTGTCGCTAACGACAAGATTAACCTTGAGCTTCGTAAAGGTGAAATTCATGCACTTTTAGGAGAAAATGGAGCGGGCAAGTCCACTCTTATGAACATGCTAGCGGGGCTTCTAGAACCAACTAGTGGTGAAATTGTGGTCAACGGTCAAGCTGTGAAGCTAGACTCGCCATCAAAAGCAGCTAACCTCGGAATTGGGATGGTCCACCAACACTTTATGTTGGTAGAAGCATTCACTGTTGCTGAAAATATCATTTTGGGGAGTGAATTGACCAAAAATGGTGTGCTAGATATTGCTCGTGCAACTCGAGAAATCAATGAGTTGTCTGAACGCTATGGCCTTGCTGTGGATCCTTCTGCCAAAGTGGCAGATATCTCTGTCGGAGCTCAACAACGGGTTGAAATCTTAAAGACACTTTATCGTGGAGCAGACATCCTTATCTTTGACGAACCGACTGCCGTCTTAACACCATCAGAAATCGATGAGTTGATGGCTATCATGAAGAACTTGGTCAAAGAAGGTAAGTCCATTATCTTGATTACCCATAAATTGGATGAGATTCGTGCTGTATCTGACCGCGTCACTGTTATCCGTCGTGGTAAATCTATCGAAACAGTTGAAATTGCTGGTGCAACCAATGCTGACTTGGCTGAAATGATGGTAGGACGTTCTGTTTCCTTCAAAACTGAGAAACAGGCAGCGCAACCAAAAGAAGTGATTCTATCGATTAAAGATTTGGTTGTTAACGAAAACCGTGGTGTTCCAGCAGTTAAAAATCTTTCTCTTGATGTTCGAGCTGGTGAGATTGTTGGGATTGCCGGGATTGATGGAAATGGTCAGTCAGAATTGATCCAAGCTATCACTGGACTTCGTAAGATTGAGTCAGGTAGCGTGGAGTTGAAAGGCCAGTCCATCGTAGGATTACATCCGCGTCAAATTACAGAAATGAGTGTGGGTCACGTTCCAGAAGACCGTCACCGTGATGGTTTGGTTTTGGAAATGATGATTTCTGAAAACATTGCTCTTCAAACCTACTATAAAGAACCTCTTAGCAAGAAGGGGATCTTAAATTACAGCAATATCATAGGATATGCTAAGCAATTAATGCAAGAATTTGATGTTCGTGCTGCTAGTGAGATTGTTCCAGCTTCAGCTCTTTCTGGAGGAAATCAACAAAAAGCTATTATCGCTCGAGAAGTTGATCGAAATCCTGATCTCCTTATCGTCAGCCAACCTACTCGTGGTCTGGATGTCGGTGCTATTGAGTACATTCACAAACGCTTGATTCAAGAGCGTGATAATGGGAAAGCTGTCCTTGTAGTCAGCTTTGAGCTTGATGAGATTCTAAATGTCTCTGATAGAATTGCCGTTATCCACGATGGTAAGATTCAAGGGATTGTAACCCCAGAAACAACCAACAAGCAAGAGCTTGGTGTCTTGATGGCTGGTGGTGTATTGGAAAAGGAGAAGAGTGATGTCTAAAAAATTACAACAAATTTCGGTTCCTTTGATTTCTGTTATTTTAGGGATCCTACTCGGAGCCATTGTCATGTGGATTTTTGGCTACGATGCTATCTGGGGATATGAAGAACTTTTCTACACAGCCTTTGGTAGTGTACGTGGAATCGGTGAAATCTTCCGTGCCATGGGTCCTTTAGTCTTGATTGCTCTAGGATTTGCAGTGGCAAGCCGTGCTGGTTTCTTTAACGTTGGTCTTCCAGGACAAGCCCTCGCGGGTTGGGTTATGAGTGGTTGGTTCGCTCTTTCTTTCCCAGATTTGCCACGTCCCTTGATGATTCTTGCGACCATTGTTATTGCCTTAGTTGCGGGAGGAATCGTTGGTGCTATTCCTGGTATCTTAAGAGCCTACCTTGGGACATCTGAGGTTATCGTAACCATTATGATGAACTATATTGTTCTTTATGTGGGAAATGCCTTTATTCACCACTTCCCCAAAGAAATCATGCAAAGTACCGACTCATCTATTCGAGTAAGTGCAAATGCAACTTATCAGACCCCTTGGCTTGCTGAGTTAACAGGAAATTCTCGTATGAACATTGGGATTTTCTTTGCTATCATAGCAGTTGCAGTTATCTGGTTCATGCTTAAGAAGACAACGCTCGGTTTTGAAATCCGTGCAGTTGGTCTAAATCCAAATGCTTCTGAATATGCAGGGATTTCGGCTAAACGTACCATTATTCTATCCATGATTATTTCGGGTGCCCTTGCAGGTCTAGGTGGAGCAGTAGAAGGACTTGGTACCTTCCAAAACGTCTACGTTCAAGGTTCATCATTGGCGGTCGGATTTAACGGTATGGCAGTAAGTCTACTTGCTTCAAACTCACCAGTTGGAATTCTATTTGCGGCTTTCTTATTCAGTGTCCTACAGGTAGGAGCACCTGGTATGAATGCTGCACAAGTACCATCTGAGCTTGTAAGTATCGTTACAGCCTCAATTATCTTCTTTGTCAGCGTTCACTACATCATCGAACGTTTCGTTAAACCGAGAAAACAACTTAAAGGAGGTAAATAAGGATGTCGATTACAACAATGTTAACCCTTATGGTTTCGTCCATGTTGATTTACTCAGCACCACTTATTTTCACAAGTATCGGAGGAGTTTTCTCTGAACGTGGTGGAGTTGTTAACGTTGGTCTTGAAGGAATCATGGTCATGGGTGCCTTTTCTGGAGTTGTTTTTAACCTTGAATTTGCTCAAGATTTGGGAGCATTAACTCCTTGGGTAGCGCTTCTAGTTGGTGGATTAGTCGGAGCGCTCTTCTCGCTGATTCACGCAGTAGCTACAATTCATTTCCGTGCTGACCATGTTGTTAGTGGTACCGTACTTAACTTGATGGCGCCAGCCTTGGCAGTCTTCTTGGTCAAGGTGCTTTATAACAAGGGACAAACGGATAACTTAACACAAACATTTGGTCGATTTGATTTCCCTCTTTTGGCGAATATTCCAGTTATCGGAGATATCTTCTTCAAGTCAACAAGTTTACTTGGTTATCTAGCAATTGCTTTCTCATTCTTAGCATGGTTTGTTCTCTTTAAAACTCGCTTTGGACTTCGTCTTCGTTCAGTCGGTGAACACCCACAAGCAGCAGACACTTTGGGAATCAATGTTTACAAGATGAGATATCTTGGAGTTGTGATTTCCGGTTTCCTTGGAGGAATCGGTGGAGCTATTTACGCCCAATCAATTTCTGTTAACTTCTCAGTGACAACCATCGTCGGTCCAGGATTTATCGCTCTTGCGGCCATGATTTTTGGTAAATGGAATCCTGTTGGTGCGATGCTTTCAAGTCTTTTCTTTGGACTATCACAAAGTTTGGCAGTTATCGGTTCTCAGCTTCCTTTCTTGCAAGGAGTACCAGCCGTTTACTTGCAAATCGCACCATATCTCTTGACCATTGTCGTCCTAGCAGCCTTCTTTGGTAAAGCTGTTGCGCCGAAGGCAGATGGTATCAACTATATCAAGTCTAAATAACATAAAAAAACGTCAGTTTCAACTGACGTTTTATTTTTTAGGTTCTTGGTGCGTTAGGTTAAGTCCCCAAGGAATGAGATTTTCTGTTTTATTTTGGATACGTTTGATATTGTCCTTGTGGCGAACAATTACTAGACTTGCAAGACCAATCATAATCACCGTGAAAAGTAGGTCATAACTAGTTAAAATAAATCCAAAGAGAGGAAACAGAAGGACGCCAATAATTGCAGCAATAGCAGCCGATATACTAGAAAGGGAAATCATACTTCCGAGATAGAGGATTCCGAAGAAAATGACTGCAAGGTAGAGGCAAAAGAGAGGAGCAAATCCCAAAATAACTCCAGCACTGGTTGCAACAGCCTTACCACCCTTGAATTTTGCAAAGACAGGGAAGGTGTGGCCAATGACTGCTAAAAGTCCAAAGACGATTGGTGAAACTCCCTGCACATGGAAGATTAGTGGAAGTAGAGTAGCCAAAGTACCCTTAAAGAAATCAATTGCAAAAGTTACCATCCCAGCTTTTTTTCCTAAAATTCGGAAGGTATTGGTCGTTCCAGTATTACCAGATCCATGTTCTCTTAGATTAATGTTAAAGAAGATTTGTCCAATCCATAAGCCTGAAGGGATTGAACCCAATAAATAAGCTAAAATTAATAATACTATTGTTATCATGTTTCTATTATACCATGAAATAGGAGAGAATCGTAAGGAATCTTGTCTGGAATTGTGACATCTGAAATCTTGTTATTAAAAGATTTGACAATAGGGATCTAGAATTAGAAAAACTTTGCAAAATCCTTAGAAAACCTGTAAAATAGAAAAGATGAACAAATAGGAGGTTCCTTGTGTCAAAAAAGGAAATCAATATTAACAATTATAATGATGATGCCATCCAGGTGTTAGAAGGGTTGGATGCGGTCCGTAAACGTCCAGGGATGTATATCGGATCGACTGACGGTGCTGGTCTCCACCACCTTGTCTGGGAAATCGTCGATAATGCGGTCGATGAAGCCCTGTCTGGATTTGGTGACCGGATCGATGTGACCATTAATAAAGACGGAAGTTTAACGGTTCAAGACCACGGACGTGGAATGCCGACTGGAATGCATGCTATGGGCATTCCAACGGTTGAAGTTATCTTTACTATCCTTCACGCTGGAGGAAAGTTCGGTCAGGGTGGTTATAAGACATCAGGAGGTCTCCACGGGGTTGGATCTTCTGTCGTCAATGCCCTCTCTAGTTGGTTAGAGGTAGAAATTACTCGTGATGGAGCAGTTTATAGACAACGTTTTGAAAATGGAGGCAAGCCAGTTACCACTCTAGAAAAGGTTGGAACTGCACCTAAGTCTAAAACAGGTACCAAAGTGACCTTCATGCCAGATGCTAGTATCTTTTCTACGACAGACTTTAAGTACAATACCATTTCAGAGCGTCTCAATGAGTCAGCTTTTCTCTTGAAGAATGTAACCTTGTCATTAACGGACAAGCGAACAGATGAAGCAATCGAATTCCACTATGAGAATGGAGTACAGGACTTTGTTTCTTATCTTAACGAAGACAAGGAAACCTTGACACCAGTTCTATACTTTGAAGGGGAAGACAATGGTTTCCAAGTAGAAGTAGCCCTCCAGTATAATGATGGATTTTCAGATAACATCTTGTCCTTTGTCAATAATGTCCGTACCAAAGACGGTGGAACGCATGAGACAGGACTCAAGTCAGCCATTACCAAGGTTATGAATGACTATGCACGTAAGACGGGGCTTCTCAAAGAAAAAGATAAAAATCTTGAAGGTTCAGATTACCGTGAAGGGTTAGCGGCTGTTCTTTCTATCCTAGTTCCCGAAGAACATCTTCAGTTTGAAGGACAGACTAAGGACAAACTTGGAAGTCCACTAGCTCGTCCAGTTGTAGATGGGATTGTGGCTGATAAGTTGACTTTCTTCCTTATGGAAAATGGGGAATTGGCTTCGAATCTGATTCGTAAAGCCATCAAGGCCCGTGATGCCCGTGAAGCAGCACGTAAAGCGCGTGATGAGAGCCGAAATGGTAAGAAAAATAAAAAAGACAAAGGCTTGTTGTCTGGAAAATTGACTCCAGCTCAATCTAAAAATCCAGCTAAGAACGAACTCTATCTGGTCGAGGGGGACTCTGCCGGTGGATCTGCCAAACAAGGTCGTGACCGTAAGTTTCAGGCTATTTTGCCTCTTCGTGGTAAGGTCATCAATACAGCCAAGGCCAAGATGGCGGATATCCTCAAAAATGAAGAAATCAATACCATGATTTATACCATCGGGGCTGGTGTTGGGGCAGATTTCTCCCTTGAAGATGCTAACTATGACAAGATCATTATCATGACCGATGCGGACACCGATGGTGCCCACATTCAAACCCTTCTCTTAACCTTCTTTTATCGCTACATGCGTCCACTAGTCGAGGCAGGACATGTCTATATCGCCCTCCCTCCTCTTTATAAGATGTCCAAAGGTAAAGGCAAGAAAGAAGAAGTAGCCTATGCTTGGACGGATGGCGAACTAGAAGAACTTCGCAAGCAGTTTGGCAAAGGCGCCACCCTACAGCGCTACAAGGGGCTTGGTGAGATGAATGCGGACCAACTATGGGAAACAACCATGAACCCAGAAACCCGAACTCTCATTCGTGTCACCATCGAAGACTTAGCACGCGCCGAACGCCGCGTCAATGTCCTCATGGGAGACAAGGTCGAACCACGCCGTAAGTGGATTGAGGATAATGTCAAGTTTACGCTGGAAGAAGCTACAGTGTTTTAAGGAAAGGAGTGTTAATGTTTTTAAAGAAAACTCAATTTTTTGCTGGAAATGGTAATAGTAATTTAGCGAATATTGATTGGCTAAAAATAATTCCTATAATAGTTTCTTTATTAGCACTTGGTTTATCTGGATATAGTTTTTGGATAAATTATAATAGAACGAAATATATGGATACTACCAATTTTCATATTATACAAAATTTTTGGCAGGAAAACCCCAGCTATACTCTTTACAATGAGTCAACTAAGCCACTAACTTCTCCACCGCACCCAACTTATTTGATGTATATTCCGTCAGTCATAAAAAGAGGGGAGACAATTTTTCTTGTTCTTTTACCAATTTCTTATGAGAATGTAAAAAGTCAAACTTTAACAGGAAAAACTATTGATGAGGTGATGACTTCTACTCTTCCAAAAAATTTCTATGCAAAAAAAGGAATGCGAGATGTGAATGAAAGTCATTTAGGTAATGATGTAAAAATACGAACTTATCCATCTCTACTCATTGGTACACAGGTTCAATATTCATATAAAGATAATCCAAAAGATTTGAAAAAAATTACTTTTCTTTCAATGAGTGTAGGAGATAAAATTGAGATTAGTGAAGAGGAATGGGAGGATTTAAAAAATTATACAAAAAATATAGATTCAATAAAGGGAAATGAAGTTAAAATAAATGGGGAACAAAGCATCTATGAGACAGCACATAACTATTTAGTAAATGAGTTTAAGAGGATAAATTCAGATGATGACAAAGTTAATTTATTAGCATTGGCTGGTTTGAAGCTTGACTCTGATACACTAAAAAGTAAATTAGAAACAATAAATAATTTCATGGATATTTTGAAAACTCCTGATGAGGATAATTTTCACTCGATAGCCTATAAATTATTACACAAATACCGTATTTTACCGCAGGATCCATTAGTACCAGATTATTAACCCCAAAAATCATCTAATTAAAAACCTACCAGCGATTTATTTTCAAAAAAGTGACTGGCAGAAAAAAGTCAGCTTACCTGTCTCATGGGAGAGACTGGCACAAAAATTTTTAAAAAGAAAAGGAAAAGAAAAATGAAAAAAGTATATGAAGTAAAAAGTTTGTCCCTGAGTGACTTAGACAATTAGGAGTTTATCGGCTTGGTAGGTCTGCACCATTCGGATTTACAGATTTTTGCTGGAAAAGAAGCTGTAGAAATAGGCTGGTGTCTGCGAAAAGAGTTTTGGAATCGTGGTTATGCGACGGAGGCTGCCCAAGCCTGTCTAGACTTCGCTTTCCAGCAAGCTGGCTTATCAGAAGTTTACTCTTTTACAACCTTGCTCAATCTCCCTTCGCAAAAAGTCATGCAAAAGCTAGGCGTGGAATTTGTCAAAGAATTTGATAATGAAAAAGTTCCAGCAGTCAGTCCGCTTTATAGACATACTCTTTACAGAATCAAGAGTTTTCACTAAAAAGGCAGGTATTCCCATGAGAACTGAAACAGAAATGCTCGATGTAATTTTACAGACTGCCGAAACTTTAAAAGTAGATGCTGTCGCTATGTCTGGTTCACGGACAAACCAAAATGTCACAAAAGATGAATTTCAAGACTACGATGTGGTCTATGTCGTGGACGACTTAGATAATCTAACAAGCAATCTTGCTTGGTTGGACCAGTTTGGCAAACGTATCATTGAGCAGCATAATATCCTAGGCAACCGTCGTCTCTTCCTCATGCTTTTTGATGATGGTAATCGAATTGATCTAACCCTCTGCCCAAAAGAACACATGAAAGAGTGGGTGGATAGCGAAGCGGATTTCACGGTGCTGGATGACCCGCAGGGGCTTTTTGACTCTTATGCACCGACACCTAAGCGCTATTGGACGAATCCAGCTAGTGAGACAGATTTTGAAAAAGCCTGCAATGAATTTTGGTGGGTTTCCGCCTATGTGGTCAAGGGAATCTGTCGCAAGCAACTTCTTTATGCGACTGACCATCTCTACGATATTTGCCAGCAAGAACTCTTGAAGGTCTTGGCTTGGCTGGTCGCAAGTGATAGGGGAACAGTCGATATTGGTAAGAACTACAAGTATCTTTTCCAGTATTTACCTACAGAGAAAGAGAAGGAAATCTCTACTCTCCTTGATTTTTCAAGTGTAGAAAAACTTACTCAGTCATTGTTTGCTACGATGCAATTTTTCCACCAAGAGGCTCAATCTCTTGCTCAAAAGATGGGCTTTGACTATGATAAGGAAGTAGCTGAGAAGATGATGAGATATGCTAAGGAAAAACTTCCTGATCACTAAGCAAATAAAGAACACAAATTATAACTTTAAACTACAGAAAGGATCGTTTAGTTATTTGTAGTAACTGAACACGGGACTAAGACCTAGGAAAAAAGATAAATCGCTTTGGGTTCATTGAACCCTGCATCGATTTCCTATTTTTCTACAGAAATTTTCGGCAGGCCGAATCGTCCCTTTGTATCTTATATGAGTAATATCCAAAATATGTCCTTGGAGGACATCATGGGAGAGCGCTTTGGTCGCTACTCCAAATACATCATTCAAGACCGGGCTTTGCCAGACATTAGGGATGGATTGAAGCCGGTTCAACGCCGTATTCTTTATTCTATGAATAAGGATGGCAATACCTTTGACAAGAGCTACCGTAAGTCAGCCAAGTCTGTCGGGAACATCATGGGTAATTTCCACCCACACGGAGATTCTTCTATCTATGATGCCATGGTCCGTATGTCTCAGGACTGGAAAAACCGTGAGATTCTAGTTGAAATGCACGGAAACAACGGTTCAATGGACGGAGATCCACCTGCGGCTATGCGTTATACGGAAGCTCGTTTATCAGAGATTGCAGGCTACCTTCTTCAAGATATCGATAAAAAGACAGTTCCCTTTGCTTGGAACTTCGACGATACCGAGAAAGAGCCAACTGTCTTGCCAGCAGCCTTTCCAAACCTTTTAGTCAATGGTTCAACAGGTATTTCAGCTGGTTATGCCACAGATATTCCACCGCATAATTTGGCAGAAGTTATCGATGCTACAGTCTACATGATTGATCACCCAACTGCTAAGGTCGATAAGTTGATGGAATTCTTGCCTGGGCCAGACTTTCCTACAGGAGCTATCATCCAAGGTCGTGACGAGATCAAAAAGGCCTATGAAACTGGTAAGGGGCGCGTGGTTGTTCGTTCCAAGACTGAAATCGAGAAACTGAAAGGTGGTAAGGAACAAATCGTTATCACTGAGATTCCTTATGAGATTAATAAGGCTAACTTAGTCAAGAAAATCGATGAAGTTCGTGTCAATAACAAGGTAGCAGGTATCGCTGAGGTTCGTGATGAGTCTGACCGTGACGGTCTTCGCATTGCTATTGAACTCAAGAAAGATGCGAACACCGAGCTTGTTCTCAACTACCTTTTCAAGTATACTGACTTACAAATCAACTACAACTTCAACATGGTTGCGATTGACAATTTCACCCCTCGTCAGGTTGGAATTGTGCCTATCTTATCTAGCTATATTGCCCACCGTCGTGAGGTCATCTTGGCACGTTCTCGCTTTGACAAGGAAAAGGCTGAAAAACGTCTCCATATCGTGGAAGGTTTGATTCGTGTCATCTCTATTTTAGATGAAGTCATTGCTCTTATCCGTGCTTCTGAGAACAAGGCTGATGCCAAGGAAAACCTCAAGGTCAGTTATGATTTTACTGAAGAGCAGGCTGAAGCTATTGTTACCTTGCAACTATACCGTTTGACCAATACAGACGTAGTTGTCTTGCAAGAAGAAGAAGCAGAACTTCGCGAAAAAATTGCTATGCTGGCGGCTATCATCGGTGACGAACGAACTATGTATAATCTCATGAAAAAAGAACTTCGTGATGTCAAGAGACAGTTTGCGACACCTCGTTTGAGTTCTTTAGAAGATACAGCAAAAGTGATTGAGATTGATACAGCTAGCCTTATTGCTGAAGAAGATACATACGTCAGCGTGACCAAAGCAGGCTATATCAAGCGTACTAGTCCTCGTTCTTTCTCAGCTTCAACGCTGGAAGAAATTGGCAAACGGGATGATGATCGTCTGATCTTTGTGCAAACTGCCAAGACAACCCAGCACCTCTTGATGTTCACTACTCTTGGAAATGTCATTTATCGACCAATCCATGAGTTAGCAGATATTCGCTGGAAGGACATCGGAGAGCACTTGAGTCAAACGATTACCAACTTTGAAACCAATGAAGAAGTACTTTACGTAGAAGTTGTGGACCAGTTTGATGATGCGACAACCTACTTTGCAGCGACTCGCCTTGGTCAAATCAAACGTGTCGAACGCAAAGAATTCTCTCCATGGAGAACCTATCGCTCTAAGTCTGTCAAATATGCTAAGTTGAAAGATGAGACTGACCAGATTATAGCTGTTGCACCAATCAAACTTGATGATGTTTTGTTGATTAGTAAAAATGGATATGCCCTTCGCTTTAATATCGAAGAGGTTCCAGTTGTTGGAGCCAAGGCCGCAGGTGTTAAAGCTATGAATCTGAAAGCAGATGATGAGCTTCAAGCTGCCTTTATCTGCAATACTTCATCCTTCTATCTGTTAACGCAACGTGGAAGCTTGAAACGTGTATCAACAGAGGAAATTCCAGCAACCAGTCGTGCTAAGCGTGGTCTTCAAGTTCTGAGAGAATTGAAGAGCAAACCACATCGCGTATTCTTGGCCGGTGCTGTCTCAGAACAAGGATTTATCGGAGATCTTTTTAGTACAGAAGTAGAAGATGGTGAACAAACTCTTGTTATCCAATCAAATAATGGAACAATTTACGAATCAATCTTGCAAGATTTGAATCTATCAGAGCGCACAAGTAATGGAAGCTTTATCTCAGATACTATTTCAGACGAGGAAGTTTTCGATGCCTACCTCAAAGAAGTCTTTAAAGAAGAAAAAGATAATTAAGAAGAAAATCAGTCCTAGTGACTGATTTTTTATAAGTAAAATTTTCAGAAAATTACAAATAATACTTGAATTTTTAGGAGAATAGTGTAGAATAGAACACATAGTTTTGATTAGAATAAAGGAGATTGTCATGACTGTTACGATTGATTGGGAAAATCTCGGTTTTTCCTATATGAAACTACCTTATCGTTATATCGCTTATTTTAAAAATGGACAATGGACTCAAGGAGAATTAACAGAAGATGCAACCTTGCATATTTCAGAATCATCTCCAAGCCTTCATTATGGACAACAAGCGTTTGAAGGATTGAAAGCCTATCGTACAAAGGATGGCAGTATTCAACTCTTCCGTCCAGATGAAAATGCTAAACGTCTGCAACGTACCTGTGATCGTCTCTTGATGCCCCAAGTGCCAACAGAAATGTTTGTAGAAGCATGTAAAGCAGTTGTTCGTGCCAATGAGGACTACGTACCACCTTATGGGACTGGTGGAACCCTTTATCTTCGTCCACTTTTGATTGGTGTCGGAGACATCATCGGGGTAAAACCAGCTGAGGAGTATATTTTTACCATCTTTGCTATGCCAGTTGGAAATTACTTTAAGGGTGGATTGACACCGACAAATTTTTTGATTCAAGACGAATATGACCGTGCGGCGCCACATGGTACAGGTGCTGCCAAGGTTGGGGGTAACTATGCAGCTAGTCTTCTACCTGGAAAAATGGCTAAATCTCGTAATTTTTCAGATGTTATTTACCTTGACCCAGCAACTCACACAAAGATTGAAGAAGTTGGATCAGCAAACTTCTTTGGGATTACAGCTGACAATGAGTTTGTAACCCCATTGAGTCCATCAATCTTACCATCGATTACCAAGTACTCATTACTTTACTTGGCAGAGCATCGTTTAGGATTGAAGCCTGTCGAGGGAGATGTACCAATTGATAGTCTGGATCGATTTGTAGAAGCAGGTGCCTGTGGAACAGCAGCAGTAATCTCACCTATTGGGGGAATCCAACACGGTAATGATTTCCATGTTTTCTACAGTGAAACAGAGGTTGGTCCAGTAACTCGTCGACTCTATGATGAGTTGACCGGCATCCAATTTGGTGACATTGAAGCACCAGAAGGTTGGATTGTAAAAGTAGATTAAAATTTTTTAAGGGAGATCTTTATGAAAACGAAAAAATGGATGTTAACAGCAGGAGTGGTCCTGAGTACAGCAGCTCTTCTTGTAGCTTGTGGGAAATCTGACAAGGAAGCAGATGCCCCTACAACCTTTTCTTACGTCTATGGAGTAGACCCATCGTCTTTGGACTACAGTATCGCAACTCGTACATCAACGACTGATATCATCGGTAACGTTGTTGATGGATTGTTGGAAAACGACGAATATGGGAATTTGGTTCCTTCGCTGGCTGAGGACTGGAGTGTCTCACAAGACGGTTTGACTTATACTTATAAACTTCGTAAAGGAGTTAAATGGTATACGTCCGAAGGCGAAGAATACGCTGAAGTAACCGCGCATGACTTTGTTACTGGATTGAAACACGTAGCAGATGGGAAATCAGACGGTATTACCCTTATTCAAAACTCCATTAAGGGCTTGAATGAATATATGACTGGTGAGACTAATGACTTCTCTACAGTTGGGGTTAAGGCATTGGATGACTACACAGTCCAGTATACTCTTAATGCACCTGAAAGTTTCTGGAATTCGAAAGTAACTTCAGCAACCATGTTGCCGGTAAACGAGGAATTCCTCAAAGCTTCAGGCAAGAACTACGGAGCAGTCAGTCCATCTGGTATTCTTTATAACGGTCCGTATATCCTGAAGACATTGACTTCAAAATCTTTAATCGAATACGAAAAGAATCCAAATTATTGGGATAAAGAGAAGGTTAAAATTGAGAAGGTAAAATTAACCTACTATGATGGTTCAGACCAAGAATCATTAATCCGTAGCTTCTCTTCAGGTGTTTATACAACAGCTCGTATCTTCCCAAGTAGCTCAAACTTTGCTTCTACATTGGAACAATACGGAGATAAAATCACATACAGTCCACAGGATTCAACGAGTTACTACTTTACCTTTAACGTAAACCGTCAATCTTACAATAAGACTGCGAAAACAAGTGAAGAAGAAAAAACTTCTACAAAAGAAGCAATGTTGAACAAGGACTTCCGTCAGGCAATTAACTTTGCTTTCAACCGTCATTCTTATGCTGCTCAGCTTAATGGTGAAGATGGTGCGGACAAGATTATTCGTAACAGCCTAGTACCAGATAACTTTGTACAATCTGGAGGTAAAAACTTTGGTGATATCGCTCAAGCAGAATTGGTCAACTATGGAGACCAATGGAAAGGTGTTGAGCTGGTAGACGGGAAAGATACTATCTACAATCCTGACAAAGCTAAGGCTTCATTTGAGAAAGCTAAGAAAGAATTGGAAGCAAAAGGTGTAACCTTCCCAATTCACTTGGATGTTCCAGTTGAACAGACAGATACAATTGCCGTTCAACAAAGCAATTCCTTTAAACAATCAATCGAGTCAACTCTTGGTTCTGAAAATGTCGTGATTGATGTCCTTCAAATGACCGATAACGAAAAGGAAAGTATTACATCACAAGCGCGTGTTCCAGCCCAAAAAGACTATGACTTGAACAGTACTGGATGGGCTCCAAGTTATCAAGACCCAGCAAGTTATCTCAATATTATGGATCCTAAGACCGGTTCTGCTATGAAACACCTTGGTATTACGAAAGGTAAAGACAAGGAAGTAGTCGCTCAACTTGGTCTGGACGAATATAAGAAGCTCCTGGATGATGCGGTTTCTGAAACAAACGACTTGGACAAGAGATATGAAAAATATGCTAAAGCTCAAGCATGGCTCACTGATAGCTCTCTCTTGATGCCAACCGCTTCATCAGGTGGTTCACCAGTTGTCAGCAACGTCGTTCCTTTCTCTAAACCATACTCACAAGTAGGTATTAAGGGTGATCCATATATCTTCAAGGGAATGAAATTGCAAAAAGAAATTGTATCTGCTAAAGAATATCAAGCAGCTCTTGAAAAATGGCAAAAAGAAAAATTGGAATCAAACAGTAAATACCAAAAAGAACTAGAAAGTCATGTCAAATAAAACAGACTAGTATTTTTGGAATAAAGGGGCCTATATGGAATGGATTAAACTAATAGGGATAGTTGTCATTGTGGTTGGTTTTATCTATAAATTAGATACCATCGCAACGGTAGTCTTAGCTAGTTTAGTTACAGCTCTAGTTTCTGGAGTTTCTCTTGTTGAGTTCTTGGAAATTTTAGGAAGAGAATTTAGTAATCAACGAGTTCTTACAATTTTTATGGTAACCTTGCCCCTGGTAGGTTTATCTGAAACTTTTGGTCTCAAGCAACGTTCGGTTGACTTGATTCAAAAGATTAAAGGACTGACCGTAGGAAGTTTTTATACAATTTATTTCTTTTTTCGGGAACTCGACGGGTTCTTTGCTATTCGTCTAGGAGGGCAGCCGCAGTTTGTGAGACCCTTGGTTCGACCCATGGGACAAGCAGCGGCAGAGTCACAACTAGGTAGAAAATTAACGGAGCAGGAGAGCGAAGCGCTAAAAGCACGTGCAGCAGCAAATGATAATTTTGCAAATTTCTTTGCTCAGAACACTTTTGTTGGTGCAGGTGGTGTCCTCTTAGTTGGGGGCACTCTGGACCAATTAGGTTACGAAAGTAATTATGCAGGGATCGCTTCGGCTTCTCTTATTGTTGCAGGAGTTGCCTTACTTGTGGTAGGGATTTACAATTACTTATTTGATAGAAAATTGCTAGCGAATAAGCTTAGTAAAGGAAAAGAAGAATGACCAATCTAGCAAGACAGTTATTAGAGTTAACCTATATTGTGATTGGTTGTCAATTTCTTCACACGGCCTATTGTAGTTCTAAAGACAAAACAAACCCAGTTCGCTATGGAACAGCTGGGTTTTGGGCTTTATTGGGAATCAGTTTTATTGGTGGTTCCTATCTACCATCTGTCTATATTGGAGTAATTGTAGTGCTATTAGCCCTACTAACACTCTTTAAACAGGTTCGTATCGGAACCTTACCCTCTCTGGATGAAGTCAAGGCAAATATTGAAGCTAAACGGTTGAAGAATAAAATTTTTATTCCGGTCATGCTGATGGCTTTGATTGCTTTAGTATTAGCAAAAATGATCCCTGAGTTAAGTAAGATTGCTATCAGCCTTGCAGCATTTTTTGCAACCATCTCTCTTTTATTGATTACTAAGAGTTCTCCTAAAAGCTTGCTGGCAGAAAATAATCGCATGGTTCAGCAAGTCTCAACTAGTGGGATTGTTCCACAACTTTTAGGGGCTTTGGGAGCGATTTTTACCGTAGCAGGAGTTGGAGATTTAATGTCACATCTGATAAGTGGTTTTGTGCCTTCGGGGAGTCGGTTGATGGGTGTAGTGGCTTATGTATTGGGAATGGTTCTATTTTCAATGATTATGGGAAATGCCTTTGCGGCCTTTACTGTCATTACTGCTGGAATTGGTGTTCCCTTTGTATTTTCCTTGGGAGCAGATCCAATCGTGGCGGGTGCTCTTGCTATGACAGCAGGTTGTTGTGGGACTTTATTAACCCCAATGGCTGCTAATTTCAATACTCTACCTGTAGCCCTTTTGGATATGAAAGATCCAAATGGTGTTATCAAAGCGCAAGTAGGAGTAGCTATTGTCATGATTATCATACATGTATTTCTGATGTACTTTTTGGCATTTTAGTAAAGGAAATAAAATGAAAATATTAGTTACAGGATTTGATCCTTTTGGTGGTGAACAGGTCAATCCAGCTCTAGAAGCTGTTAAATCATTACCGTCTAAAATTCATGGAGCTGAGATTGCTTGGGTAGAGATTCCAACAGTCTTTTATAAAGCCTCAGAGGTTTTAGAAGCAGAAATCGTTCGCTATCAACCAGATGTTGTTCTTTGCATTGGACAAGCAGGAGGAAGAGCTAGTTTAACTCCTGAGCGGGTTGCCATCAATCAAGATGATGCTAGAATTCCAGATAACCAAGGAAATCAACCGATTGACACTCCAATTCGCCTAGATGGAGAAGCTGCCTATTTTAGCACACTCCCTATCAAAGCAATGGTACAAGCTATAAAAGAAGAAGGGCTACCTGCTTCAGTATCCAATACAGCTGGAACCTTTGTTTGCAATCATCTGATGTATCAGGCTCTCTATTTAGCGGATAAGAAATTTCCTAATATGAGGGCAGGTTTTATGCATATTCCCTATATGACAGAACAAGTGGTAAATAAGCCTAATACTGCATCCATGTGCTTAACAGATATTGTCAGAGGGATCGAGGCTGCGATTGGTGCTATCGTGGACCATAAAGATAAGGATTTGAAATTAGTAGGTGGAGCAACTCACTAATTTAAAAATTAAAGTAAAAAATCCAGATTTTTTTCAGATAACTCTTTATCAATATTGGCTTGATAGAGAGTTTTTTCTTGCTAGATTAAGGAATTTCTTGTAAAATAGAAAAAATGAAAAGAGGTATCGTATGAGTAAAAAAGATAAAAAAATTGAGATTCAATTATCAGACGCTAAAGTAGTAGTTGGAAAAGATCATTACGCTGGTTACACATTAACAATCGGAAAAAAAATAATCGGTGAAATTGCCGAACTAGATGACCAATTTGCTATCGTAAAGAATGGAAATGTCGATAGTTTTTACAAGAATCTTGAAAAAGCTGTGGAAATATTGATTGAGAACTATAATTTAGCAAAATAATGCTTGTTTTTTGCAAATTTTCATGATATAATAGTTTTCGTTGATTGTCGGAGAGATAGCGAAGAGGCTAAACGCGGCGGACTGTAAATCCGCTCCTTCGGGTTCGGGGGTTCGAATCCCTCTCTCTCCATATCATCATTGGGGTATAGCCAAGCGGTAAGGCAAGGGACTTTGACTCCCTCATGCGTTGGTTCGAATCCAGCTACCCCAGTTCTTAGGTAATAAATTCAAGATAAAAAGAAAAATATCTTAGGGTATTTTATTTTTATAATTGAAGACGTTCGAGATGTTCATGTCGTTGCGGGTGCTTAGGAAAAAAATTATAAGTATGTCAAGTTAGAAAAACTTGATTGTTGGAGGATTTTTTAGATGAATGAATTTGAAGATTTGCTAAATAGCGTTAGCCAAGTTGAACCTGGTGATGTTGTTAGTGCTGAAGTATTGACAGTTGATGCTAATCAAGCTAACGTTGCAATCTCAGGAACTGGTGTTGAAGGTGTCTTGACTCTTCGCGAATTGACAAACGATCGCGATGCTGATATCAATGACTTTGTAAAAGTAGGTGAAGTATTTGATGTTCTTGTACTTCGTCAAGTAGTTGGTAAAGATACTGATACAGTAACATACCTTGTATCTAAAAAACGCCTTGAAGCTCGCAAAGCATGGGACAAACTTGTAGGACGCGAAGAAGAAGTTGTTACAGTTAAAGGAACTCGCGCTGTTAAAGGTGGACTTTCAGTAGAATTTGAAGGTTTGCGTGGATTTATCCCAGCTTCAATGTTGGATACTCGTTTCGTACGTAACACTGAGCGTTTCGTAGGTCAAGAATTTGAAGCTAAAATCAAAGAAGTTGACCCTAAAGAAAACCGCTTCATCCTTTCACGTCGTGAAGTTGTTGAAGCAGCTACTGCAGCAGCTCGTGCAGAAGTTTTCGGTAAATTGGCTGTTGGTGATGTTGTAACTGGTAAAGTTGCTCGTATCACAAGCTTCGGTGCTTTCATCGACCTTGGTGGTGTTGATGGATTGGTTCACTTGACTGAATTGTCACACGAACGTAACGTTTCACCAAAATCAGTTGTAACTGTTGGTGAAGAAGTTGAAGTGAAAATCCTTGATCTTAACGAAGAAGAAGGACGTGTATCACTTTCACTTAAAGCAACAACACCTGGACCATGGGATGGCGTTGAGCAAAAATTGGCTAAAGGTGACGTTGTAGAAGGTACAGTTAAACGTTTGACTGACTTCGGTGCATTTGTTGAAGTATTGCCAGGTATCGATGGACTTGTTCACGTATCACAAATTTCACACAAACGTATTGAAAATCCAAAAGAAGCTCTTACAGTTGGTCAAGAAGTTACTGTTAAAGTTCTTGATGTTAATGCTGATGCAGAACGTGTATCACTTTCTATCAAGGCTCTTGAAGAACGTCCAGCTCAAGAAGAAGGACAAAACGAAGAAAAACGTGCTCCACGTCCACGTCGTCCAAAACGTCAAGAAAAACGTGACTTTGAACTTCCAGAAACACAAACTGGATTCTCAATGGCTGACTTGTTCGGAGACATCGAGCTTTAATCAATCAGATTTAATTACAAATCCTTTGTTGTTGAAACAAGGGATTTTTCTTTTTTCAACTAGTATTTTTTGATATAATGGTTTTATGTTATATTCCGAAAAAGAATCCATTTATCAAATGGTCAATGATCAGCTTACTGCACTTTTAGAAGGAGAGTCCAATGTTTTAGCAAATCTATCAAATGCTAGTGCTCTCTTAAAAATGAATTTTCCGCATACTGTTTTTGCGGGTTTCTATCTGTATGATGGAAATGAGCTTATTTTAGGTCCTTTTCAAGGTGGAGTTTCTTGTGTTAGAATTGCACTCGGAAAAGGAGTTTGTGGTGAATCAGCAGCTAGCCGTCAAACAGTTAATGTTGGTGATGTGAAGACTTATCCAAACTATATTTCTTGTGATAGTAGTGCTCGTAGCGAAATCGTACTTCCAATGGTAAAAGATGGACAGCTCCTGGGTGTATTAGATTTGGATTCATCTCATGTAGATGATTATGATTCTATAGATCAACAGTATTTAGAAGAGTTTGTGTCCATTCTACTAGATAAAACAGAATGGAAATTTTCAATGTTTGAGGAGAAAGCATAATGTATCAGGCACTTTATCGAAAGTATAGAAGTCAAAATTTTTCACAGCTAGTGGGCCAGGAAGTTGTTGCTAGAACTCTTAAACAGGCTGTGGAACAGGATAAGATTAGTCATGCCTACTTATTTTCTGGGCCTCGTGGAACTGGTAAAACCAGTGTAGCCAAAATATTTGCTAAGGCTATGAATTGCCCTAATCAAGTAGGGGGAGAACCATGTAATAACTGTTATATCTGTCAAGCTGTAACGGATGGAAGTTTAGAAGACGTTATTGAAATGGATGCGGCTTCTAATAATGGGGTTGATGAAATTCGTGATATTCGTGATAAATCAACTTACGCTCCAAGTATAGCTCAGTATAAGGTCTATATCATTGACGAGGTTCATATGCTTTCAACAGGTGCCTTTAATGCCCTTTTGAAAACACTGGAAGAACCAACTCCAAATGTTGTATTTATTTTGGCAACGACTGAGCTCCATAAAATTCCTGCAACGATTTTGTCTCGTGTTCAACGATTTGAGTTTAAGTCTATTAAGACTCAGGATATTCGAGATCATATTTTCCAGATTTTAGAAAAAGAAGGGATTGATTACGAAAGAGAAGCTGTTGAAATTATTGCTCGTCGGGCTGAAGGTGGAATGCGGGACGCCCTATCTATCCTTGACCAGGCATTAAGTTTAACTCAAGAAGCCACCTTGACAACTGCAGTCTCAGAAGAAATCACAGGGACCATTAGTTTAAGTGCCTTGGATCATTACGTTGCTGCTTTAGCTCAAAAGGATGTACCGGGAGCCTTGGAAAATCTTGACCTGATTTTTGAAAATGGGAAGAGCATGACACGTTTTGTAGTTGATTTGCTGCAATATCTACGTGATATCTTAATTGTCCAAGCAGGCGGAGAAAACACACATTACAGTGATGTATTTAAGAGAAACTTAGACCTTCCGCAAGATGTCTTATTTGAGATGATTAGCCTTGCCACTAGAAGTCTATCTGACATTAAGTCTAGCCTACAACCTAAAATTTATGCTGAAATGATGACGATCCGTTTAGCAGAAATTGATTCTCAACCAGAACTTTCAGGTGAGGTAGCTGAGGAATTGTCTTCTCTTCGAGAAGAAGTTGCACGATTGAAACAGGCCCTAGCCAATGTTGGTTCTAACCCTAAGCAAACTGTTTCTACACCAAGTCGTCCGACTAACTCTAAGTCAATTTATCGTGTGGACCGAAATAAGGTGCAATCTATTCTTCAAGAAGCAGTAGAAAATCCAGACTTAGCCCGTCAAAACTTAATTCGTCTTCAGAATGCTTGGGGAGAAGTCATCGAAAGCCTATCTGGGCCAGATAAGGCACTCTTGGCTGGTTCTCAACCGGTTGCAGCAAACGAACATCATGCGATTTTAGCTTTTGAATCTAATTTTAATGCTGGTCAAACCATGAAACGGGATAACTTGAATCTAATGTTTGGCAATATTCTCAGTCAAGCAGCTGGCTTTTCTCCAGAAATTTTGGCTATTTCACAGGAAGAATGGTTAGAAGTTCGAGCAGACTTTTCTGCTAAGGCTAAATCATCTCAAGGACAAGCTATCAGGGAAGATGTTGAGGAGTCAATACTCCCTCAAGGTTTTGAATTTTTAGCAGATAAAGTAACCATAGCTGAAGACTAAAGGGAATTTGTGGTAGTAGACTATGAACAGACAACAATTCATTATCATGGCCTTATTTACTGCTGCTGAGACTTATTTCTTTAATGAATCCATCATGGAGCAACGGTATATCGTGGCCTTGCTTTGGGCTATTTTGATCCTGAGAAATTTTCGCGTGAGTTATATCATGGGTAAAATTGTGAGCGCTATAGATGATCATTTTCAAGGGAAGAAGTAGCTCCTAGCTTCTAGACAAAATCAAAGCCTTTTAGGCTTTTTTTTGTTATACTATTAAAGTATATTTATTGACATTTTATTGTGTTTTTCTAGGGATTTAAAATGGTTAAATTTCAGGTAAATACAGTAAAATGGATGAAAAGAAAGGAACAATCATGTCAGTATTAGAGATTAAAGATCTTCATGTTGAAATTGAAGGTAAGGAAATTTTGAAGGGGGTTAATTTAACCCTTAAAACAGGAGAGATTGCAGCTATCATGGGACCAAATGGTACCGGTAAGTCTACTCTTTCAGCTGCTATTATGGGGAACCCAAACTATGAAGTCACTAAAGGTGAAGTCTTGTTTGACGGTGTAAACATCCTTGAATTGGAAGTGGATGAGCGCGCTCGTATGGGGCTTTTCCTAGCTATGCAATACCCATCAGAAATTCCTGGGATTACAAATGCTGAGTTTCTTCGTGCAGCTATGAATGCTGGTAAAGAAGATGATGAGAAGATTTCAGTTCGTGAATTTATCACTAAGTTAGACGAAAAAATGGAATTGCTCAACATGAAAGAAGAAATGGCAGAGCGTTACCTCAATGAAGGTTTCTCAGGTGGTGAGAAAAAACGTAACGAAATTCTTCAACTCTTGATGTTGGAACCAACTTTCGCCCTCTTAGATGAGATTGACTCTGGTCTTGATATTGATGCCCTTAAAGTTGTCTCTAAAGGTGTGAATGCTATGCGTGGTGAAGGTTTTGGTGCTATGATCATTACTCACTACCAACGTCTTTTGAACTATATCACACCAGATGTGGTACACGTTATGATGGAAGGTCGTGTTGTTCTTTCTGGTGGTCCAGAATTGGCTGCACGCTTGGAACGTGAAGGATACGCGAAACTAGCTGAAGAACTTGGCTATGACTACAAGGAAGAATTGTAATTCCCTCGTATCTTTTAGGAGAAGTAAATGACTAAAGAAACTATTAAACTTTTTTCAGAAATGCACGCTGAACCAAGCTGGTTGTCAGACCTCCGTCAAAAAGCTTTTGATAAGATTGAGAGTTTGGAATTGCCAGTCATTGAGCGTGTAAAATTTCACCGTTGGAATCTTGGTGATGGTACCATCACAGAAAGTGAACCATCAGCAAATGTTCCTGATTTCACTGCTTTAGATAATCACTTGAAATTGGTGCAGGTTGGAACTCAAACTGTTTTCGAACAAATTCCAGTTGAGTTGGCTGAACAAGGAGTGGTCTTTACAGACTTCCATTCAGCTTTAGAAGAAATCCCAGAACTCGTCGAAGAATTTTTCATGTCATCAGTAAAATACGACGATGACAAATTGGCAGCCTACCACACAGCTTACTTTAATAGTGGCGCTGTTCTCTATATTCCAGACAATGTCGAAATCACAGAACCAATCGAAGGAATTTTCTACCAAGACAGCGATAGCGATGTGCCATTTAACAAGCATATTCTGATCATTGCAGGTAAAAACTCTAAAATCAGCTATCTCGAACGTTTAGAATCACGCGGTGAGGCTAGTGCTAAGGCAACTGCTAATATCACTGTTGAAGTGATTGCACGTTCTGGTGCTCAAGTGAAATTTGCTGCGATTGATCGTCTAGGTGAAAATGTTACAGCCTACATTAGTCGTCGTGGAAAATTAGGCAATGATGCAAGCATTGACTGGGCGATCGGTGTGATGAACGAAGGAAATGTTGTTGCTGACTTTGATAGTGACTTGCTTGGAAACGGTAGTCATGCAGACCTCAAGGTCGTAGCACTTTCAAGTGGTCGCCAGGTGCAAGGGATTGACACTCGCGTAACAAACTACGGTTGCAACTCTATCGGTAATATCCTTCAACACGGGGTTATCCTTGAAAAAGCAACTTTGACATTCAACGGTATCGGACACATCATCAAGGGTGCCAAGGGAGCAGATGCTCAACAAGAGAGCCGTGTTCTCATGCTTTCAGATCAGGCTCGTTCAGATGCAAACCCAATCCTTTTGATTGATGAAAATGATGTTACTGCAGGGCACGCAGCGTCTATTGGACAAGTGGATCCAGAAGACATGTACTACCTCATGAGCCGTGGATTAGATAAGGCAACTGCAGAACGTTTGGTTGTTCGTGGCTTCCTAGGATCTGTAATCGTTGAGATTCCAGTTAAGGAAGTTCGTGATGAAATGATTGCGACGATCGAAGAAAAATTGTCAAAACGCTAAGGGGAAGCCTATGTTAGATGTAGAAGCGATTCGTAAGGATTTTCCAATTTTAGACCAGATAGTCAACGATGAACCATTGGTCTATTTGGACAATGCTGCGACGACACAAAAACCACTAGCAGTAATGGAAGCCATTAACCACTACTATGAGCACGACAATGCCAATGTTCACCGTGGAGTTCATACCTTGGCGGAACGGGCGACAGCATCTTATGAAGCTGCCCGTGAAACTATTGCCAAGTTTATCAATGCAGGCTCTACAAAGGAAGTTCTCTTTACTAGAGGTACGACAACTAGTCTTAACTGGGTAGCGCATTATGCTGAAGAAATCTTGACTGAGGGAGACCAAGTTTTGATTTCTGTCATGGAACATCATTCTAATATCATTCCTTGGCAGGAGGCCTGTCGCAAGACTGGAGCTGAGCTTGTCTATGTCTATCTCAAGGATGGAGCTCTAGATATGGACGATTTGCGTTCTAAATTGACTAACAAGGTCAAGTTTGTTTCGCTAGCCCATGCCTCAAACGTTCTTGGCGTGGTCAATCCTATCAAAGAAATCACTCAATTGGCTCATCAAGTTGGAGCCATTATGGTGGTGGATGGCGCCCAGTCTACACCACATATGAAAATCGATGTTCAGGACTTGGATGTGGATTTCTTTGCCTTTTCAGGTCACAAGATGGCTGGTCCGACTGGTATCGGTGTCCTTTACGGCAAAGAAAAGCATCTAGAGCAAATGTCCCCAGTTGAATTTGGTGGCGAAATGATTGATTTTGTCTTTGAGCAATCTGCTAGTTGGAAGGAATTACCTTGGAAATTCGAGGCTGGAACTCCTAATATGGCAGGCGCTATCGGACTAGTTGCTGCAGTGGATTATTTGGAAAGTATTGGCATGGATGCCATTGAAGCCCACGAACAGGAATTGATTGCATATGTCTTTCCAAAATTACAGGCAATTGAAGGATTGACTATTTATGGTTCGCAAGATTTGGCTCAACGTTCGGGTGTTATTGCCTTTAACCTAGGGGACCTTCATCCTCACGACTTAGCGACAGCTTTGGATTATGAAGGAGTAGCAGTTCGTGCGGGTCACCACTGTGCTCAACCTTTGCTCCAGTATTTGGACGTCCCAGCAACAGCTCGTGCAAGTTTTTATATCTACAATACCAAGGCAGATTGCGACAAGCTAGTCGATGCCTTACAAAAGACAAAGGAGTTTTTCAATGGCACTTTCTAAACTAGATAGCCTCTATATGGCGGTGGTAGCGGACCATTCGAAAAATCCACATCACCAAGGAAAGTTGGAAGATGCTGAACAAATCAGTCTCAACAATCCAACTTGCGGTGATGTCATCAATCTCTCTGTCAAGTTTAACGAGGAAGATCGTTTGGAAGATATCGCTTTTCTAAACTCAGGTTGTACCATCTCAACTGCCTCTGCTAGTATGATGACAGATGTAGTTTTAGGGAAGACCAAGCAAGAAATTTTAGAACTTGCGACCATCTTTTCTGACATGGTCCAAGGACAAAAAGATGAACGTCAGGACGAGCTTGGAGATGCATCTTTCTTATCAGGAGTTGCTAAGTTCCCTCAACGGATCAAGTGTGCAACCCTAGCTTGGAATGCCCTTAAGAAAACAATAGAAGAACAAGAAAACAAATAAGACAAGATTCTTTTGTCTTATGAATCATTAGAATTAAAGAATGAAAGAAAGGATATTATGGCTGAAGAAAGAGTAGAACCAAAACCAATTGACCTTGGTGAATATAAATTTGGTTTCCATGATGATGTGGAGCCTGTCCTATCGACAGGAAAAGGATTGAACGAAGATGTCATCCGTGAACTATCAGCTGCTAAGGGAGAACCTGAGTGGATGTTAGAATTCCGTTTGAAATCTTATGAAACCTTCAAAAAAATGCCCATGCAAACCTGGGGTGCAGACTTGTCAGAGATTGACTTTGATGACTTAATCTATTACCAAAAACCATCTGATAAACCAGCTCGTTCTTGGGATGAAGTACCTGAAAAGATTAAAGAAACCTTTGAGCGTATCGGTATTCCTGAAGCTGAACGTGCTTATCTAGCTGGTGCCTCTGCCCAGTACGAGTCAGAAGTAGTTTACCACAACATGAAGGAAGAATTTGAGAAGTTAGGGATTATCTTTACCGATACAGATTCTGCCCTCAAGGAATACCCAGATTTGTTTAAACAATACTTCGCTAAGTTGGTACCGCCGACTGATAACAAGTTGGCAGCCCTCAACTCAGCAGTGTGGTCTGGTGGAACCTTTATTTATGTTCCTAAAGGAGTAAAAGTCGATATTCCGCTTCAAACTTACTTCCGTATCAACAATGAAAATACAGGTCAATTTGAACGGACCTTGATTATCGTTGATGAAGGAGCAAGTGTCCACTATGTAGAAGGATGTACAGCGCCAACTTATTCAAGCAACAGCTTACATGCTGCCATTGTCGAAATCTTTGCTTTGGACGGAGCTTACATGCGTTATACAACCATCCAAAACTGGTCTGATAATGTCTATAACTTGGTAACCAAACGTGCCAAAGCTTTAAAAGATGCGACTGTTGAGTGGATTGATGGAAACTTGGGTGCCAAAACAACCATGAAATACCCATCTGTTTACCTTGATGGAGAAGGAGCGCGTGGTACCATGCTCTCTATCGCCTTTGCCAATGCTGGACAACACCAAGACACGGGAGCTAAGATGATCCATAATGCACCACATACGAGTTCATCTATCGTGTCTAAGTCTATCGCTAAGGGTGGAGGTAAGGTTGACTATCGTGGACAAGTAACCTTTAACAAAAATTCTAAGAAATCTGTTTCCCACATCGAGTGTGATACCATTATCATGGATGATTTGTCAGCATCTGATACCATTCCATTCAATGAAATTCATAACTCACAAGTCGCTTTGGAACACGAAGCCAAAGTATCTAAGATTTCAGAAGAACAACTCTATTACCTCATGAGTCGCGGATTGTCAGAGACTGAAGCAACAGAAATGATTGTCATGGGATTTGTAGAGCCCTTCACCAAAGAACTTCCAATGGAATACGCAGTTGAGCTTAACCGCTTGATTAGCTATGAAATGGAAGGATCAGTTGGGTAATAAAATGGATAAAAACTGAGCAAATATTAAATTTGTTCAGTTTTTTTAGATATAACTTTATAAATATTCACAAAATCCATTATTTATGGTAAAATAAAACAATTATTGTTAGTGGAGATGAAGAATGAATATTTTTAGAACCAAGGACGTTAGTCTAGGTAAAACAGAAATGCATCGTCATTTGAAATTATGGGATTTAATTCTTTTGGGAATTGGTGCTATGGTGGGAACTGGTATTTTTACCATTACAGGAACAGCTGCAGCAACACTGGCAGGGCCTGCTCTCGTGGTATCTATCGTGATTTCTGCGATCTGTGTGTCCTTATCCGCTCTCTTTTTCGCAGAATTTGCCTCTCGTGTTCCTGCAACGGGTGGAGCATATAGTTATTTATATGCAATTTTGGGTGAATTTCCAGCTTGGATAGCTGGTTGGTTAACCATTATGGAATTTATGACAGCAGTTTCAGGCGTTGCTTCTGGCTGGGCGGCCTATTTTAAAGGTTTGCTTAGTCATTATGGAATTACTCTGCCCCAAGCCCTAAATAGTACATTTAATCCTGAACAAGGAAGCTATATCGACCTCCTTCCAATTCTAGTTATCCTTCTCGTTACAGGTCTTGTATTGTTAGATTCGAAAACAGCTCTAAGATTTAATTCGATACTCGTAGTTTTAAAATTTTCTGCTCTAGCCTTATTTATTCTAGTTGGAATTTGGTACATTAAACCTGAAAATTGGTCAGACTTTGCACCTTTTGGGTTTGGTCAGATTTATGGTGGAAGCACTGGGATTATGGCAGGTGCTTCACTCATGTTCTTTGGATTTTTAGGGTTTGAGTCTATTTCTATGGCTGTTGATGAGATTCAAAACCCTCAGAAAAATATTCCTCGTGGAATAGTTTTATCCTTGATGATCGTAACTATTTTATATGCCTTGGTTACCTTATTATTGACAGGTCTTGTTCACTATAGCAAACTCAACGTTGATGATGCGGTAGCTTTTGCTCTTAGAAGTATTGGTTTAGATTGGGCAGCCAATTATGTTTCTCTTGTAGCTATTTTTACCTTGATTACAGTATGTATTTCTATGACATACGCTTTATCACGAATGATTTATAGTCTGGCTCGTGATGGACTTTTACCTAAAAACTTTAAAGAAGTGACGAAGACAAGTCGGGTTCCTAAGAATGCTACCATCTTAACAGGAGTTGTTTCAGCAATGGCTGCAGGGATTTTCCCTTTGGCAAGTATTGCAGCCTTTCTCAATATCTGTACCTTAGCTTATCTGATTCTGTTAGCGTATGGAATTATCAAACTAAGAAAAGATAAAGGGTTGCCGAAAGAGGAAGAATTTAAAACACCTTTGGTACCGTTTTTACCAATTTTTTCTATTCTTATCTGCTTATCGTTTATGCTTCAATATACTCTTGAAACATGGTTAGCATTTGTGTTGGCCTTGGTAGTAGGAGTTATTATTTACTTTACTTATGGTTATAAAAACTCTAGGCTGTCAAATAATTAATAAAGAAAAAATCGCGAGTTATCGCGATTTTTTATAATTTTTCATTGACGAATCGAATGAAACGATTCCACCAAACTTTTAAGAAGAAGGCCTTTTCAACATTATTTTCAGCGACCATTTCAAAGCTGGGTTTATCAGTGGTAATATAACCTTGACCAACTAAGTCTTTGTCTTCGTAAGTCAGGTTCCCAACGACTGTACCTGCTTCGAGTGGTGCAGTGTGCTCAGTAGTATCAGGTGTGTATGTAACATTTGATTGTGCTTGACTACCAAGACGTTGAACAATTTTTATATCCTCTTTAGCGACTGCTGTAACAGTATCTTGCTTTCCATCATAAACTGGAGATTTGCTATCTTGGTAGCTTTCTCCTTGCTTAACAATTGTTTGGAGAGCAAAGTTTGATGAGATATAATCTAGAAGAGCTGAAGTTGCAGTGAAACGAGCATAAGGATTGCTATCTTGGTTGTCAGCATTAAGAACAACTGTAATGATACGCATTCCTTTTTCTACAGTCGTACCGACAAAAGATGCTCCTGCTTTATCAGTCGTTCCAGTCTTAAGACCATCAATCCCACTGCGGTAGGCAGGCATTCCATCTAACATATAGTTTGTAGAATGAATGGTCATCCCTGCGAAAGTAGAAGAAGGTTTCTTGGTGATTTCTAGAACCTGAGGATACTTGAGGATGAGATTACGTGCAACGACAGCCACATCATAGGCACTCATCTTGTTTTCGTCATCTTTCTTAGAACCAGGATAGATATTATTCCCAAGAGTTTCATTATTTAGTCCAGTTGTATTGACTAGGGTCGCATCTTGGATTCCCCATTCAAGAAGTTTAGCCTTCATCATGTCGACAAAGTCTTTTTCAGATCCAGCAACCTTTTCTGCTAAAGCGATAGCTGCACTATTGGCACTAGATACCAATGTTGCTTCAAGCAATTCTTCAACAGTATAGTTACGAGCTTCCATAGGAACGTTACTTGCTTCTGAGTTAGTCGTGAGCTGGTAAGGATAATCAGATATTTCTACTGGAGTGGAAAGAGTGATTTTTCCTTGCTCGAGAGCCTCATAGACTAGGTAAACAGTCAGTAACTTACTGATGGAAGCAATCTCAACAGGTTGAGTCGCATCTTTCTCGTATAAAATCTTACCGCTAGTAGCTTCGACAGCGATGGCGTGTTTTGCAGCAACATTAAAGTCTTGAGCAAATACAGTAGTAGCAGAACCAAATGAAATAAGCGTCATTAATGTTAAAAATAATTTCTTCATAGTAGTTTTATTCTATCATAAAGATAAAAAATATTCTTGTTTTTATAATGTAGGTTATCAATCTTTTTCGAAATATGGTAAAATAGGAAAAAGAGGAGGTGGCTTATGTTTCGGAGAAATAAACTATTCTTCTGGACCACTGAGATATTATTAATAACCTTAATTTTCTATTTATGGAGAGAAATGGGTGCTATTATTACGCCATTTGTAAGTGTCGTAAATACAATCATGATTCCCTTTTTACTAGGAGGATTTCTCTACTACTTAACAAATCCAATCGTTATCTTTTTAGAGAAGGAATGCCGAATTAACCGAATCATTGGGATTTTGTTAACACTTTGTGTTCTCTTCGGGAGTATCGTAATAGGTGTCGTATATCTCTTACCGATTTTAATCAATCAGTTGAGTAGTTTGATCAATTCTAGCCAAGGCATCTATGGTCGACTCCAAGATTTGGTGATAGAATTATCAAAATATCCTGCTTTCCAAGAGCTTGATATTCAACAAACAATCCAACAATTAAATCTTTCCTATGTCGATATTTTACAAAATATCTTAAATAGTGTGACAAATAGTGTAGGAAGTGTTCTTTCAGCTTTAGTAAGCACTGTTTTAATTATTATTATGACGCCTGTGTTCTTGATTTACTTCCTTCTAGATGGGCATAAATTTTTACCGATGCTAGAAAGAACTATATTAAAACGAGACAAACTGAATATATCTGGTTTAATTACAAACTTGAATGCGACTATTTCCCGTTATATTAGTGGTGTATCAATTGATGCATTCATTATTGGTTTATTGGCCTATATCGGTTATAGTGTCATTGGTTTGAAATATGCATTGGTTTTTGCTATTTTCTCAGGTTTTACAAATTTGATTCCTTATGTTGGGCCGAGTATCGGATTAATACCGATGATTATATCAAATTTGTTCACGGATCCTCAAAAGATGATTATAGCTGTCATCTACATGTTAATTATCCAACAAGTAGACGGGAATATTCTCTATCCCCGTATTGTTGGTGGAGTCATGAAGGTTCATCCGATTACTATTCTTGTTCTCTTATTATTATCAAGTAATATCTATGGGGTCATTGGAATGATTGTTGCTGTTCCCACCTATTCGATTCTCAAGGAAATATCCAAATTCCTAGTTCAACTTTATGAAAAACATAAAGAAGTACAAGAAGTAAAAGAAAAATAAAAATTTTTAAAAAGAAACAGATTCATCTGTTTCTTTATTTTTTTATCCATAGATTCAATACTTAGAGAAAGAATCAGAATAATTAACAAAAACTTTGTAAAACACTTGCAATTTAGCTAAAATTTGATAAAATAGTAAGGAAAGTTAGACTGTATTGCCTACTGTCTATCTATAAAATATATTTTATTGGAGGCTTTTACTCAAATGGCAAAAGAAAAATACGATCGTAGTAAACCACACGTTAACATTGGTACTATCGGACACGTTGACCACGGTAAAACTACCCTAACTGCAGCTATCACAACTGTTTTGGCACGTCGCTTGCCTTCTTCAGTTAACCAACCAAAAGACTATGCGTCTATCGATGCTGCTCCAGAAGAACGCGAACGCGGTATCACAATCAACACTGCACACGTTGAGTACGAAACTGAAAAACGTCACTACGCTCACATCGACGCTCCAGGACACGCGGACTACGTTAAAAACATGATCACTGGTGCCGCTCAAATGGACGGAGCTATCCTTGTAGTAGCTTCAACTGATGGACCAATGCCACAAACTCGTGAGCACATCCTTCTTTCACGTCAGGTTGGTGTTAAACACTTGATCGTCTTCATGAACAAAGTTGACTTGGTTGACGACGAAGAATTGCTTGAATTGGTTGAAATGGAAATCCGTGACCTTCTTTCAGAATACGATTTCCCAGGTGATGACCTTCCAGTTATCCAAGGTTCAGCTCTTAAAGCTCTTGAAGGTGACACTAAGTATGAAGACATCGTTATGGAATTGATGAACACAGTTGATGAGTACATCCCAGAACCAGAACGTGACACTGACAAACCATTGCTTCTTCCAGTCGAGGACGTATTCTCAATCACTGGACGTGGTACAGTTGCTTCAGGACGTATCGACCGTGGTACAGTTCGTGTCAACGACGAAATCGAAATCGTTGGTATCAAAGAAAAAATCCAAAAAGCAGTTGTTACTGGTGTTGAAATGTTCCGTAAACAACTTGACGAAGGTCTTGCAGGAGACAACGTAGGTGTTCTTCTTCGTGGTGTTCAACGTGATGAAATCGAACGTGGACAAGTTATTGCTAAACCAGGTTCAATCAACCCACACACTAAATTCAAAGGTGAAGTTTACATCCTTACTAAAGAAGAAGGTGGACGTCACACTCCATTCTTCAACAACTACCGCCCACAATTCTACTTCCGTACTACTGACGTTACAGGTTCAATCGAACTTCCAGCAGGTACTGAAATGGTAATGCCAGGTGATAACGTGACAATCGACGTTGAGTTGATCCACCCAATCGCCGTAGAACAAGGTACTACATTCTCTATCCGTGAGGGTGGACGTACTGTTGGTTCAGGTATGGTTACAGAAATCGAAGCTTAATTCGATTTAGTTCCCAGAAGAACAATTATTTAAGTCAGACACTAAAAGAATCTTGCTTTGCAAGGTTCTTTTTTTACGGTTTTACAAAGACAAAATAAGAAAGTATGGTAGTTGATTACGGATATAGGAACTGAATTAAACAATTATCTTTTTTACCTAATGTATATCCTAGTTTTTCTGAAGAAATTTTTAAGGACAAAAAGCTTTTCACAAATGCCTATTTTTTTGATAGAATAGAAGGAAGAAAAAAAGAAAGAAGTTCGTCATGTCAAAAGGATTTTTAGTCTCGCTAGAGGGGCCAGAAGGAGCTGGAAAAACAAGTGTGCTTAAAGCTATCCTTCCTTTGTTAGAAGAAAAGAATATTGAGTTTTTAACAACACGTGAGCCAGGTGGCGTTTTGATCGGTGAGAAGATTCGAGAAGTCATTTTAGATCCGAGTCATACTCAGATGGATCCGAAGACAGAGCTTCTTCTCTATATTGCTAGTCGTAGACAACATTTAGTGGAAAAAGTTTTGCCAGCACTTGCAGCTGGGAAAATGGTCATCATGGATCGTTTTATTGATAGTTCTGTTGCATATCAAGGCTTTGGTCGTGGTTTGGATATTGAAGCGATTGATTGGCTCAATCAATTTGCGACAGATGGTCTTAAACCGGACTTGACACTGTATTTTGATATTGAAGTAGAAAAGGGGCTGGAACGAATCGCAGCAAACAGCAATCGTGAAGTCAATCGTTTAGATTTGGAAGGTTTAGACTTGCACAGAAAAGTTCGTCAAGGCTATCTTTCCCTTCTTGAGAAAGAAGGTGAGCGTATTGCTAAAATCGATGCGAGCTTACCATTAAATCAAGTGGTTGAAAATACAAAACAAGTCTTGTTTGACAGAATGGGGCTGACAGAATGAATCAGGAGCAATTAAGAGCTTGTCAACCTCAACAATTTGAGTATTTTCTACGTATCTTGGAACAAAAACAGCTGAATCATGCCTATCTATTTTCGGGTTATTTTGGAAGTCTAGAGATGGCTTTATTCCTATCTAAGAGTTTATTTTGTACAGAAAAGCAGGGTGTTTTACCATGTGAGTCTTGTCGAAATTGTAAGTTGATTGAACAGGAAGAATTTCCTGATGTCACCATTATTCGTCCGATCAATCAAATCATTAAAACGGAACGAATCCGAGAGTTAGTTGGGCAGTTTTCTCAATCAGGAATCGAAAATCAACGTCAGGTTTTTATCATTGAGCAAGCAGAAAAAATGCATCTGAATGCTGCGAATTCACTACTAAAGGTCATTGAAGAACCTCAAAGTGAAACCTATATTTTCTTCTTAACCAATGATCAAGAGCAGATGTTACCAACTATCCGAAGCCGGACACAGATTTTCCAATTTAAGAAACAAGTTGAAAGCCTTATGAATCAACTGGAACAAGCGGGATTGGTCAAAAACAAAGCAAGACTGTTGGCTGAGTTTAGCCAATCGCCATCGGAAGCTGAAAAGCTGACAAATCAAGCAAGTTTTTGGAATTTGGTTGAAGAAAGCGAACGTTTCTATAGTTGGTTGGAGTCTGGGAAAAAGGAATCCTACTTACAAGTTGCAAAATTAGCTAGTTTAGCTGATGACAAAGAAAAACAAGACCAAGTATTCAGAATTTTGGAAGTTTTAGCAGGCCAAGAGATTCAAAAACATGTAGCTCGTACAATTTTGCAAAACCTCCTTGAAGCTAGAAGAATGTGGAAGGCAAATGTTTCCTTTCAAAATGCTTTAGAATTCTTAGTTTTATAATAAAATGAAAATAAATAACAGAAAGGGCTGTCCATGAACAAGAAAGAATTATTTGATGCTTTAGATGATTTTTCTCAACAATTATTGGCAACCTTGGCAGATGTTGAAGCCATCAAAAAGAATCTCAAGAGTGTCGTAGAAGAGAATACAGCTCTCCGTTTAGAGAATGATAAACTAAGAGAGCGCTTGAGTGAGGAAGAAGAAACTGCTCCGACTAAAACCAAACACGTCAGAGAAAATGTGAGCCGAATTTATGACGACGGTTTTCATGTGTGTCGTGATTTTTATGGCCAGCGTCGTGAAAAAGATGCCGAATGTATGTTTTGCGATGAATTGTTGTTTAGGGAGTAAGCATGCAGATTCAAAAAAGTTTTAAAGGGCAATCACCTTATGGTAAGTTATACCTTGTCGCAACTCCGATTGGGAATTTGGAGGATATGACCTTTCGTGCTATTCAGACTTTGAAAGAAGTGAACTGGATTGCTGCTGAGGACACTCGTAATACTGGACTATTGCTCAAGCATTTTGATATTCCGACCAAACAAATCAGTTTTCACGAGCACAACGCCAAGGAAAAGATCCCTGATTTGATTGATTTGTTGAAACAAGGTCAAAACATTGCTCAAGTCTCTGATGCGGGGATGCCTAGCATTTCAGACCCAGGTCATGATTTGGTTAAGGCTGCAATTGAAGAGGATATCCCAGTTGTTACAGTTCCGGGTGCTAGTGCAGGAATTTCTGCCTTGATTGCTAGTGGATTGGCCCCACAACCCCATATCTTTTATGGCTTTCTGCCGCGAAAATCAGGTCAACAAAAGCAATTTTTCGAATTGAAAAAAGACTACCCTGAAACTCAAATTTTCTATGAATCGCCTCACCGTGTAGCAGATACCCTGGAAAATATGTTAGCAGTTTATGGTGACCGTCCAGTAGTTCTAGTTCGAGAATTGACTAAGATTTACGAAGAATACCAACGAGGTTATATTACAGAGTTACTGAAAAGCATCTCTGAAATACCGCTCAAGGGCGAGTGTCTTCTCATTGTAGAAGGAGCTAGTCTAAAAGTAGAAGATAAGGACGAAGAGGATTTATTCTCTGAGATACAAGCTCGTCTCCAGCAAGGAATCAAGAAAAATCAAGCCATTAAGGAAGTCGCAAAGATATATCAGTGGAATAAAAGTCAGCTCTACGCAGCCTACCACGAATGGGAAGAGAAACAATCCAACGACTAAACAGGGAAGTTTGCCTTCTTCCCTTTTTTTGTTATACTAGTAAAAGAAAAAATAGAAAGATTTGTGGGTGTCAGATAGTCCAGTGCTTGTTTTGATATGGACTTAGCTTACACCCAAAGAGGTATTAGTGTCATGTCTCAATCTTATATCAATGTGATCGGTGCTGGTTTGGCAGGTTCTGAAGCAGCCTACCAAATCGCAGAACGTGGTATTCCAGTCAAACTTTATGAAATGCGTGGTGTCAAGTCAACACCTCAGCACAAAACAGACAATTTTGCTGAGTTGGTTTGTTCCAATTCTCTGCGTGGTGATTCACTAACAAATGCTGTTGGCCTCCTCAAGGAAGAAATGCGTCGCTTGGGTTCTGTCATTCTGGAATCCGCAGAAGCTACACGTGTTCCTGCTGGTGGAGCTCTTGCGGTTGACCGTGATGGATTTTCTCAGATGGTCACTGAAAAAATTGCCAACCACCCTTTGATCGAAGTGGTACGTGACGAAATTACCGAATTGCCAACAGATGCCATCACAGTTGTGGCAACTGGTCCTTTGACTAGCGATGCTTTGGCCGAAAAGATCCATGCTCTTAATGGCGGAGACGGTTTTTATTTCTATGATGCTGCAGCTCCAATCGTAGACGTCAATACCATTGATATGAACAAGGTCTACCTCAAGTCTCGTTATGATAAGGGGGAAGCTGCTTATCTCAATGCTCCCATGACCAAACAAGAGTTTATGGATTTCCATGAAGCTTTAGTTAATGCAGAAGAAGCTCCGCTTAACACTTTTGAAAAAGAAAAGTACTTTGAAGGATGTATGCCAATCGAAGTCATGGCCAAGCGTGGCATTAAAACCATGCTCTATGGTCCGATGAAACCAGTTGGTTTGGAATATCCTGATGACTATAAAGGTCCTCGTGATGGTGACTTCAAAACGCCTTATGCAGTTGTTCAGCTTCGTCAGGACAATGCTGCTGGTAGTCTCTATAATATTGTTGGATTCCAAACCCACCTCAAATGGGGTGAGCAAAAGCGTGTCTTCCAAATGATTCCAGGTCTTGAAAATGCTGAGTTTGTCCGTTATGGTGTTATGCACCGTAATTCCTACATGGATTCGCCAAATCTTCTTGAGCAGACATACCGTTCTAAGAAACAGCCAAATCTTTTCTTTGCTGGTCAGATGACGGGTGTGGAAGGCTATGTTGAGTCAGCAGCATCAGGCTTAGTTGCAGGAATCAACGCTGCTCGTCTTTTCAAAGGAGAAAGCCCAGCTATTTTCCCTGAAACAACTGCAATTGGCAGTCTAGCTCATTATATCACCCATGCGGACAGCAAACACTTCCAACCCATGAATGTTAACTTTGGCATTATCAAGGAGTTAGAAGGCGAACGTATTCGTGATAAAAAGGCTCGTTATGAGAAAATTGCAGAACGTGCCTTGTCTGATTTAGAAGAATTTTTATCTGTCTAATTTTTTTGAAAGAATTGCTCATGATACTATAAAAATCCTTGAAATTGTGATAAAATAGGTAGGATGAAAAAAGGAGAGAGAAAATGGTAGAACCTAAGTATAAACGTATCTTAATCAAGCTATCTGGTGAAGCCCTTGCTGGCGAACGTGGTATCGGGATTGATATCAAGACCGTCCAAAGTATGGCCCAAGAAATCAAGGAAGTTCACGAGCTAGGAATTGAAATTGCTTTGGTTATCGGTGGTGGAAACCTTTGGCGTGGAGAACCTGCAGCAGAAGCTGGGATGGATCGTGTTCAAGCGGATTACACTGGAATGCTTGGGACAGTTATGAATGCTCTTGTGATGGCAGATTCATTGCAACAAGCTGGTGTTGATACTCGTGTACAAACAGCTATTGCCATGCAACAGGTAGCAGAGCCTTATATTCGTGGACGTGCCCTTCGCCACCTTGAAAAAGGACGTATTGTTATCTTTGGCGCAGGAATTGGTTCACCTTACTTCTCTACAGATACAACAGCGGCTCTTCGTGCAGCTGAGATTGAAGCGGACGCTATTTTGATGGCTAAAAATGGTGTCGACGGTGTCTACAATGCAGATCCTAAGAAAGATAAAACTGCTGTTAAATTTGAAGAATTGACTCACCGTGATGTGATCAATAAAGGTCTCCGTATCATGGATTCAACGGCTTCAACTCTATCAATGGATAATGACATTGACTTGGTTGTCTTTAATATGAATCAGCCTGGCAATATTAAACGTGTTGTATTTGGTGAAAATATCGGAACAACAGTTTCAAACAATATCGAAGAAAAGGAATAAGAAAAATATGGCTAACGCAATTGTAGAAAAAGCTAAAGAGAGAATGACTCAATCTCACCACTCACTTGCGCGTGAGTTTGGTGGTATCCGTGCAGGTCGTGCGAACGCAAGCTTGCTTGACCGTATCAACGTTGAATACTATGGTGTCGAAACACCTCTGAACCAAATTGCTTCTATCACCATTCCTGAAGCGCGTGTTTTGTTGGTAACACCATTTGATAAATCTTCTTTAAAAGATATCGAACGTGCCTTGAATGCTTCAGACCTTGGTATCACGCCAGCTAACGATGGTTCTGTTATTCGCTTGGTAATCCCAGCTCTTACAGAAGAAACTCGTCGCGATCTCGCTAAAGAAGTGAAAAAAGTTGGTGAAAATGCTAAAGTAGCTATCCGTAACATTCGCCGTGATGCTATGGATGAAGCTAAAAAACAAGAAAAAGCTAAAGAAATCACTGAAGATGAATTGAAGACTCTTGAAAAAGATATTCAAAAAGCGACAGACGATGCTGTTAAACACATCGACGACATGACTGCCAATAAAGAAAAAGAAATCTTGGAAGTCTAAAAAATAAACAGAAAAACTCAGTTGGCATTGCTGGCTGAGTTTTATTCGAAAGAAGGAAACATGAATACAAATCTTGCAAGTTTTATCGTTGGACTTATCATCGATGAAAATGACCGTTTTTACTTTGTTCAAAAGGATGGTCAAACATACGCTCTTGCTAAGGAAGAAGGTCAGCATTCAGTTGGTGATACGGTCAAAGGTTTCGCCTACACGGATATGAAGCAAAAACTTCGCTTGACGACCCTAGAAGTGACTGCGACCCAGGATCAATTTGGTTGGGGAACAGTAACAGAAGTTCGTAAGGATTTGGGTGTCTTTGTGGATACAGGACTTCCTGACAAGGAAATCGTTGTGTCACTGGATATCCTACCTGAACTCAAAGAGCTCTGGCCAAAGAAGGGCGATAAGCTCTATATTCGTCTAGATGTAGATAAGAAGGACCGTATTTGGGGAATCTTGGCTTATCAGGAGGACTTCCAACGACTAGCACGTCCAGCCTATAATAACATGCAGAATCAAAACTGGCCTGCAATTGTTTATCGTCTCAAGCTGTCAGGTACCTTCGTTTATTTACCGGAGAATAACATGCTGGGCTTTATTCATCCAAGTGAGCGTTATGCAGAGCCTCGTTTGGGGCAGGTGTTAGATGTACGTGTCATTGGTTTCCGTGAGGTGGATCGTACACTTAATCTTTCACTAAAACCTCGCTCTTTCGAGATGTTAGAGAATGATGCACAAATGATTTTGACCTACTTGGAAAGCAACGGTGGATTTATGACCTTAAATGACAAATCTTCACCAGATGACATTAAAGCAACTTTTGGTATCTCAAAAGGTCAATTTAAAAAGGCGCTTGGTGTTTTAATGAAAGCTGGAAAAATTAAACAAGACCAGTTTGGTACGGAGTTAATTTAGGGAGGCTTATGCGAAAATCATTTTATACTTGGCTGATGACAGAGCGCAATCCTAAAAGTAATAATCCTAAAGCAATTTTAGCGGATCTTGCCTTTGAGGAGTCAGCTTTCCCAAAACATACCGATGATTTTGATCAAGTCAGTCGATTTTTAGAAGAACATGCCAGTTTTTCCTTTAATATGGGAGACTTCGATCGTATCTGGCAGGAATATTTAGAACATTAAAATGGCAGAGGTATTAGGGATAGCAATTTCTAAATGCCTTTGCTATAATAAAAAGAAATTAAAGAGTTAGAGAGGTTCTTTGTTTGAAGGAACATTCAATAGACATTCAGTTAAGTCATCCAGATGACCTGTTTCATCTTTTTGGTTCCAATGAACGCCACCTTCGTTTGATGGAGGAAGAGTTAGATGTTATCATCCATGCCCGTACAGAGATTGTACAAGTTTTGGGAGAGGAGTCTTCTTGTGAAGAAGCACGACAGGTTATACAAGCCTTGATGGTCTTGGTCAATCGTGGTATGACTGTCGGAACTCCAGATGTGGTGACAGCCATTAATATGGTGAGAAATCATGAAATCGATAAATTTGTTGCCCTCTATGAAGAAGAAATCATCAAGGACAATACTGGTAAGCCTATTCGTGTGAAGACACTGGGGCAAAAACTTTATGTTGATAGTGTTAAGAATCACGACGTTACCTTTGGAATTGGGCCTGCTGGTACGGGTAAGACATTTCTAGCAGTGACTTTGGCAGTGACAGCTCTCAAACGTGGCCAAGTCAAGCGTATTATCCTGACTCGTCCAGCAGTAGAAGCTGGAGAAAGCTTGGGATTTCTTCCAGGAGATCTTAAGGAAAAGGTTGATCCTTATCTTCGTCCTGTATACGATGCCTTATATCAGATTTTAGGGAAAGACCAAACAACTCGTCTCATGGAGCGAGAAATTATTGAGATTGCACCATTGGCCTATATGCGTGGTCGTACCTTGGATGATGCCTTTGTCATTTTGGATGAAGCACAAAATACAACGATCATGCAGATGAAGATGTTCTTGACACGTTTAGGCTTTAATTCTAAAATGATTGTCAATGGGGATATTAGCCAGATTGACCTGCCGCGTAATGTTAAATCAGGTTTGATTGATGCCCAGGAAAAACTTAAGAATATTCACCAGATTGACTTTGTACACTTCTCAGCCAAGGATGTGGTTCGCCATCCAGTCGTTGCTCAGATTATCAGAGCCTATGAACCTCGACCTGTCAAAGCTGAAGAAAATCAAGAAGAAACAGAATAAAGAAAAAGAGAGTGGGACAGAAATCGGTAATTCGTTAGAATTCGATTTCGTCGTCCCACCTCCGCACAGTTGAGTAGGACTGTAAAAGCTGATGAAATCAGCGCAGTAGAGCCCACTCAACCACTGCGTCTTGCTCGACAATCCAAAGACAAATGAGAGGCTAGGACTTTTGTCCCAGCCTCTTATTTTTGTAGTTTTAATTTATAAATCATTTTAAACAAGTTCACTGATAGGTGTAAAGTCACGTTCTAAACCTTCAGCAACTGGTTGACTTGTAAGTTGACCTTGATAAGTTGTTACACCTTCAAGCAAACCAGCATCTTCAAGGATTGCTTTCTTAAATCCTTTTCCTGCCAAGGCTTCGATATATGGAAGTGTCACATTTGTAAGGGCGATAGTAGAAGTACGAGCAACAGCTCCAGGAATGTTAGCAACTGCATAGTGAAGAACACCGTGTTTTTCATAGACAGGCTCATCGTGGGTTGTCACACGGTCAGCCGTTGCGATAACACCACCTTGGTCTACAGCAACGTCTACGATAACAGAACCAGGCCGCATTTGTTGGACCATGTCATCTGTTACTAATTTCGGAGCTTTAGCACCAGGAATCAATACTGCACCGATAACAACGTCTGCTTCACGCACACTTGCTTCGATATTAAATGGGTTAGACATGAGGGTTTGGATTTGGTGACCAAAGACATCTTCAAGGACTGAAAGACGCTTAGCGCTGATATCAAGAATGGTTACTTGAGCGCCTAAACCAAGAGCGATACGTGCTGCGTGTGTCCCAACGACACCGCCACCGATAATAGTGACTTTTCCTTTTGGAACACCAGGAACACCACCGAGTAGAACTCCTGAACCACCAGCTTGTTTAGTCAAGAAGTGAGCCCCGATTTGGACAGCCATACGACCTGCAACCTCACTCATTGGAACCAATAAAGGAAGTTGACCTTCAGTATCGCGTACCGTTTCATAAGCAACACCAGTTGTTTTAGCTGCAAGCATAGCATCTGCTAATTCTGGAGCTGCTGCCATGTGCAAGTAAGTGAAGAGAAGTAGATCGTCACGTAAGAACTGGTACTCACTAGCAAGGGGTTCCTTGACTTTAACAACAAACTCTGCAGCCCATGCTTCAGCAGCAGTTGCGACAATTTCTGCTCCTTGATTTTCATAGTCAGCATCAGTAAACCCTGAGCCAAGACCAGCGTTTGTTTCGATGAGGATACGGTGTCCACGACCAACGAGACTCTGTACACCAGCAGGTGTCAAAGCAACACGATTTTCATTATTTTTAATTTCCTTTGGAATTCCAATTAGCATAGAGATTTGCTCCTTATTAAAACTCTGGATTCTTATATTAAATCATCACGGGAAGAACCCAGTCTTTTCTTGTGATGTTCTTATTTTATATGAAACCGTTGTAAATTGCAAGAAAAACTTGTAAACCTATTTCTTTTATGTTATTCTTTTAAAAACCTATTTTGGGAGGTGAAATGATGGAATCACTATTTATCAAACTAGCGAAGCATCCCGTTATCGAAACTGAACGTTTGGTTCTAAGACCTGTGACATTGGGTGATGCAGAAGCTATGTTTGAGTATGCTTCAGATAAAGAAAATACGCGCTATACTTTTCCAACCAATCAAAGTTTAGAGGAAACCAAGAACAATATTGCTCAGTTTTATCTAGCCAGTCCCTTGGGTCGATGGGGAATAGAACTTAAAAATACAGGAGAGTTTATCGGAACTATTGATTTGCACAAGGTGGATACTGTTCTCAAGAAGGCATCCATTGGCTACATTATCAATCAAAAATATTGGAATCAAGGTTTGACGACAGAAGCCAATCGAGCTGTCATTAAACTGGCCTTTGAAGAAATCGGAATGAATAAGTTGACAGCCCTTCACGATAAGGATAATCCTGCGTCAGGCAAGGTCATGGAGAAATCAGGCATGCGCTTCTCCCACGAAGAACCATATGCTACTATGGACCAGCATGAAAAAGGTCGTATCGTGACAAGAGTTCATTATATCTTGACCAAGGAAGGATATTTTGCAAATAAGTAAGCAGTTGAAAAATTTTTTCAGCCGTTTTTTTCTTTCTCTTACGAATAAGCTAAGAGAGGAGAAAATATGGAAGAACTTATTGAGAAAATAAAAGAATACAAAATCATTGTCATCTTTGCTGGTTTGGGCTTGGTATTGGGTGGATGTTTACTCCTGAAGCCATCAACTCAAGCACCTGCTAAGGAAACAAACTTTCAAGCTGAAGTTACAACTGTTTCAAAGGATTCAGCTAGCGAAAAAGAGGAGAAGAGCCAGAAATCGGAGACAGAAGAGGTGGTGGAGCAAGATCTGATTACTGTCGATGTCAAAGGTGCCGTCAAATCACCTGGAATCTATGATTTGCCAGTTGGAAGTCGGATCAATGATGCTGTTCAAAAAGCGGGTGGACTTACAGAAAATGCTGATAGTAAGTCTATCAATCTCGCCCAGAGAATTAGTGATGAAGCACTTGTTTATGTTCCGACCAAGGAAGAAACAGCTAACCAAGATCCTCATTCAAATGCTTCTAACAACAAAGAAAACAAGAAAGTCAATCTCAATAAAGCCAGTTTAGAGGAGCTAAAACAGGTTAAGGGATTGGGAGGCAAACGTGCTCAGGACATCATCGACCACCGCGAAACCAATGGTCAGTTCAAGTCTGTTGATGACCTCAAGAAAGTTTCGGGGATTGGTGCTAAGACAGTAGAAAAGTTAAAAGAATATGTCACAGTGGATTAGTCGCCTACCCATCCCCAAAATCTATCTCAGTTTTCTACTATTATGGCTCTATTATGCAATCTTTTCAGCAAGTGTGTTAGCGCTTTTTGGTTTTGTCTTTTTACTATTTTGTCTCTTTTTCCAATTTCCATGGAAGACTGTGACCAAGGTTCTCTTGATTTGTGGACTGTTTGCTAGCTGGTTTTTATTTCAGAAATGGCAGCAAGAAGTAGCTAGTCGTAGCCTTGTTGCCTCGGTTGATACAGTGCGAATATTGCCTGATACCATCAAGGTGAATGGAGATAGTCTATCCTTTCGTGGAAAGGCTGATGGTAGACTCTATCAAGTCTATTATAAGCTCCAGACAGAATCTGAGAAGGAAAAATTTCAAGAGTTATCTGACTTGCACGAAATGGTAGTGAAAGGAAAACTAGCTAGTCCTCAAGGAGCAAGTAATTTTGCTGGTTTTGATTATCGAAACTATCTCAAAACTCAGGGGATTTATCAGACCTTGACCATATCTGAAATTGTCGAATCAAGGAAAATATCTAGTTGGGATATAGGGGAAAATCTATCAAGCTTGCGGAGAAAAGCAGTCGTTTGGATAAAAAGGAATTTTCCCGACCCCATGCGCAATTATATGACAGGTCTTTTATTGGGACATTTAGATACAGACTTTGAAGAAATGAATGAACTCTACTCAAGTTTAGGGATTATTCATCTCTTTGCATTATCTGGTATGCAGGTTGGTTTCTTCATGGATGCTTTTAAGAAGTTACTATTGCGTTTGGGCTTGACGCAAGAAATGTTCAAATGGATAGCCTATCCATTTTCCTTAGTTTATGCAGGTTTAACAGGATTCTCTGCTTCTGTTATTAGAAGCCTCTTACAAAAACTTTTGGCTCAACATGGCTTTAAGTCACTCGATAATTTTGCTCTGACAGTCCTAGTCTTATTCATTGTGATGCCGAATTTCTTCCTAAGTGCTGGAGGAGTGCTCTCCTGTGCCTATGCCTTTATCCTGACCATGACTGGTGAGGAAGTAGAAGGAATAAAAGGTCTAGTGAGAGAGAGTTTCATTATTTCCTTAGGAATCCTGCCGATTCTGTCCTTTTACTTTTCTGAATTTCAACCGTGGTCTATCCTCTTGACCTTTGCTTTTTCATTCTTATTTGATATGGTTTTTTTACCCCTCTTATCGATTCTCTTCTGTCTGTCATGGATATATCCTATTACCCAGGTCAACTTTCTCTTTGAATGGCTGGAAGGAATTATTCGCTATGTTTCTCAGCTATCTACTAGGCCCTTAGTTTTTGGTCAACCTAGTCTTTGGGTTTTGGTATTTCTGTTAATGTCTTTGGCTCTTGTCTATGATTATCGTAAACATTTGAATAAAATACCGATCATTGTCCTATTTGCCCTATCTCTCTTTTTTGTAACCAAACACCCACTGGAAAATGAAATCACGGTCTTAGATATGGATCAGGGAAGAAGCATTTTCCTAAGAGACATGACAGGAAAGACCATCCTACTGGATGTCGGGGAAAAGTCTGAAGTTGAAAAGAAAGAAGTCTGGCAGGAGAAAGTCACCACTAGCACTGCCAAGCGTAGTTTAATCCCTTATCTAAAAAGTAGAGGAGTTGCAAAGATTGATCAGCTTGTGCTAACGACCAGTGAACCTCAGCAACTAGACCATGTGTTAGAAATCAGTAAAGTCTTCGTCTTAGGAGAAATTTTAGTAACTGAAGAAACTCTGTCTAAGCAAGAATTTATGGATGAGCTCAAGCAAAGCAAAGTCAACGTACGTGCTGTCAAAAGAGGAGAGAGCTTATTTGTTTTTGGTAGTAGTTTGGAAGTAATCCCAACTCAAGACAAGAATAAAAATGACTCAATAGCCATGTATGGAAAACTACTAAATCAAACTTTTCTAGTTACTGGAAATATAGAGGAGAAATCCCTAACTAACTATGATCCCAAATTCCAAGCAGATGTTGTGATCACTCATCAGCCATCATCTAAGAAAAAGACTGATACCGAGGTCTATAAAACTTTACAACCCAAAATGACTGTCATGTCGGTAGACAAGAAGAAAAAATTTAAAGTAATTAACCAAGAAGATAAAGAAGTTGAGAATGCAATCTACAGAACAGATAAAAAGGGAGCCATTCGTTTTAAAGGCTGGAACACTTGGAAATTAGAAACCGTTCGATAAATTTGGACATTCCTAGAAAATTAAAATTGTCTAAACAATCAATCAAAACTTGATTTTAGAACCTTTTTGCTATAAAATGGTAAAGATTAGTGTCAAACTTTTATATTGCAAATAGGAGAAAACATGACAAAAACTTTGAAACGTCCTGAGGTTCTATCACCTGCAGGGACTCTAGAAAAATTGAAAGTAGCTGTTCAATATGGAGCAGATGCTGTCTTTATCGGTGGTCAGGCCTATGGTCTTCGTAGCCGTGCAGGGAACTTCACTTTTGAGCAGATGGAAGAAGGGGTTCAGTTTGCGGCTAAATATGGCGCTAAGGTATATGTAGCAGCGAATATGGTTATGCACGAAGGAAATGAAGAAGGCGCTGGAGAATGGTTCCGTAAACTACGTGACATTGGTATTGCTGCGGTTATCGTATCAGATCCAGCCTTGATTATGATTGCAGCAACGGAAGCCCCAGGACTTGAAATTCACCTGTCAACACAAGCTAGTGCGACTAACTATGAAACATTAGAATTCTGGAAAGAACTTGGCTTGACTCGTGTCGTTTTGGCGCGTGAGGTTTCCATGGAAGAATTGGCGGAAATTCGTAAACGTACAGACGTGGAGATTGAGGCCTTTGTCCACGGAGCGATGTGTATCTCATACTCTGGTCGTTGTACCCTTTCTAACCACATGAGTATGCGCGATGCCAACCGTGGTGGATGTTCTCAATCTTGTCGTTGGAAATACGATCTTTATGACATGCCATTCGGTAGAGAACGTAAGAGCCTTAAGGGAGAAATTCCTGAAGAATTCTCTATGTCAGCTGTTGATATGTCGATGATTGACCATATTCCAGATATGATTGAAAATGGCGTGGACAGTCTGAAGATTGAAGGCCGTATGAAGTCCATCCACTATGTTTCAACAGTGACAAACTGCTACAAGGCTGCCGTTGATGCTTACCTTGAGAGCCCTGAAAAGTTTGAGGCTATCAAGCAAGACTTGATTGATGAAATGTGGAAGGTAGCTCAACGTGAATTGGCTACAGGATTCTACTACGGAACACCATCTGAAAATGAACAACTGTTCGGTGCTCGTCGTAAGATTCCAGAATACAAGTTTGTTGCAGAAGTAGTAGCTTATGATGATGCTACACAAACAGCAACTATTCGTCAACGGAATGTTATCAATGAAGGTGACCAAGTTGAGTTCTACGGACCAGGTTTCCGTCATTTTGAAACTTATATCGAAGACCTTCATGATGCTAAAGGTAACAAAATTGACCGTGCACCAAATCCAATGGAACTTTTGACTATCAAGGTTCCTCAGCCAGTACAAGCAGGTGATATGGTCCGTGCTTTGAAAGAAGGTCTGATTAATCTATACAAAGAAGATGGAACAAGCGTCACAGTTCGTGCCTAGATAAGGATGAAATAATGGTTCAAGCTCAGGGCTTACTAGTTGATGATGAAAGCAGATGTGTTCATTATCATAGTGACAAAGATATCGTAGCCCTTCAGTGCTATGATTGTAAGAAATACTACGCCTGTTATCGGTGTCACAATGATTTAGAAACACATACATTTAGTCCTTATCCTTTAAATCTGAAAGAGGATAGACCAATCAACTGTGGTTCCTGTGGAAATACACTAACCTATGTGGAGTATGCCGAGAAGGGAACTTGTCCATTTTGTAATGCTGTATTTAATCCAGCTTGCCAGAGTCATCATTCAATTTATTTCAGATGAGAAATGCTAAATCCGAGTTGTAAAACTCGGATTTTTGTTTTCAGAAAACAAAGAAAGATAGTGAAAGTGTCGTGAAATGGGAATAAAATTTTCTATATAATCGTCTTGAAAATCGTAAAATTGGAAATAAATGATTCGAAACGCTTCCATTACAAGCAAAAAGTTGACAAAAGCAGATTTTAGGACTAAACTAGGGATGTAAATTTAATTTAAAAAAGGAGAATTCGTCATGAATTTAACATTTTTCGGACTTTGTCTTGCCTGTATGGGTGTATCTATTGCAGAAGGATTGATTATGAGTAATCTCTTTAAATCTGCAGCTCGTCAACCTGAAATTATTGATCAATTACGTAGCCTTTTGATTCTTGGTGTTGCCTTTGTAGAAGGTACCTTCTTTGTAACCTTGGCGATGGCATTTGTCATTAAATAGACAACTCTATTTAGAAATGGAGGTGTCAAACCATGGAAGAAAGTTTGAATCCAACCGTTAATATTGGACCAATATCCTTTGATTTGACCCTGCTTGCCATGTCTCTTGTAACTGTTTTGATGGTTTTTGCCTTTGTCTATTGGGCAAGTCGAAAAATGACCATCCGTCCCAAGGGCAAACAAAATGCTCTTGAGATGATTTATGACTTTGTGGTTAGTTTTGCAAAACCAAACATTGGAGATTCATACATCAAGGACTATTCCTTGTTCCTATTTTCTCTATTCTTGTTTATCTTGGTTGCCAATAATATTGGTTTAATGGCAAAAGTACAAACAACAAACGGTTATAACTTGTGGACTTCTCCAACAGCCAACCTTGGATACGATTTATCCCTCTCATTCTTGATCACTTTGATCGCCCATGTAGAAGGAGTTCGTCGTAGAGGCGTTAAAGAATATTTGAGAGCATTTGTTACACCTGGCTTTATGACTCCGATGAACATCTTAGAAGAGTTCACCAATTTTGCTTCCTTGGCGATTCGGATCTACGGAAATATTTTTGCCGGTGAGGTCTTAGCTGGATTGCTATTAGCCTTGTCACAATATGCTTTGTATTGGTATCCTTTTGCCTTTATCGCAAACATGTTATGGACTGCCTTTTCAATTTTCATTTCATGTATTCAGGCTTATGTATTTACCATGTTGTCATCTATGTACATTGGTAAAAAAATAAATGAAGGGGAAGAGTAAGTAGAGGAGGATTAGAAGATGGATTTAACTATTAGTACCATTATCGGTGACTTTATTCTTATCGCTGGTTCCTTCCTTTTATTGATCTTTTTAGTGAAAAAATATGCTTGGGGAAATATTTCCAGCATTTTGGATGAACGTGCTAAAAAGATTTCTTCAGATATTGATGGTGCCGAGGAAGCCCGTAAAAAGGCTGAGGAACTAGCTAGCAAACGTGAAGCTGAGTTAGCAGGTAGCCGTACCGAAGCTAAAACGATTATCGAGAATGCAAAGGAAACTGCAGAGAAAAGTAGAGCCGATATTTTAGCCGAAGCTAAACTTGAAGCAGGCCGCTTAAAAGAAAAAGCCAACCAAGAAATTGCTCAAGATAAAGCTGAAGCTTTACAAAGTGTTAAGGGAGATGTGGCAGACTTGACAATCAGTCTAGCTGGAAAAATTATCTCTAAAAACCTTGACAGTCAGGGCCATAAAGAACTCATTGATCAGTATATCGATCAGCTAGGAGAAGCTTAATGGACAAAAAGACTTTAAAGGTAATTGAAAAATACAGCATGCCTTTTGTCCAATTGGTGATTGAAAAAGGAGAAGAAGACTCTATTTTTTCAGACTTGACTCAAATCAAGCAAGTTGCTGAAGAAACTGGCTTACCTATTTTTTTATCTCAAGTGGAGGTAGATGAGTCGGATAAAGAAAAAACAGTTCGTTTTTTCCAAGGTTCTGTGTCACCTTTAATGCAAAACTTTATCGAGGTTCTGCTTTACAATCATCGATCCAATCTTTTTTATGATGTGATTGTAGATTGCTTGAATCGTCTTGAAAAAGAAACCAATCGTTTTGAAGTGACTATTTTGTCTGCACATCCTTTGACTGACGAACAGAAAGAACGCCTCCTTCCTCTAATCGAGAAGAAGATGTCTTTAAAGGTTCGTAGTATTAAGGAAAAAATCGACGATAGTTTAATCGGTGGTTTTGTTATTATTGCCAATCACAAGACAATTGATGTGAGTATTAAACAACAACTTAAAGTTGTTAAGGAAAATTTGAAATAGAAAGTGGTGTTCTTTTGGCAATTAACGCACAAGAAATCAGCGCTTTAATTAAGCAACAAATTGAAAATTTCAAACCTAATTTTGATGTGACTGAAACTGGTGTTGTAACCTACATCGGGGACGGGATTGCGCGTGCTCATGGCCTTGAAAATGCCATGAGTGGTGAGCTGTTGATTTTTGAAAATGGCTCATATGGTATGGCGCAAAACTTAGAGTCAACGGATGTTGGTATCATCATTCTTGGTGATTTTACAGATATTCGTGAAGGCGATACTATTCGTCGTACGGGTAAAATCATGGAAGTCCCTGTTGGTGATAGCTTGATTGGACGTGTTGTGGATCCTCTAGGTCGTCCAGTGGATGGTTTGGGTCCGATTAACACAGATAAGACTCGTCCCGTTGAAGCACCAGCTCCTGGTGTTATGCAACGTAAGTCTGTCTCAGAACCATTGCAAACAGGTTTGAAAGCTATTGACGCCCTTGTACCAATTGGTCGTGGTCAACGTGAGTTGATTATCGGTGACCGTCAAACAGGGAAAACTACCATCGCAATTGACGCTATCTTGAACCAAAAAGGTCAAGATATGATTTGTATCTATGTTGCGATTGGTCAAAAAGAATCAACAGTTCGTACACAAGTAGAAACACTTCGTCAATACGGAGCCTTGGATTACACAATCGTTGTGACAGCTTCAGCTTCACAGCCTTCACCATTGCTCTTCCTTGCACCTTATGCTGGTGTTGCCATGGCAGAAGAGTTCATGTACCAAGGTAAGCATGTCTTGATCGTTTATGATGACTTATCTAAACAAGCAGTAGCCTATCGTGAACTTTCCCTTCTTCTTCGTCGTCCACCAGGACGTGAAGCCTTCCCAGGGGATGTCTTCTACCTTCACAGCCGTCTACTTGAGCGTTCTGCTAAAGTATCTGATGAACTTGGTGGTGGATCTATCACGGCTCTTCCATTTATCGAGACACAAGCTGGAGATATCTCAGCTTATATCGCTACAAACGTAATCTCTATTACGGATGGACAAATCTTCCTAAGTGATAGTCTCTTTAATGCGGGTATTCGCCCAGCCATTGATGCAGGTTCTTCTGTATCTCGTGTTGGTGGTTCAGCTCAGATTAAAGCGATGAAGAAGGTTGCGGGTACTCTTCGTATCGACCTTGCTTCATACCGTGAGTTAGAAGCCTTCACTAAGTTTGGTTCAGACTTGGATGCTGCTACTCAAGCTAAATTGAACCGTGGTCGTCGTACTGTAGAAGTATTGAAACAACCAGTTCATAAACCACTACCTGTTGAGAAACAAGTAACCATTCTGTATGCCTTGACTCATGGATTCTTAGATACTATATCAGTTGATGATATTGTTCGTTTTGAGGAAGAATTCCATGCCTTCTTTGATGCGCAACATCCAGAGATTTTGGAAACTATTCGTGAAACAAAAGACTTGCCAGAAGAAGCAGTCTTGGATGCTGCGATTACTGAGTTTCTCAACCAATCCAGCTTCCAATAAGAATAGAGGTGTCAGATGGCAGTATCTCTAAATGATATTAAAACAAAAATCGCCTCAACGAAAAATACTAGTCAAATTACTAACGCCATGCAGATGGTTTCTGCAGCTAAGTTAGGTCGTTCTGAAGAAGCTGCACGCAACTTCCAGATTTATGCTCAAAAAGTCCGTAAACTCCTTACAGACATCCTTCACGGAGATGGTGCTGGCGGATCAACGAATCCAATGTTGATTAGTCGCCCTGTCAAGAAAACAGGCTATATCGTCATTACATCTGACCGTGGTCTTGTTGGAGGCTATAATTCTTCAATCTTGAAGGCAGTCATGGAACTTCAACAAGAATACCATCCTTCAGGTGATGATTTTGAAGTCATCTGTATCGGTGGTATGGGAGCAGACTTCTTTAAAGCTCGTGGTATTCAGCCAATTTATGAATTGCGTGGTCTAGCAAGCCAACCAAGCTTCGATGAAGTTCGCAAGATTATTTCAAAAACCATTGAAATGTATCAAAATGAACTTTTCGATGAGCTCTATGTTTGCTACAACCACCACGTCAATACACTGACAAGTCAAATGCGTGTGGAGCAGATGCTTCCAATTGTCGACTTGGACCCAAATGAAGCAGATGATAACTACAGCTTGACATTTGAGCTTGAAACAAGTCGTGAAGAAATCTTGGATCAGCTATTGCCACAGTTTGCAGAAAGTATGATTTACGGTGCTATTATCGATGCCAAGACAGCTGAAAATGCGGCAGGGATGACGGCTATGCAAACAGCAACAGATAATGCTAAAAAAGTTATCAATGATTTGACCATTCAGTATAACCGTGCCAGACAGGCGGCGATTACACAAGAAATTACAGAAATCGTAGCAGGAGCTAGTGCTTTAGAATAAAGCAATATTGCTCAGAGAAATGAACTTAGGACCTAGGCATTCTAGGAACCGATAGTATCTTATACAGAATAGGAGAAGTAGATGAGTTCAGGTAAAATTGCTCAGGTTATCGGTCCCGTTGTAGACGTCATGTTTGCAGCAGGTGAGAAACTACCAGAGATTAATAATGCACTTGTCGTCTACAAAAATGACGAAAGAAAAACGAAAATCGTCCTTGAAGTAGCCTTGGAGTTGGGAGATGGTATGGTTCGTACCATCGCTATGGAATCAACTGATGGCTTGACCCGTGGTTTGGAAGTATTGGACACAGGTCGTCCAATCTCAGTACCTGTTGGGAAAGAAACTCTAGGACGTGTCTTCAACGTTTTGGGAGATACCATTGACTTGGAAGCTCCTTTCGGTGAAGATGCAGAGCGTCAGCCAATTCATAAAAAAGCACCCACTTTTGATGAATTGTCTACCTCTTCAGAAATTTTAGAAACAGGGATCAAGGTTATCGACCTTCTTGCCCCTTACCTTAAAGGTGGTAAGGTCGGACTCTTCGGTGGTGCCGGAGTTGGTAAGACCGTATTGATCCAAGAATTGATTCACAACATTGCCCAAGAACACGGTGGTATCTCAGTATTTACTGGTGTTGGGGAACGTACTCGTGAAGGGAATGACCTATACTGGGAAATGAAGGAATCAGGCGTTATCGAGAAAACAGCCATGGTATTTGGTCAGATGAATGAACCACCAGGAGCACGTATGCGTGTTGCCCTTACTGGTTTGACAATCGCTGAATATTTCCGTGATGTAGAAGGTCAAGACGTTCTTCTTTTCATTGACAACATTTTCCGTTTCACGCAAGCAGGTTCAGAAGTATCTGCCCTCTTGGGCCGTATGCCTTCAGCCGTTGGTTACCAGCCAACCCTCGCAACAGAAATGGGTCAATTGCAAGAACGTATCACGTCAACGAAGAAGGGTTCTGTAACCTCTATCCAGGCAATCTACGTGCCAGCGGATGACTATACTGACCCAGCGCCAGCAACAGCTTTTGCTCACTTGGATTCAACAACTAACTTGGAACGTAAATTGGTTCAATTGGGTATCTACCCAGCCGTTGACCCACTTGCTTCAAGCTCACGTGCCTTGGCGCCTGAGATTGTTGGAGAAGAGCACTATGCTGTAGCTGCTGAAGTGAAACGTGTTCTTCAACGTTACCACGAATTGCAAGATATTATTGCCATCCTTGGTATGGATGAACTTTCTGATGAAGAAAAGACTTTAGTTGCTCGTGCACGTCGTATTCAGTTCTTCTTGTCACAAAACTTCAACGTTGCAGAACAGTTTACTGGTCAACCAGGATCTTATGTTCCAGTAGCTGAAACTGTTCGTGGCTTCAAGGAAATTCTTGACGGTAAATACGATCACCTACCAGAAGATGCCTTCCGTGGAGTAGGTTCAATCGAAGACGTTATTGCTAAGGCTGAAAAAATGGGATTTTAAGAGGTGATCTATGGCACATTTAACTGTCCAGATCGTGACACCAGATGGCCTCGTCTATGATCACCATGCCAGCTTTGTATCGGTACGAACTCTGGATGGTGAGATGGGGATCTTGCCACGACATGAAAATATGATTGCGGTTCTAGCAGTTGATGAAGTAAAGGTTAAACGCATCGATGATGATACTCATGTGAACTGGATTGCAGTAAACGGAGGAATCATTGAGATTGCTAATAATGTGATTACCATTATTGCTGACTCTGCTGAACGAGCACGTGATATCGATGTTAGTCGTGCTGAACGTGCTAAACTTCGTGCAGAACGTGAAATCGAAGAAGCACAAGACAAACACTTGATTGACCAAGAACGCCGTGCTAAAATTGCATTGCAACGTGCCATTAACCGTATCAATGTCGGAAATAAATTATAAAATAAAAAATGAGAGTGGGACAGAAATCGGTCATTCGTTATAATTCGATTTCGTCGTCCCACCTCCGCACAGTTGAGTAGGGCTGTAAAAGCTGATGAAATCAGCGTAGTAGATCCCACTCAACCACTGCGTCTTGCTCGACAATCCAAAGAAAATTGAGAGGCTAGGACTTTTGTCCCAGCCTCATTTTTATTTTGTCTTAGTTAGAAAAGTGAATGCAGACTGCTTCAGGAACCTGAAATTCATTAGAGAGTTCTGCCAGTCTACCAGTTTCAGGATTGCGCTTAAAGATAGTAGCATTATCAGAATCCTGGTGAACAGCGATAAGGAACTCTTGGTCAGGGGACAAATCAAAATCACGAGGATTTTTCCCATGGGTTGGAACAATCTCTAACAATTCCAAACTTCCATCTGCTAAAATGCTATAGACAGCGATCGAATCATGACCTCGGTTAGAAGCGTAGAGGAATTTGCCATCTTTAGAAAGACGAATAGCAGCAGTAGCATTAAAACCATTATAGTCATCTGGTAAGGTTGAAATGACCTGCATTTGTTCGAATTCTCCGACTCCATCGTAAATCAATACTTCAATCGTACTATTGAGTTCACAGATAAGATAAGCAATCTTATAGTGGTTGTGGAAAACAAGATGACGAGCACCAGCGCCTGGGTTACAATTATAGGTTGCTAGTTTAGTCAACTTTCCTTCTGGATTGATATCATAGGTAATGACCTCGTCAGTACCTAAGTCACAAGTTACCAAATATTGGTCTGGTGTTAAATCAGTAAAGTGTACGTGGGGAGAAGCTTGGTTTTCATGTGGACCATGGCCAGTATGTTGAACCTTGTCAGCCAATTCAAGACTGCCATCCTCTTTACGCTTATAAACTAAGACTTGGCCTTTATGGTAGTTAGCACCATAGACTAGACTACGTGTCTCATCAACTGCAACATAGCAGTGAGGAGCACCTTCTTCAACGACGTGGTTTAGGAGGACGCCATCCATTTTGTATGCTACGATTCCACCTTTGTCATCATGGCTTCCAACAGTATAGAGATGTTGATGCTGATCAAAGGCTAGGTAGGTCGGACTTGGCTCGCTTGCAAATAGTTCTAAATTTGAGAGCTTGCCAGTCTCTGTATCAAAATCAGCCTTGTAAATCCCTTGGGAAGTACGTCGTGTATAGGTTCCAAAATATACTATTTCTTTCATATTCATACCTCTAGAAAAAATATAATTCAATTATAACATAAAAAGGCCTGCTGGATGAAAATTCTAAGTCAGAAAAAAGAGCTCTTCACTTGTCAAGTAGACACATTTATCCTTTACTAAAAGACTATAAAAACCCCTTATTTTTCTTAAAACATGGTATAATGTTAGGACAAAGGAAAGGAAGAAAAAATGGAACAAAAAGAGAAACACTTTACCCTATCTTGGTTTTTTAAATGGTTTTTAGACAATAAAGCTATTACTGTTTTCTTGGTGACCTTGTTAATAGGTCTCAATATTTTTATTCTCAGTAAAATTAGCTTTTTATTTATCCCAGTTATAGACTTTTTATCAGTAGTGATGTTGCCGGTTATCTTATCGGGACTTCTTTTCTACCTCTTGAATCCACTAGTAGATTTGATGGAGAAGTATAAGATAAACCGTGTATTAGCCATTAGTATTATCTTTATCATTATTGCCATTCTCTTGATTATTGGACTAGCCGTTGCGATTCCAAATCTTCAACGTCAAGTAGTCATTTTTGCACAAAATGTGCCAAGTTATCTCGAAGATGCGGACAGAGTTATTGATGAGCTGGTAACCAAGCGTTTACCTGATGATTTTAGACCCCAACTGGAACAAGTTCTTGCTAATTTTTCAACACAAGCAACTGCTTGGGCAAGTAATATTTCTTCTAAGGCTGTTAACTGGGTGAGTGCTCTTATCAGTGGAACTTCACAGGTCATTGTCGCTCTCATTATCATGCCATTTATGCTCTTTTATCTCCTTCGAGATGGAAAAGGACTTAGAGATTATATTACTCAATTTTTACCAAATAAATTGAGAGAACCAGTTGGTAAGGTATTAACAGATGTCAATCAGCAACTGTCTAACTATGTAAGAGGACAAATCACAGTAGCTGTAATCGTCGCTATCATGTTTATTATCTTTTTCAAGATTATCGGACTACGCTATGCTGTTACTTTAGGTATTACTGCCGGTATTCTCAATTTAGTTCCTTATCTAGGTAGTTTTCTTGCTATGATTCCAGCCCTGGTTTTGGGTCTAATTGCAGGTCCTGTTATGCTCTTAAAAGTTATTATCGTTTTTATTGTAGAGCAAACTATTGAAGGACGTTTTGTTTCTCCACTGATTTTAGGTAGCCAATTAAATATTCACCCAATTACGATTCTTTTTGTACTATTAACTTCAGGTTCTATGTTCGGTATTTGGGGTGTATTGCTAGGTATTCCAATCTACGCTTCTGCAAAAGTAGTTATCTCAGAAATTTTTGATTGGTATAAAGGAGTTAGTGGACTTTATGAGCCAGTAGAGGAGACTGAAGGTGAACAATAGTCAACAAATGCTCGAAGCTTTGGAGCAACAAAATCTATCAAAAGCAGAATCTTTTTTCCAAAAAGCTTTAGAAGAAGATTCAGATGACGTTCTTCTTGAACTTGCTGCTTATTTGGAAGGGATTGGTTTCTTCCCACAAGCTGCACAAATCTATGAGAAATTAGCACCGAAATTTCCAGAAGTCTACATCAATCTAGCTGCAATAGCTGGTGAGGACGGACTTATCGAAGAGGCTTTTGACTATTTAGAGAAGATTGGTCCAGAAAGCGAATGGTACGTATCAGCTCTTGCCTTAAAAGCAGATTTATATCAGATGGAAGGATTGACAGATGTTGCGCGTGAGAAGCTCTTAGAAGCTCGTAGATACTCTGATGACCCTCTCCTAATATTTGGACTAGCTGAGCTAGATAGTGAGCTAGGAAACGATTTAGAGGCCATTAAAGGCTATGCTCAATTAGATAATCGTCTTATCTATGATCAAACTGGAATTTCGACCTATCAGAGAATTGGTCTTGCTTATGCACGTTTAGGGAAGTTCGAATCTGCAATAGAATTTCTAGAAAAAGCCTTAGAATTAGAATATGATGACCAAACAGCCTTTGAGCTTGCGAGTCTCTATTTTGACCAAGAGGACTACCAAAAAGCAACCTTGTACTTTAAACAATTGGATACTATTTCCCCAGATTTTGAAGGATACGAGTATGGCTATAGTCAAGCGTTGCATAAAGAGCATCAAACAGAAGAAGCACTTAAAATAGCGCAACAGGGCTTGTCAAAAAATCCTTTTGAAACGCGGCTCTTACTCCTAGCATCTCAGCTATCTTACGAGTTGCATCAACCTGAGCAAGCAGAAGCTTATCTGCTACAAGCACAAGAGAATGCTGATGATCAGGAAGAAATTTTGCTACGCTTAGCAACCATCTACCAAGAACAAGAAAGATACGAAGATATTCTCGCTTTAGCAGTCTATGAGCCTGAAAACCTCTTGACTAAATGGATGATCGCTCGAAGCTATCAAGAGACGGAAGAATTAGATGCTGCCTATGATCTCTATAAGGAGCTTGCTACTGACCTCAAAGACAATCCAGAGTTTTTGGAGCAATATATTTATTTATTAAGAGAGTTAGGCAAGCTAGAAGAAGCAAAAGGATACATCCAAGCTTATCTTCACTTAGTTCCAGATGATATGCAGATGCAGGAATTGTATCATCATTTAATGTAAGATATCCCTAATAATCGCCTCTAAAGAGGCGGTTATTTTTGATGGCCTCTTTAAAAAGAATTCAAGTTTCAGTATTCAAAATAAATAGATATAGTATGAATTTTTGATAATTTTTTGATATAATTGTTACAGTTATAAGTTGAATTATAAAATTAGTAAAAATAGAAAGATTGGAAATATGACAAAAGTAAAAATTGTAACGGATTCTTCTGTTACTATTGAACCAGAAGTGGTTAAAGAATTTGATATTACTGTTGTTCCATTATCTGTCATGATTGATAGTGTCCTTTATTCGGATGCAGATCTTGAAGAAGGAGAATTTCTTCGCTTGATGCTCGCTAGTAAAAATCTTCCTAAGACCAGTCAACCACCAGTTGGCCTCTTTGCAGAGATTTTTGATGAATTGGGTAAGGATGGTAGTCAGATTTTGGCTATCCATATGTCCCATGCTTTATCAGGAACTGTTGAAGCAGCGCGTCAAGGAGCAAGTTTATCAACAGCAGATGTCACTGTTTTAGATAGTTCATTCACAGATCAGGCATTGAAGTTCCAAGTTGTAGAAGCTGCTAAACTAGCTCAAGAAGGAAAAGACTTAGAAACCATCTTGGAGCATGTAGAAGATGTTAAAAATCATACTGAACTCTACATCGGTGTTTCAACTTTAGAAAACCTCGTTAAGGGAGGACGTATTGGTCGTGTTACTGGTTTGTTGAGCTCTTTACTAAATATTCGAGTAGTCATGCAGATGAAAGACCATGAGCTTCAACCGATTGTTAAGGGCCGTGGTTCTAAAACCTTTAAGAAATGGTTGGATGAATTAGTAGCCACTCTATCAAATCGTTCAGTAGCAGAGATTGGTATTTCTTATGCAGGTACAAATGAATGGGCAAACGAGATGAAAGCTGTTCTACAACCTTACGTTGAAAAACCAATTTCAGTCCTAGAAACAGGATCAATTATCCAAACTCACACCGGTGAAAATGCCTGGGCAATCTTAATTCGCTATAATTCCTAAAAAAATGAAGAAAAATTGAGATAAAAGGTGTTTTTGACTTGACCTAAAAGCAATTTTAGGTTATGATTATAAGTGTTAATTAGAAATAATTTTGGAGGATTCATTAACATGGCAAACAAACAAGATTTGATCGCTAAAGTAGCAGAAGCTACAGAATTGACTAAGAAAGATTCAGCAGCAGCAGTTAACGCTGTATTCGCAGCTGTAACTGAATTCCTTTCAGCTGGTGAAAAAGTTCAATTGATTGGTTTTGGTAACTTCGAAGTTCGTAAACGTGCAGCTCGTAAAGGTCGCAACCCACAAACTGGTAAAGAAATCAAAATCAAAGCTTCTAAAGTTCCAGCATTCAAAGCTGGTAAAGCTCTTAAAGAAGCAGTTAAATAATGATTTTATAAAAAGTCTGTCATATCAAGCATTTGAGCTTGTGTGACAGGCTTTTTTTGTTATATTGGGGTATCTTTGGGGCAAAGATCAATACTTTTCCATGATATCTGCAACTGTTGATTTCATTTTTTTAGTAATATGGATATAAATTTGAGTAGTAGTCTTTGCATCTGAATGGCCCACACGATCCATAATAGCCTTGAGTGGCACATTATTTTCAGATAAACGACTGACTAAGGTGTGACGGAAGATATGGCTTATAAGATTTTTATTTATAGGATGTTCAAGTCTTTCATTTGCTTTTTTTAAAGCAAGGTTAAAAGAATTTGTTTGAAGAGGGGCTCCATTTTTTGTTGTGAAGATGAAGCCCATGTCTTTATAACGAAGATTGATATTCTTCTCTAGTTTATTCATGAATTCCATCTCTTCTAATATCTCTTTTTCACTGGTGGTCATGACGGTTTCGCGATAGGATGCCAGGGTTTTCGGTGAAGTCTTTTCACCTTTCTGATATCCATTTGTGTGGTCGTAGGTTCCGTGAAGCTGCAGGATGTTAGATTCATAATCAACATTATGAGGCTCTATCCCCATAGATTCCCCAATACGACAACCATTCAGGCTCATGAATTCAGAGAGCAGTCCAATCCGATAAGTATTTGGTCTACGATATAGTTCTTTCAATAGCATTTTGATTTCATCTTCTTCAAGATATTTTTGTTCTACTTTTTTCCAATCTTCTAAAGTTTTTTAACTCTTGGAAGCTTAGCTCTCCTAGCTGGATTATCCTTGATAATGCCAAGGTCTATTGCATAATCAAAAGCAAGATTGAGCATGGACTTATTTCGCTCTTTTTTATTCCTTGAGCAATCGAGTTTATCTAGGTATGATTGAACATATTTTGGATCAATTTTAGAAACTTTGATACCAATTCCGAAGTCATCTTTTATCTCTTTGATATTTCCGCTTAATGAAGCGATGGAAGAACGTTTAATCCCTTGTTTGTAGAATGGACCACCATTGATCAAAAAGCTCTGTAAAAAGCATTTCTGAGCTTTCTAGTGAAATTACAACATTTACAAGACAGAAAGAATATCCTCTATTAGTATTAAATACGGGAGAGAATAATTCTCTTGGTAATCCTGCATTTGTTTTGATTCCGGCTGGCGATTCTGTAAATCCTACCAATGATAGTATTTTATTAATAAATATCAAAAACACAGACAAGTGTTACTGTCTGTGTTTTTAAAAATATAATTGTTTGAAATCTAAAAAATCGGGATGAGATAATCCCGACTGATTTCTAGTTGTTAAATAATAATTATTTTATGCTTATTCTGGTTCTACCAAAATCTTGATTTGAGATTTATCTTGCGTCAATTCGATAAAGCCATCTTGAACAATATTTTCCAATTTGATTTTCTTGGTAACCAATTTTTCAGCAGAGAAGTAGCCTTGTTCCATTAATTCCAATACTTTAGGGAAGATGTGACGATAAGCGATAATCCCTTTGAGGGTTTTTTCTTGGATAGCGAATTCATTTGGATTGATGCTAGCTTCACGTTCCCAGATAGATACAACCATACATTCACCAGCTTTATGAACCGCTGCAAGGGCTTGACCTAAAACAACAGGAACTCCTGTTACTTCATAAGAAACATCTGCTCCACCACCTGTTAAACGATGGATGGCTTCGACGATTGTTTCTCCTTCTTCTGGGCGAACAACGATTGCTCCCAATTCTTCCGCTTTCGCTTGGCGTTCAGGAGATAATTCAACCGCATAGATTTTTGATGCTCCTGCTGCACGAAGGGCTTCAACAATCAAAAGACCGATTGGACCCAAGCCAAAGATAACGGCTGTATCCCCAGTTTTCAATGCAGATTGACGAACGGCATAAACAGCAACAGCTGCAGGTTCTGTAAGCGCAGCTTGTTCATAGCTCAAGCTATCTGGAATCACATGCACAATATCACCATCAAGCACACAATACTTCGCAAAACCACCATCTGCCGCAAGGCCGACGAAGTTCAAGTTTGGATCAAGGTTGTAGTCACCGATTAGGTTATGTTTTGCCAAAATTGGTTCAATCGTCACGCGATCCCCAACTTTGACACGAGTTACATCACTTCCGACTTCCACAATTTCACCTGAGAATTCATGCCCTAGGGTTACTGGTGCCTTTTGACCAGAGTAAACATGCTCTTCAGTTGGAATAAAAATTGGCCCGTCTAAGTATTCATGCAAGTCTGTTCCACAGATTCCTGCAAATTTAACAGCAACCTTTACTTGATGCGGAAGGATATTTGGTACTTCTACTTCCTCGATGCGAACGTCCTTCTTGCCATGCCAGCGAGCAGCTTTCATAGTAGCCATATGGATAACTCCTTTTTATTTATATATTGCTTTCTCGTAAGAAAACGCTTACAAATAATATTATAAACATTTGTTATTCTTTTGTCAACTTTAAGGATTGAAATGATTGATTTCGAAATCTATAGATTTCGAAATCAATTTTTTGTAATAACGTGTATTAGAATATCTATACTGCATTTTTATTGCTAACATGATTTATCTCAACTATTTTACTAAATAAGGAGTAGGTTTTCTAATTTTTAATTTTTTGATAAAAACAATCGAGTTGACATAATTTGTCCACTCTTTTTTGTAAACTTAAATTATCAATAAAAAGAGGTGAAATTAAATGAATTATTATCAAGTTGAGTTTAAGAATCCTGATGATTTTCTAAAAACTCAAACAGAAGATTTTATTAAGGCTAATTGTTTATTGCTATTTAAAGAGGATGACGCTTACTACCTTATTTCTCAAGAAAATTACAATGACCAAGAAATCATGGGGAAAATAAAGGATTTTTTTGATCATGAGTTTACATTAAATAATGTTAAAATTTTAACAGAAAGTGATTTTATAAAAAACCTATTGATCAAGCGTCAAGCTTGGTTAGTAGTTTTTTTTGTTTTATAGAGAACTTGCTACAAAAGTAGAAGTAGAAATAAGAATTGGAACCATTATAAGCTATAAAGAAATTTAAGATTGAAAAAATAAATGAAACAAAAAAAACAACTCCGAATCGAAGTTGTTTTTGTTCAACCGTATACAAGTGATGCGGTTGATTATTTGAGACCGTATTTTTTGTTGAAACGATCCACGCGTCCATCTGCTTGAGTGAACTTTTGACGTCCAGTGTAGAATGGGTGTGAGTCTGATGAAATTTCCACACGGATCAATGGGTAAGTTTCGCCTTCGAACTCAACAGTTTCGCTAGAGCGTTTTGTTGAACCGCTAAGAAATTGGTAACCAGTAGTTGTGTCCATGAAGACAACTGGGCGATATTCTGGATGGATATCTTTTTTCATTTTGCAATATTTCCTTTCTGCCATGGTCTCTTTGCGAGCCATAGATTGTTACCATACTAGTCTATCAGATTCTGAAAAGTTTGGCAAGCTTTTTATCTATTTTTCAGCAAGTTTTTTAATTTTTGGTAGATGAGCTCATTCTCTTCTAAACTATAAGAATTTGCTCCACTAGCAAGGGGATGGCCACCGCCATCATGTTCTTTTGCGACACCATTGATAGGGACAAATTTACTGCGAAGACGTACGCGATAGTGACCATCTGCTTGCTCCACAAAGATTCCCCAAAGGCTAACAGTATCGATACGGCCCGGAGCCCCAACGATGGCTGCTGTTTCCGCATCAGTAACGTCGTATTTCTTCAAGATCTCTTGGGTGAGAATAACACGTGCAGCACCATTTTCATCAACTTCTAAGTGATCATAGACATAACCCTGCAGTTTAGCAATTTTAAAGCTCATAGTATCCATTTTACGCATCAATTCAGCGTAGTCAAAATCATGTTCTCTGAGTTGACTTGCGATACGAAGCGTACGTGCAGAAGTCGAAGGGTAAAGGAAACGGCCAGTATCACCGATAATTCCTGCACACAATAGTTTAGCAGCGTAATCTGATAACTCAAGCTTTGTAGCTTCAGCAAAAAGAGCAATCATCTCACTGGCACTGCTTGAACTTGTATCCACCCATGATAGGTCACCATAGATATCATCATTTGGATGGTGATCGATTTTGATGGTGAAATCAGCTTGTTCGTAGCGTTTATCATCGATACGAGGACGATTCGCTGTATCACAAATAATAGCAAGAGCTCCGTGGTAGTCACTGTCTTGGACAGTATCCATTTCCGCCATCCAAGTTAGAGTTGGTTCGTTATAACCAACTACTTTGATGGTCTTTTCTGGAAAATGGTGAGTGAGAAGAGCTTTCAAACCTACCTGACTCCCCAAAGCATCGGGATCTGGTTTCATATGACGGTGAATGATAATAGTATCGTATTCTTTGATTTTTTCTAAAATTTGATGGCAAATTTCCATAATGAACCTCAATTCTTTCTCATTTCATTGTAGCACAAGAGTTTTTATTTTTAAAATGAAAAAGATGTGATATAATGGAGAAAGATTAATTGAGGAGGACCTTATGGCATTAGCAAAAATTGTATTTGCCAGTATGACCGGTAATACTGAAGAAATCGCAGATATTGTAGCAGATAAATTAAGAGAATGTGGTTTAGATGTCGATGTTGATGAGTGTACAACTGTTGACGCTTCTGACTTTTTAGAAGCAGACATCGCAATTGTAGCAACCTATACATACGGAGATGGAGAATTACCAGATGAGATGATGGACTTCTACGAAGATCTAGCAGACCTCAACTTGAGTGGTAAAATCTATGGTGTCGTTGGATCAGGTGATACTTTTTACGATGAATTCTGTAAAGCAGTTGATGACTTTGACCGAGTATTTGTAGCTACAGGAGCTGAAAAAGGTTCAGAGTGCGTTAAAGTTGACCTTTCTGCTGAGGAAGAAGATATTGAACGCTTGGAGCAATTCGCAGAAGAATTAGCTGCAAAAGTGGGATAAGCATGAAGTTGCACTGATGAAAATTGTCAGTGCAGTTTTTATTCATGAGACTTAAGATTTTACTAGCCTATCTAGTGCTTTTTTGATACTATAGTTCAATAAAAAAGGAGACCCTATGGATTTAGATATTATTCGACAAGAAATTGATAAAATCGATGACCAAATCGTCCAACTGTTAGAAGAGAGAATGTATTTAGTTGAAGGAGTAATTGCCTATAAAAAAGCTTCAGGAAAACCTATTCAAGATACTAAAAGAGAAAAAGTTATCTTTGAAAAAGTCAAAAGTCGTGTCAGCAATAAAAAATACCAAGATACAATTGTAGCGACTTTTTCAGATATTCTCAAACGTTCGCGTGATTATCAGGATAAAACGATCAAATGAAAAACGAAAAATTTTACCCTCTAGGAATCTTTCTAGCAGGTATGCTTGGAGGAATTGTGCGTTTTCAGATTTCGAAATGGTTGCCATCTAGTCCAGACTTCCCTTGGGGAACACTAGTAGTCAACTATTTAGGAATTTTTTGCCTTGTCTACCTTGTAAAAGGTTATCTGGTTTATAAGGGAAGCAGTAAAGGTCTTATTCTAGCGCTGGGAACAGGATTCTGCGGTGGATTAACGACATTTTCTAGTCTCCTCTTAGATGCTGTGAAATTGCTGGACACAGGGCGTTATCTTAGCTTAAGTATTTATCTGCTTTTGAGTGTCGGGGGAGGGCTTTTATTTGCTTATTGTCTAGGGAGGAAGAAATGGTAGTATTTTATCTAGCGCTTGCCTGTGGACTGGGTGCTCTTGTCCGTTATTTCTTTTCCCGTTATAATCAAGGGTCAGAACTACCACTAGGAACACTCATAGCCAATCTTCTAGGTTGCTTTTTGATTGGATTATGCTACAACCATGTGGAGTCAAAAGAAGTCTATTCTATACTTGCTACTGGTTTTTGTGGTGGCTTGACGACTTTTTCAACCTTGAACGATGAACTCCAAAAACTGCTAAGTGACAAGAAGACATTTTATAGTTACCTATTATTAACCTACTTGCTTGGTTTTCTTGCGATTTTTTTAGGAATTCTGCTATAAATTTCTTTACTTTTTTCTGGAAATTTGATAAACTGTATCTTGTGTGTAATGGACGCACAAAAATACAGTTTATCCGCTGAGGAAGTTTCCTCAAGATTGACAAAGATAGGAGAATAAAATGAATCCATTAATCCAAAGCTTGACTGAAGGTCAACTTCGTACAGATATCCCTTCATTCCGTCCTGGTGACACTGTTCGTGTACACGCGAAAGTTGTCGAAGGAAACCGTGAACGTGTTCAGATCTTTGAAGGTGTTGTTATTGCACGTAAAGGTGCTGGCATCTCAGAAAACTACACAGTTCGTAAAATCTCTAACGGTGTAGGTGTTGAACGTATCTTCCCAATCCACACTCCACGTGTTGAAAAGATCGAAGTTGTTCGTTACGGTAAAGTACGTCGTGCGAAATTGTACTACTTGCGTGCTCTTCAAGGTAAGGCAGCTCGTATCAAAGAAATCCGTCGTTAATTCGATGATAAAAAACTCTGCTGCAAGGCAGGGTTTTTCTCTAGCTCCCTTAGTTCAATGGATATAACAACTCCCTCCTAAGGAGTAGTTGCAGGTTCGATTCCTGCAGGGGGCATCTAAACAACAGGAAAAAGCCTTTGTTAAAGGGCTTTTTTTATTTCTGTTCTACTTTTGTTCTACCAATTGATTCTCGCTCAAAAGTTTTCGAATAAATTGATGCTCTTTTTCTTTTTTTTCCTTTAATAAATGACCGTAAGTTTCGGTTACCTGTTTAATATTTTTATGTCCCATTACATGGGCAACTACCCAAATATCAATCCCTTTTGCAAGCAATAAACTAGCATAAGTATGTCTAATACCTGTAGCCGTTAAATTATAAGGAAAAATTTCTAGTTTTTTTAGTAGCGATTGTAAACTTTGATTTACTGCGTTATTACTAGGAACTCCATACACAACATCATAGAAAAGGAAATTTTCTTTTTCCTTAATACCTTGATTCTTATAGATAATCTTTTGTTCTTTCTTTAATAATTTCAAAACCTCAGATGTTTCTTCATCTATAGGCACATCTCGAACAGATGTATCCGTTTTGGGTGGTCTCCATTTATAATTATAGTAGCGCCTATAAGTGTGGATGACTTGATTTTCAAAATCAATGCAATCCCAAGTTAAACCTAAAATCTCTCCGAAACGCATCCCTGTTTTAAAGGAAACAAACAAAAGATAAGGAATCACAGATTTACTGTAATTAAGATGACTTTTTAAATGAACTAAAATCTTATAATAGTCTTCAATATTGTCAATATATTTTTCGTCTGTTGTCTTGCTTTTCTTCATCCCTGAAATAATCGCACCATCAGTAAAATCAACTATATCTAATTGGTCACGTTGAGCAAACTGAATGACTTTTCGGATTTCTGAGTTTAATCTTGCTACAGTATCTTTTGTAACCCTCTCAGCATATGAATTTAAAGCTCGTTGATATTGACTAAAACGAATAGAAGTTGCCGGTCTATCTTGAAAAAGTTCCTTTATCAAGTCTCCTCTCTTCTTATGCTTAAAAAGCGTTGATTCACTTTTTCCAAGTGGCCTTACAACAACATCAAACCATTCTTCCCATAACTCATATAAACTAGCTTGCGAATTAATTTTTGCACCGGACATTAACTTCAATTCAATAGATATAGCTTCTTTTTCCGCTTCTTTCTTCGTTCTGAAGCCACCTTTAGATGCAACAAGTTTTTTATTGCTATCCACAATTCTATAGTCCCATGTACCACTTTTAGTACGTTGTCTAAAAGTTGCCATTTGTTACCTCTTTCTTAGATAACCAAGGTTTTACCAAGGTTATTATACCATAATTTCTCTAAAATTATCTTCAAACCATTTTCGCGCTTTGCTAGCTAGAAAGAAATAACGACCACCCTTGTTTTTTGGATATTTCACAAAACCTTTAGAATTTAACTCAACATCTATTTCTTTGCGAATTTCAGGTACATTCAAAACATTGCTTAGTAACCATGGTCTTGAAACAGTTAGCATTTCTAATAAATCATCAAGTGTCAGATACTTGCCGATTGAGGCTTGATGTTTTAAAAATTCGTATTCTTTTCGAGCAACAATAACCATATCTTCAGGAATTGGTATCTCTATGTCCCTCAAATCAATAATAATTTTGTCCTGCATATTTACTTCCTCCATGATTTACTAATTCTATTCTTGATTGGCTGTATACTCGTCTTCTCTCGTCAAAGTACCAGATGGGGGTTTTATTTTATTGTAATCCCAGAATTCCCAGTTATTATTTAGTCCAACTGTAGACACCACCATGGATAACAATTCTTCTTTACTTTCCATTTTAGTATCGGGCTTAAAATCGTAAGTTAAGGACGTCGTTTGCTTGAGACCTGGAATCTGAACTACTCTATTCATTATTCTTTCAGGCTGTGCTTCGTGAAAAGTTGGAGAATCACTATTTCCCTTCAACGTTACTAGATGAGTAATTCTTCTTACGTACTGTGATAAATCTTCATGATTATTCCCTTTTGTATGATAGAAGAACGTTAAAGGATGTTTAGAACTTGTGATAATAATGACCTTGGCAGCACCTATTTTATTTTGATAACGTGCTGAGATAGGACTAATATTATATGGATCTAAAACTTTTAACCAGTCTGACGCGGTTAAGCTATCTCCTCGAACATCATCAAGTAATAGAATTTCTTCTCCGTTGACTTCATCAAACATATTGGTTCCTGCGGTCACGACTGATTGCCATTTTTTATTATTCAGCTTTGCTAACTGAATAAGATTTTTTGCTATCTCTTTTGCAAACGTCGATTTTCCAAGGCCAGATGCTCCATATATAAATAATATTGTCTTTTTGAACTCTCCGTTTTCCAGTTCATCTTTTGTTCTGGCACTTTTAATTTCTCCAACAGTTCTAATTGCATCGTTTATTCTAACTCTATGGATTGTGTAGAGCATGTGGTATTCATTGTTAAGAAGTATCTCTTTTTTGGTAATATTCTCGTTCAGAATATTATCGATTAGCAAATCAATATCTTCGTAAGTCTGCTTTACCTCTTTTTTAGCTTTTCCTTTAAGCCAGCTTCCTTGTCTTTCGTGATAAACTTCCAAGTAGTCTTTACCTTTCAGAGTGAATACTTCGTCAGGAGTATATTGATACTTTTCTTTATCTTTTGCATGAATTAAGTAAGCTAACAAATTATCGTAGCCATATCTACCAGACTTAGCTTTCTCAAGATACTGAGGTTCAAGTCCTAGATGAATCGCTAGGTCAATTAGTGTGGCTCCTTTATCAAACTTGAGTAAAGCGTGAATGTGCGGTTCTTTAAGTTCTGTAGTTGTTGTTTGAAGAGATTTGTCGAATGCTACAGATGTATCCTTATCATGCTTGATTGCATACGCTTCAGAAACTGTTGCCACTTGATTGGCTCTATTTACTATTTCTTGTAGAATCGATTCTACGTTTTGTGATTTTATTATTTCTTCGTCCCAGCCGTTCTTCCAATATTTAGGCTGAAAGTATTGTGTAATAGATATAGAAGTTAATAGTGCTTCTTTTGTTTTTTTAGCCATATATATTTAGCCTTTCTTTTTTAACTATTTTTTAATTATTCTTTTAACTATTCTAGTGTTAGACCGTCGACAAGCCCAGTCTAACACGTGCGTAGAATAGTTAGAGTATAAGTTAGAAATATTTTGCCTACCGCAGATTTGCACCTCAGAGGGTTAGGATTGGTAAAATGAACAAGCACTACGGCTTGCCACCCCTAACCCTCTGAGGCACTTTCATTTGGTGTCTGATACTGCTCGAGCATCTTCTTAAGCACTTTGTGCATTTTAGTAAAGTCACGAACGTTCCGAACTTGAACTTTTATAGGTTGACTGCCGTTCATTTCTTGATACCAGCCATAACGGTTTGGAAGAGCTTCTAGCTTTTGTCCAGGTTCTAGGGAAAAAATATTATCTGCGATTGCTGAACGTGAAGCCATATTTCCTAAACCGAGAACAGCTCCAAATTGATTTCGAAGATTTGTATCGATTCCGTCTTGGGCTGGCAAATCTTGGGAAACAAAGCAACAGAAAATGGAGCGACTTCGACCACTGAGGATGATAGACTTAAGCATTTTTTGAATTTTACTTTTCTGTTTTCCTTCGAGTGAACTCATCAAAACAGTCACTTCCTCAACTAATAAAATCAATGGTATTCTTTCTATAAATCTATCTTCTTGACGGCGAATCATCTCATTATAAGCGACTTCGATAGCTTTGTGAGCCCTCCAACCGAGAAAAACATTAGGACTATCTTCAAATTCTAACCAGTCTTCCTGTTTGATTTCAGAAACGACAAGCATTGGTAACGCTCTTTTTTTTCTGTGAGCAGTAATAAATACGTCAGTGACAACCATTTTAGCAATCACTGATTTTCCTGAACCTACATTACCAAGAATCAGGTAGTTAATGATAGAACTAGGAACCTCCCAACCTAGTTTTCCACCACCTACTTTTAATAATGGTCTAGTATCTACCATAAATCTAAGTCCTCATCAAATTCCTCTTCTTGAACAACCTCAGAAGCTCTTGCCATACGATTGTATGTTGCCTCTTCGATTGTTTTAACATCGAATTTAGCAACCCAACCAGCACCAACATTCATTTCTATGTGCATATAGTCAAGAGCAAATTCATTTGTGTATTTAGCCAACACACCCCTGAAATACTCTTCAAGCTCTTTTTGAGAGTTTGTGTCAAGATTATTAGCGAGATAGACCCAAATATCTACACCTCGTGTTGTAGCAGGATTTATAGTTTTTAACTGTAAATCATGGGATAGGTTTTGATTGAGATGATTAACTACGTTTTGTAAGATAGTAGCTTTTCGAGCTTGTAATTGTTCATCAACCTTCTTCTTCAACAACCAAAGAATGACATTTCGGATCAATGTGGTTATAATCTTAACTTGCTTGCCTGTCAACAAGAGGCATTGTTCCCATAAATTTTCATTTCTCTTAACAACCTCATCTGACAAAATGAGAAACTGTCGTTTTAGAAGAATGAACAGAACATTCACACTTTGCCATAGGAACAGTACAATAAAAAGATAGGATAGTATTTTTATTAGCATATTTTTTTACTCCTTTTTATAGTGAGTAGTTATCATCTACACAATGCAGATGATAACTCACTATTTTTATCATTTATTTTAATGAAATATCAGAAAGCTCAGCTACAAGAGCGAGCCCAACCGGCTGTTTCAACTTGTCAAGGACAAATGACAAGTCATACTTATTCAGTATGATGTCAGTATTAACCAAACCATCTAAACTCTCGTTTTGATAGTTCTTCAACTTGATTTTCAACGATGGACAGTAAGCTTCCTGATTAATACTAGCGAATTGCTCATAGAGTTCAACATCTACGCATGTCAGATATGCCCACGAACGTTGATTTTCTTGACCATCATTGATGATTCCGCTATTTGTATCAACTACTTTGATTTCTGAGGGGATATCAACAGAAGCTGATAAAGCATCTAAAAGTGCTCTTGAGCTTTCGTAGTCACCTACGATTAATTTTTTCCCTTTCGACATATGAATTTCTCCTTTGTCTACTTTGCGTGGTCAGACTTTTTAGAATGCTGACAAGTAATTTTAATCTTTGATGATAACAACTATTTGAAAGCCATTATCTTGGACTAAGTGTACATTTTAACCACTCCTTTCTTTTAAGTTCAACTACTATACAGCAGGGGGATACTCCAACTTATGACATCTCTTTTTTAAAAGAATCAATCTTTTCTAAAATACGCAATACTTATATATTATATGTAAGGGGAAGTAAGTCTTTAAGGTATATTGAACTTATATTTTAGTAAGAACTCTCTTGTTTTGCACAGGGGGATTCAGTTTCATCGCCATTTTATATATTCTAAATGTATTTTCTATTAATGTTTTAGGTATAGAAGAAGATTTATATATAGGGTTAAAAATCATTTACTGTGAGAAAAAGACTTAGATATTTCTACTAAAAGAATAAAATAAAAAACCAAGTCAACATAATTGACTTGGTTTATATTGTGGCAATAAGCTGTATTATTCTTTGCAAAATCAATACTACTTATTATTTGTAAATTAGTTCACTTTATAGATTGTTTTATATAAAAAAAGAACTTCTTTTTTTACCGTAATGTCATAAAGTATCACCACTTTAAAAATAGCTGTCTCTGGACTTCATCTATTAAATATTACAATGAATAATCACTTATAAATTTGTTTTAAAAATTTATGAAATATGATAAAATGAGAATAGGAAGCTGTCATAGTTTATTTATTCAATAGACCAACTTTTAAGTATCACGGTCTTAATAGTTAACTACTTTATGGAAGTTTCTCCGTCTGCTATACCTACACCTAAGATTAACTATTATACTTTCTTCATTTTAGATTATAATCTTAGAACAATTAAAGACTTTATTGAGATCTCCTTACATTTCAATGAAATACCTTTGGTAGTAGTTGATGCAGGCACAAAAGAAATAAAGAAAGACTACATTAAACACCAAGTTGCAAGTAATTTAGGGAAGTTATGGCTATTAAATCGTCTAAGTCTATCACCCTAGTATGCAAGCTTTTAGGCATAGAACATTGCAATATAGGTACTTTGATTGTATGGAAAAGGTAACTTCATGCTTACTCATATAAGACAAGAATCTCGTTCTTGTGCAAAGGAAATGGTTAAAGCCATGCGAAAGGTCTGCGACCGTAATTTTTATATCAATCACAAAAACATTACTGGGTATGTTCCCGACGTACTCTTTCAAAAACCTGAGTTAAGTTTAAATGGTCGAAAGTATTATAGTGGAGATACTCACCGTTTTGGTACGTTTGTGTTTAAAGATAATAAACTTTGGGTAAGGGTATCAAGACATGACTTAGAGAAGTATCCAGAAGGTGCTTACATAGACTTTAATTTTAACCAACCTGCAATGTTCCTTAGTTCACAGTATCGCAGAAAACAATATCAACCTGTACCAATTTCTGAAAAACAATATAACATTCTGAAGAATAAGGTACAGGAGTTGATTCAGTATCAAGAACTTTATGGTTGCCAAGGCTTTATGTTTAGAGTAAACTATATGACTATGACAATGTTCGTAGTTTTTGATGCTCAAGGAAATCCTTATCACTTATCAGATGGGTTGAATTCTGTTGAGAGATTCTTTCTTTAAGGAGACTAAATAAAGCACAAAAGTAGAACAGTTTTTTAACAATATTCTGTTCTACTTTTGTTCTACCTTTTATTTTTACATACGATTTAGAGAGTGGCAAAACCTTGATTTATCAATATTTTTGTTACTCATTTTTACTTATTTTAACTCCAAATCGACTGCAGGGGGCATATAAACTATTGATTTTACTGGGTGTTTGAGGTGTTTCGCCCCAAATTTGCCCCTAAATTACAAGATTTATATAAAGTGTCGACGTAGATTCGATAAGCAATCGCTAGAAGCACTTTAACAAAATATCATAAATTATAAAAATTGGAGTACTAATGGTTGATAAAGATTTTTCTTTTGATAAGATAGAATCTATCTTAAACGGAGCTAGCAATTTTTATATTTCTTCAACTGAACAATTGAATAAATGTTTAGATCATGTTGTTCAGTTGATTTCGGATTCATATGTTTTGTATATAAATAGTTCCTATTCTTCTTCATCTTTTCTAGCTATTAGCGTGATAGAAGAGGTTGGAAAAATTAGAATGGGGATGTTTATTAAAGGTTCAGATTCCTATGTGAGAAAAGATAAATTAAGAGATCATAAGTCTAAACAAATTGTAGGAGCAAGCTACACTATTTGTATGGGCGAAAGGATTAAAAATGCAATTTCTGATGAAAATTTGAAAAAATTTTTAAATTTATTTATTCTGGAGAATTGAAAGATTTAAGAGAAAAAGCAATTTATTGTGATAGAAAAAATAACAGTGTTGTAACACCGAAAGATTTAATAACTCAAGAATTTGCAAGAAATTTACTTTTATTTGCGATAGAATCGTTTGATGATAATCTAGTGGGCTGGACGAATTACTCAATAGAGTTATCAAAGAAAACTGATTTATTTTTTGAAATTATTGCTAATTCTAAGATGAAATAGACAAAAAAACGCTCAGCTGAGCGATTTTTGTCTATTTTTACCTTTTGCTACAACACCCAAGTTCGAATAGCGTGGGCGACACCAGATTCATCGTTAGACTTGGTGATGTATTTGGCGATTTTTTTGAGTTCTGGATTTCCATTTTCCATAACAACGGGATTCCCAACGACTGCTAGCATAGCACGGTCATTTTCCTCATCACCGATAGCCATGGTCTCATCTTTCGTCAGTCCAAGTTTTTCAGCTAGATGAGTGATAGCAGAGCCCTTGTCTACATCTTTTTTGAGAAGCTCGAGGTAGAAAGGAGCAGACTTGTTGATAGAGTAACGTTCGTAAAAATCTGCTGGAATCTTTTCAATCGCAGCATCGAGAATCTCAGGTTCATCGATAAACATACATTTGACGATTTCTTTATCAGCCATCTCTTCAGGAGTGCGGTAGAAGATTGGCATGCTGACGAGAGTTGACTCGTGAACCGTGTATTTTCCGATGTTGCGGTTGGCAGTATAGATACCGTCCTTAGTAATGGCGTGCATGTGGACACCTAGCTTACGGCTGAGGAATTCCATATCCAGATAATCCTCGTAAGTCAAGGATTCGCTGATAATCTCATGACCTGTGGCAGTTTCTTGGACAAGGGCACCGTTAAAGGTCACAACATAGTCCCCTTCGTCTCTCAACTGCAAGTCGTCAAGAAGTTTTGCAACTCCAGCGATGGGGCGTCCTGTTGCGATTACAACCTTGACTCCAGCTGCTTTGGCATCTTGGATAGCTGCAAAAACTTCTGGAGTAATTTCTTTTTTCCTATTAACAAGGGTACCATCAATATCGACGGCGATTAGTTTTATACTCATAAATTTCCTCTGTTATTTCTTATCTGGATTAAAATGATCATTCTCAATTAAATGTGAAAATTGTTGAATGATACTCGTGAAAATACTGTTTTGCTTAAGCATTTCTTTAGGGAAGTAGAAGCGGTTGTCACCATGACGGCTTCCTGCAAGAGATTGAACGATAGGAGATAGGCTAGAAAGTTCTGCCAGTTCACCATTTTTTTGGACAATCTCGATTTGAGTTCTAGGATTCTCAGACTCTGGTCGATAAATATCGTAAGGAAGGTCGAAATTCTTGTGGATAGCAGTGTAGTAGTTAGGGTCAAAACCAATTTCTTCTACGAAATTCCGCATAATTTCAAGCTGGTCTTGGTCTTCCTCAGAAAAAGTGATGGATTTGAAGACCTTACGATTGATAAACCGTTGAGAAAGGTCAGCTAGAATTTTATCCGTACTAGTCATCCAGAGTTGGAAATAGGTATTCATAACCCCGTCGTCAAGCGCAAGATAATCAGACAAGGTTACCTTTTTCTCGAAAAATGGCAGTAGATGTGGCGATGTAAGAGCAAAGAAGTCTTTATTTTCAGGATAGAGTTCCTTGGCACGTTTCAACAGATTTTGCAGAAGGACTTCCATGGCACGTGTGGCTGGGTGGAAATAAACCTGCATGTACATCTGATAACGACTGAGTACATAATCTTCGATGGCATGCATGCCATTACGCTGAAAGGCAATGCCATTTTCAACAGGACGAATGACACGAAGGATCCGAGTCAGATCAAACTGGCCATAAAAAGCACCCGTAAAGTAGGAGTCACGAAGGAGATAGTCCATACGATCTGCATCGATCTGGCTGGAAATCAGCTGCACCACTTGTTTGTTTGGATAAGTGTGGTCAATCACGCTGGCTACTTTTTTTGGAAAGTCCGGTGCTACCTGCAAAAGGACCTGATGAATCTCTGTTTCAGGGTTTTGGATAATTTCCTGGGTAATCGCCTCATGGTCAGTGTCAAAGAGATTTTCAAAAGTATGAGAGTAGGCACCATGTCCGAGGTCGTGTAGAAGAGCAGCAGTCATGGTTAAGAGAGACTCGTTCGAATCCCATTCCTCAGGATATTTCTCCTCAAAAATCTCAGTGATTTGACGGGCAATTTCGTAGACACCCAAACAGTGAGAAAAACGACTATGCTCTCCACCATGGAAAGTATAGCTAGATGTCCCAAGCTGTTTGATGCGACGGAGCCGCTGAAATTCTTTGGTATTGATCAGGTCATAAATGACTTGATTATTAACATGGATATAGTTGTGAACGGGGTCACGAAATACTTTTTCATTCATAAGACCATTATAGCAAATTCCTTGGCTTTTTGGTAAAATAGTAGGGATAAGTGAGAGGAAAGAGGTATAGTTGTGAAGATTAGAATGAGAAATACCATCAAGTTCGATGAACAATTAGAAGTAATCGACCAACTTTATGATGTTGAATTACGTGAAAAAGGCGATTTTACCTATCTTTTGTTTTACAATGAAGAGCAAGAAAAGGTTGTGATTAAGTTTCAGGAAGAAGAGCTAGTCATGACGCGTTTCTCAAATCCCAAGACCATCATGCGTTTTCTCAAGGGTACCGATAGCTTAGCCTATATTCCAACACCTATGGGAATGCAGGAGTTTATCATCCAAACAAGCCACTATGAAGCTGGTGAAGAGAAGATTGAACTAGCTTACCAACTACAAAACAAAGAAGGAGTTCCATTTGCCAACTACTGTCTAGAAATTACCTGGGGATAAAAAAAGAGGCTAGGACAAATGTTCTAGCCTCTAAATTGTCTTTTGATTGTCGAGCAAGACGCAGTGGTTGAGTGGGCTCTACTACGCTGATTTCATCAGCTTTTACAGCCCTACTCAACTGTGCGGAGATGGGACGACGAGATCGAATTCTAACGAGTGACCGATTTCTGTCCCACTCTCATTTGATATAGAGTTCTTGATTTTTTAGAACGATCTCACGTACACTTGCATATTTTTTCAGTTTTTTAAGTTCTTCTGGATGGGTTACAAGTGTGATGACATATCCTTCTTTCCCCATACGTCCTGTACGTCCAGCACGGTGAGTATAAGTTTCCGTGTCTCTAGGGACATCAAAATTAATCACGCATTCCAAGCTATCAATGTCGATACCACGAGCGAGAAGGTCTGTGGCAAGAAGTAGTGTCAGTTGATTATCTTTGAATTTTTCTAGAATAACTTTTCTAAACTTAACGTTGACATCGCTAGCTAGCGAAACTGCTAAAACATCACGATATTGTAATTTTTCCTCGGCACTTCCAAGGTCTGACAAGCTATTAAAGAAGACGAGACCACGGAAATCTTCAACCTGTGCCAGTTTACGAAGCATATCGACTCGGTGACGTTGGTCCACCTGCATGTAAAAGTGTTGGATGTTGTCTAATTTTTGATCCGAGAGGTCAATGGTGCGCGTGTTAGGTGCGATTTTATCTTGGTCAAATTTGGTAGTGGCACTCATGTAGATGAGTTGGTGGTCACGAGGTGCGTAGTGGGTAATCTTTTCCACAAAATGAATCTGAGAATCATCAAGTAGTTGGTCGAATTCATCCAGAATGATGGTTTCCACGTTCATCATCTTGATTTTTTTCAATTTGACCAGTTCAAAGATACGACCAGGTGTTCCAATCAAAATTTCTGGACCTTTTTTAAGTCGTTCTATTTGGCGTTTTTGGCTCGAACCTGATAGAAATAGCTGAGCTGTTAATCCGATAGCCTCAGCCCAGGTTTTAGTGACGTCAAAAATTTGTCCAGCAAGCTCAGTATTCGGTGCTAAAATCAAGAGTTGTTGGGCTTTTTTCTTTTGGAGTTTGAGAAGACTAGGTAGGAGATAGGCCAAAGTCTTTCCTGTTCCAGTTGGACTGACTCCAAGAAGATTTTCACCTTCTGTTATAGGTTCAAAAAGTTGAGTTTGAATGGGAGTAAATTCTTGGAAGCCCAGTTGGTCAATCAATTCTTGCCATTCGGTAGGTAGTTTGGTTTTCATTTTTCTGCCTCAAATCTAATGCCAGCATCCTGGCGCATGGTGTAAAGTAGGTCGTGGACGTGTGTCGCATCATCAATCCAAGATTGGTAGAGAGTTTGATCTGGTTGCTGGACCATGTTTGCAAAAGCAGTAACTTCCTCAGTCATGGTGTGAGGAGCCTGCTGGATAGGAAGCTGGACTTGATTTCCTTGATGATCTGTAAAAATAGCTGAGCGAACATGTTCAATTGTATTAAGTGTCAGTGTTCCATCTGTCGTATATATTTCGCAAGGAAGATTAGAAGTGATATTCTTTCCTGCTTTGATGTGTACTTGATAGTTAGGATAGGTGAGAGTGCCATCTCCATTTAAATCAATGCTATTATCTAGTTTCTGAGCTTGATAGGTTGCATGAGTCGGTTTTCCAAACAAGCGAACAGCTGCATAAATCGGATAAATACCAAGATCCATAAGGGCCCCGCCTGCAAAACGGTCTGAGAAAACGTTTGGAGTATTGCCAGCAAGGAGTTCAGGCATTTTAGATGAATATTTGGCAAAGTTAAAATCTGCACCAAGAACCTCTTTGTCAGCAAGGAAGCTCTTAATTGTAGCGAAAGCATCTTCATGATAGTTACGTGCTGCTTCAAAGATAAAACATTTATTATCTTTAGCCGTTTGAACTAATTCCTGCCATTCTTGTGGTTGAGTGACAGCTGGTTTTTCAAGGATAACATGTTTTCCAGCAGTTAAAGACATCTTTGCCTGACTAAAATGCAGGGAATTGGGACTAGCAATGTATACCACATCGAATGAATCCTTAAAGAAATCATTTAGTTGATCAAATAGCTTAACGCCTTGATACTGTTCAACAAACTTTTCTGCGGTTTCTATTTTTCTAGAATAGACTGCACCCAGTTGAAATTTCCCGCTAGTATGGGCAGCCTCTAGAAAATGATGGCTGATTGAACTAGTTCCTATGATACCAAGTTTTAGCATAGTTACTCCTTTTCCACAAGTAATGATTGATTTCATTATATCATAGAAAGAGCCAACTCGTTACCTTGAGATAATTCTTTTGCTTTGATACTTCTAAATTTCTAGAAAAAATGGTACAATGGTTACTGGATATTTAGGAGTTTAGTATGAGATTATTACCTATGAGAAAAATTTCTCGTCATTCAAAAAGATTGGCGCTTTTTTTGACTTTTTGTGCAGGCTATGTCGATGCCTATACCTTTATTGTAAGAGGGAATACCTTAGTCGCTGGGCAAACGGGGAATGTGGTATTTCTATCAGTCGGAATCGTTCAGAGAAATTTGGCTGATGCTGAAATAAAGATATTGACACTTTTATCTTTCATGTTAGGCGTTTTTTTGCTTACGATTTACAAGGAAAAACTTCGCATTGTTAAAAAACCTATTCTATCACTTGTTCCATTAGCTATTTTATCATTGATAATCGGCTTTATTCCATTGAGTGTTGATAACATGTTTATTGTTCCTCCTCTGGCTTTTTGTATGGGTCTCGTTACAACAGCTTTTGGAGAAGTTTCTGGAATTGCCTATAACAATGCCTTTATGACGGGAAATATCAAACGTACCATGTTAGCTTTTGGTGAATACGTCCGAACCAAGCATACAGCGTTTTTGATGGAGGGCTTGATTTTTGTGAGTCTACTCATTAGTTTCATTCTAGGTGTAGTATTTTCAGCATACTTAACCATTGTTTTCAACGAAAAAACGATTTTAGGTGTCCCTATCATGATGAGTATTTTTTATCTAAGTATGGTTTTATCTGCTTTGCGAAAAAAGTCTACTAAAACGCTGAATTTTGAGTGAAAATACTTGTCAAAAATTTAGAATCATGCTATACTTGTAGAGTTGACTATGCACAGTCCTGTGCAACCGCACGAACATCGTCGCTCATCCCATGAGCTTAAGTGGTTCGTCCCACGATGCTAGGCGAGTCTTCACAAAAATTCGGGGAAACCCAAAAAATCATAGGAGGTGCATAATGAGCACATACGCAATTATCAAAACTGGCGGAAAACAAGTTAAAGTTGAAGTTGGTCAAGCAGTTTACGTTGAAAAATTGAACGTTGAAGCTGGTCAAGAAGTTACTTTTAACGAAGTTGTTCTTGTTGGTGGTGAAAACACTGTTGTCGGAACTCCACTTGTTGCTGGAGCTACTGTAGTTGGAACTGTTGAAAAACAAGGAAAACAAAAGAAAGTTGTTACTTACAAGTACAAACCTAAAAAAGGTAGCCATCGTAAACAAGGTCACCGTCAACCATACACTAAAGTTGTCATCAACGCAATCAACGCTTAATTTTAAGGAGAACACATGATACAAGCAGTCTTTGAGAGAGCCGAAGATGGCGAGCTGAGGAGTGCGGAGATTACTGGACACGCCGAGAGTGGCGAATACGGCCTAGATGTCGTGTGTGCATCGGTTTCTACGCTTGCCATTAACTTTATCAATTCCATTGAGAAATTTGCAGGCTATGAACCAATCTTAGAATTAAACGAAGATGAAGGTGGCTATCTGATGGTTGAAATTCCAAAAGATCTTCCTTCTCACCAGAGAGAAATGACACAATTATTCTTTGAATCATTTTTCTTAGGTATGGCAAACTTATCGGAGAACTCTTCTGAGTTCGTCCAAACCAGAGTTATCACAGAAAACTAACACGGAGGAAAACATTATGTTAAAAATGACTCTTAACAACTTGCAACTTTTCGCCCACAAAAAAGGTGGAGGTTCTACATCAAACGGACGTGATTCACAAGCTAAACGTCTTGGAGCTAAAGCAGCTGACGGACAAACTGTTTCAGGTGGATCAATCCTTTACCGTCAACGTGGTACACACATCTATCCAGGTGTAAACGTTGGACGTGGTGGAGACGATACTTTGTTCGCTAAAGTTGAAGGCGTAGTACGTTTCGAACGTAAAGGTCGCGATAAGAAACAAGTTTCTGTTTACCCAATCGCTAAATAAAAAGGTCCAGTGAACCTTTTTATCCCGAGCCTTGAAATAAAAAGGCGAGGATGCTTAAAAGAGCACTAAACAAAGCTTTCCGAATTTTTCGGAAAGCTTTTTTTGATTCAAACAAGAGAAGGAAAATATAAAAAAATTCTTCGGAAGCTATTAGAATCAATTTCCTTTTAAGAAACTTATTTAATCTATAATCATAGATAATAAGAAAGAAATATGGTATAATATAGGGTGAGACCTTATGAATAAATAGTGAAAGAGTATATATAAAATAATGAAAAAAATTGTCATTAACGGTGGACGTCCATTAAAGGGTGAGATTACCATTAGCGGTGCAAAAAATAGTGTGGTAGCCCTGATTCCTGCTATTATTTTATCAGATGATGTTGTTATTTTGGACTGTGTTCCAGACATCTCTGATGTCGCTAGCTTGGTTGATATTATGGAAATTATGGGTGCTAGTGTAAAGCGCTATGACGATGTTCTAGAGATTGACCCTCGTGGTGTTCAAAATAAACCAATGCCATACGGGAAAATCAACAGTCTTCGTGCATCTTATTATTTTTATGGTAGCCTTCTTGGACGTTTCGGTGAAGCAACAGTAGGTTTACCTGGTGGATGCGATTTGGGCCCTCGTCCAATTGACTTACACTTGAAAGCCTTTGAAGCAATGGGTGCTAAAACGACCTATGAGGGAGACAATATGAATCTCTCAACAAATGGTTCTAGGTTGCAAGGGGCACACATCTACATGGATACTGTAAGTGTTGGAGCAACGATTAATACGATGCTTGCAGCGGTAAAAGCCCAAGGACGTACAGTCATTGAAAATGCTGCTCGTGAGCCTGAAATCATTGATGTAGCTACTTTGCTAAACAATATGGGAGCTCATATTCGTGGTGCAGGTACAGATATAATCACAATTGATGGTGTTGAAACACTCCATGGAACTCGACACCAAGTTATTCCTGACCGTATTGAAGCAGGGACTTATATTGCAATGGCTGCTGCTGTGGGCCAAGGAATTCGTATCAACAATGTACTTTATGAACATTTAGAAGGTTTCATTGCGAAACTTGAAGAAATGGGTGTTCATATGACAGTTTCTGAAGATAGTATCTACGTTGAAGAACAAACAAATCTCAAGGCTGTAAATATCAAAACAGCTCCATATCCTGGATTTGCGACAGACCTTCAACAGCCAATTACTCCTCTTCTTTTAAAAGCAGAAGGGCGAGGAACACTGATTGATACAATCTATGAAAAACGTGTGAATCATGTCTTTGAATTAGCTAAAATGAACGCAGATATTACGACAACCAATGATCACATTTTCTATAAGGGTGGCAATCCTTTACACGGTGCAAGTGTAAGAGCGACTGACTTACGTGCAGGAGCAGCCTTGGTGATTGCCGGATTAATGGCTGAAGGTAAAACAGAGATTACTAGTGTAGAGTTCATTTTAAGAGGCTACTCAAACATTATTGAAAAATTACGTAACCTTGGAGCAGATATTGAGCTAATCGAAGATTAGTCATTTTGAGGAACACAATGAATATCTGGACAAAATTAGCAATGTATTCTTTCTATGAGACGGAACGTTTGTATTTCCGTCCATTCTTTTTTACGGATGTAGATGACTTTCATCAACTAGCATCAGATCCTGAAAATCTCCAATTTATTTTTCCTACGCAAGCTAGCATTGAGGAAAGTCAATATGCTCTTGCTAACTACTTTATGAAATCACCATTAGGGATTTGGGCTATTTGTGATCAAAAAGACCAAAAAATGATTGGAGCTATCAAGTTTGAAAAGCTAGATGAAATACGGAAAGAAGCGGAAATTGGCTATTTTTTAAGGAAAGACTATTGGTCTCAGGGATATATGACTGAAGCAGTGACTAAATTACGCGATTTGTCTATGAATCAGTTTGAATTAAAGCAACTTTCGATTGTGACGCATCTAGAAAATAGTGCTAGTCAAAAGGTTGCACAAAAATCAGGCTTTGTTCTATATCGTCGTTTCAAAGGTAGTGATCGATATACTCGCAAGATGCGAGATTATCTAGAATTTCGCTATACAAAAGGAGAGCTAAATGAGTAAACACCAAGAAATTTTAGCTTATTTAGAAGAATTACCAGTCGGAAAACGCGTCAGTGTTCGAAGTATTTCAAATAGACTTGGAGTGAGTGACGGTACAGCCTATCGTGCTATCAAAGAAGCCGAAAATAGAGGATTGGTTGAAACACGTCCTCGAAGTGGAACTATCCGTGTCAAGTCAAAAAAAGTTGCTATTGAGAGACTGACCTTTGCAGAAATTGCAGAAGTCACTGGTTCGGAAGTTTTAGCTGGTCAGGCTGGTCTCGATAGAGAATTTAGTAAATTCTCTATCGGAGCGATGACAGAAAAGAATATTCTTTCTTATCTTCATGATGGTGGTCTACTCATTGTCGGAGATAGAACACGAATCCAATTATTGGCACTTGAAAATGAAAATGCAGTCTTGGTAACCGGTGGATTTGAAGTTCATAAAGATGTTTTGGCTGCTGCTAATAAGAAAAACATCCCAGTGTTACGTAGTAAACATGACACATTTACGATTGCAACCGTGATTAACCGAGCTTTGTCAAATGTTCAAATCAAGACAGATATTTTAACGGTTGAAAAAATCTATCGTACTTGTCATGAATATGGTTTCTTACAGGAAACGGATACTGTAAAGGATTATTTAGATTTAGTTCGTAAGAATAGAAGTAGTCGCTTTCCTGTTATCAATCAACACAAGGTTGTTGTGGGTGTGGTAACCATGCGAGATGCTGGAGATAAATCACCCGGGACTACCATTGATAAGGTCATGACAAGATCTGTCTACATGACCGGTTTAGCAACAAATATTGCTAACGTGAGCCAGAGAATGATTGCTGAAGATTTTGAAATGGTACCTGTAGTACGGAGCAATCAAACCTTACTTGGTGTCATTACTAGACGTGATGTCATGGAGAAAATGAGTCGTTCTCAGGTTTCAACACTACCAACCTTTTCAGAACAGATAGGACAGAAGTTGTCTTATCATCACGATGAAGTTGTTATTACAGTTGAACCCTTCATGTTAGAAAAAAATGGTGTTCTAGCTAATGGTGTTCTTTCAGAAATCTTGACTCATATGACACAAGACTTGGTCGTGAATAGTGGGCGTAACCTCATCATTGAACAAATGTTGATTTACTTCTTACAGGCTGTTCAGATTGATGATGTTCTACGGATTCAAGCTAGAATTATTCATCATACGAGACGATCGGCTATTATCGATTATGATATTTATCTCAATCATCAAATAGTATCTAAAGCAAATGTAACTGTAAAAATTAATTAGAATCTAGGAGTAAACATGATTACATTAAAATCAGCTAGAGAAATCGAAGCTATGGATAAGGCCGGTGATTTTCTTGCCAGCATACATATTGGCTTGCGTGAAATCATCAAGCCAGGCGTAGATATGTGGGAAGTAGAAGAGTATGTTCGCCGTCGTTGTAAAGAAGAGAATTTCCTTCCACTACAGATTGGTGTTGATGGGGCCATTATGGACTATCCCTATGCAACCTGCTGTTCGCTCAATGACGAAGTAGCACACGCCTTCCCTCGTCATTATATCCTCAAAGAGGGTGATCTTCTCAAGGTTGATATGGTCCTGGGTGGACCAATTGCAAAATCAGATCTTGATGTTTCTAAATTGAATTTTAATAATGTGAAACAAGTTAAAAAGTATACTCAAAGCTTTACGGGTGGTCTAGCTGATTCTTGTTGGGCTTACGCTGTAGGAACACCATCGGAAGAAGTTAAAAACTTGATGGACGTGACCAAAGAAGCTATGTATAAAGGAATCGAGAAGGCTGTTGTCGGCAACCGTATCGGTGATATCGGTGCAGCTATTCAAGAATATGCTGAAAGTCGTGGATACGGTGTTGTTCGTGACCTCGTAGGGCACGGTGTTGGTCCAACCATGCATGAAGAACCAATGGTTCCAAACTACGGTATCGCAGGTCGTGGTCTTCGCCTTCGTGAAGGCATGGTTTTAACCATCGAACCTATGATTAACACAGGTGATTGGGAAATCGATACAGATATGAAAACAGGTTGGGCTCACAAAACCATTGATGGTGGTTTATCATGTCAGTACGAGCATCAATTTGTTATTACCAAAGATGGTCCTGTAATCTTGACAAGTCAAGGTGAAGAAGGAACCTATTAATCAAAAAAAGGAGCTAGGCTCCTTTTTTGTTTCTTAAAGTTGAAATTAAATTTACGTAGCAGATATCTTACAAACGTTTTCTTTTATAGTAAAATAGATGATGAATAGTTGAAAGAAGGTTTTTACTTGGAAAGTATTTTATTTTTTTCTTCGGTCTTTCTAGCCGGAGTTTTGTCATTCTTTTCTCCATGTATCTTTCCCTTGTTACCGGTTTATGCTGGGGTCTTGTTAGATAATGAGGAAAAGTCAACGACATTTCGATTTTTTGGAAAAGATGTGTCATGGTCTGGGTTGATTCGAACACTCTGTTTTATTGCTGGTATCTCTCTCATCTTTTTTATTCTAGGGTTTGGAGCAGGATATCTGGGGAATTTACTCTACGCTGACTGGTTCCGTTATGTGATGGGAGTCATGATTATCATACTAGGCTTGCATCAGATGGAAATCCTTCATCTACGGAAATTAGAGATTCAAAAAACCGTTACATTTAAGAAAAAACAGTCTAGTAAATATCTATCGGCCTTTTTACTAGGTATAAGCTTCAGCTTTGGTTGGACTCCTTGTATTGGTCCAGTTTTAAGCTCTGTATTAGCACTAGCTGCGTCAGGAGGAAATGGAGCTTTCCAGGGAGCTTTATTAACTCTAGTATATACTTTAGGGATGGCATTACCATTCTTGTTATTGGCATTGACTTCAGAACTCATCATGCCCTACTTTAGTAAAATCAAATCTCACATAGTCTTATTGAAGAAAATCGGTGGTTTACTGATTATTCTCATGGGAATTTTACTGATGCTCGGACAGCTAAATGTATTATCTGGAATATTCGGATAAAAGGAGTTACATATGAAAAAAATTATCTATTTTGGACTTAGTGTCTTATCCCTATTTCTTCTGATTGCTTGTAGCAAGGGAGAGGAAAAATCAAGTCAAGAAAATCAAACAAGTCAGCCCCAGCAGCAAGCAACTGTTAAGCAAATAGCTGTAGGGGCAGAAGCGCCTGATTTCACGCTCCAATCAATGGACGGAAAAGAGGTCAAACTATCTGACTTTAAAGGTAAAAAAGTCTATCTTAAATTCTGGGCATCTTGGTGCGGACCTTGTAAAAAGAGTATGCCAGAATTGATGGATCTTGCTGCCAAAGAAGATCGTGGTTTTGAAATATTATCTGTCATTGCACCAGGTTTACAAGGTGAAAAATCAATAGAACAATTTCCAAAATGGTATCAGGATCAAGGTTACAAGGATATACCAGTCTTGTATGATACGCAAGGAGCTACCTTCCAAGCCTATCAGATTCGAAGCATTCCAACAGAATTTCTAATTGATTCAAATGGTAAAATCGCCAAGATTCAAATAGGAGCAATCAGTAATGCTGATGCAGAAGCAGCTTTTGCTCAAATGGATTAAAGTCATATAAAAAATGTCTAGACTGTTTTGTCTAGACATTTCTTTTTTTTAAAAATTAAATGAAATTAGTTTTTAGAAGCAGCTTGGAATTCTGGGTTTTTCCATGCTTCGTCAATAATTTCTTGCAATTCACGAGCAGAAAGTTGCATTTTTTGAGTTTCAGCGTCGTTCAATGGGATGTTAACTGGGCGAACGATACCGTGCGCACCAACGATAGCTGGTTGACCGATAAAGACGTTTTCAACACCGTATTGACCTTCTTGGAAGACTGAAAGTGGAAGAACTGCATTTTCATCGTCAAGAATTGCTTTTGTAATACGAGCTAGGGCAACAGCGATACCGTAGTAGGTTGCACCCTTTTTGTTGATGATTGAGTAAGCTGCGTCACGAACTGAGATGAAGAGTTCAACAAGATCAGCTTCATTCAAATCACGGTTAGCTTGCAACCATTGTTCCAATTTTACACCGGCAACGTTAGCGTGTGACCAAACTGCAAACTCAGAGTCACCGTGCTCACCCATGATGTAGGCGTGAACTGAACGTGCATCAACACCGATAGTTTCAGCAAGTGCTTGACGGAAACGAGCTGAGTCAAGTGAAGTACCTGAACCGATAACGCGTTCTTTAGGGAAACCTGAGAATTTCCATGTTGAGTAAGTCAAGATGTCAACTGGGTTAGCAGCAACAAGGAAGATACCGTCAAATCCAGATGCAACAACTTGTTCAACGATTGATTTGTTGATAGCAAGGTTTTTACCTACTAGATCAAGACGAGTTTCACCTGGTTTTTGTGGAGCTCCAGCAGTGATAACTACAAGGTCCGCATCCGCACAGTCTTCATACTTAGCTGCATAGATTTTCTTAGGTGAAGTAAACGCAAGCGCGTGGCTAAGGTCTTCAGCATCACCAACTGCTTTTTCAAACAATTGTGGAATTTCAATGATACCAAGTTCTTGTGCAATTCCTTGTGTAACGAGGGCAAAAGCGTAAGAAGAACCTACGGCACCGTCACCGACGAGGATAACTTTTTTGTGTTGTTTAGTTGCTGTCATTTGTCTAAACATCTCCTTTGTTTTTTTAAGGGAAATTCCCTATTTGATTTCATTTTATCACTTTTAGATAGCTTTGTCACGGATATACCATCCAGTTATTGAAGTAAACGTTTTAAGTGTTCAAAGACTGAAATTTAGGCTAAACTATGGTATAATATATCTAGTTACTAATAGTGAAATGAGGCATTTTTTAATGCAAGATAAAAATCTAGTGAATGTCAATCTGACAAAGGAGATGAAGACCAGCTTTATCGACTACGCCATGAGTGTAATCGTCTCGCGTGCTCTTCCTGATGTTCGTGATGGATTGAAACCTGTTCATCGTCGTATTTTGTACGGAATGAACGAATTAGGAGTTACCCCTGATAAACCTCATAAGAAATCTGCCCGTATTACAGGGGATGTTATGGGTAAATACCACCCACACGGAGACTCATCAATCTATGAAGCTATGGTTCGTATGGCGCAATGGTGGAGTTATCGCTACATGCTTGTAGACGGGCATGGTAACTTTGGTTCCATGGACGGTGATGGTGCTGCCGCTCAGCGTTATACCGAAGCACGTATGAGTAAGATTGCTCTTGAAATGCTTCGCGACATCAATAAAAATACAGTTGATTTCGTTGATAACTACGATGCCAATGAACGCGAACCTGTTGTTTTGCCAGCTCGTTTTCCAAATCTTTTAGTTAATGGTGCTACAGGTATTGCCGTTGGTATGGCGACCAATATCCCACCACATAACTTGGGTGAAACGATTGATGCTGTTAAGTTGGTCATGGATAACCCAGAAGTTACAACCAAAGATTTAATGGAAGTACTGCCTGGTCCAGATTTCCCAACTGGTGCCCTTGTTATGGGGAAATCAGGTATTCATAAGGCATACGAGACTGGTAAAGGTTCTATTGTCCTTCGTTCTCGTACAGAAATCGAGGAAACTAAAACGGGTCGCGAACGTATCGTTGTTACTGAATTCCCTTATATGGTCAACAAAACTAAAGTACATGAACATATTGTGCGTCTAGTTCAAGAGAAACGTATTGAAGGAATTACAGCTGTTCGTGACGAATCTAACCGTGAAGGTGTCCGCTTTGTTATTGAAGTTAGACGTGATGCATCAGCCAATGTTATTTTGAACAATCTATTCAAGATGACTCAGATGCAGACCAGCTTTGGCTTTAATATGTTGGCTATCCAAAATGGTGTGCCAAAGATTCTGTCTCTTCGCCAAATCTTAGATGCCTATATTGAGCACCAAAAAGAAGTAGTGACTCGTCGTACTCAATTTGACAAAGAAAAAGCTGAGGCACGCGCACACATCTTAGAAGGTCTCTTGATTGCACTAGATTATATTGATGAAGTCATTCGTATCATCCGTGCAAGCCAGACTGACGAAGAAGCTCAAGCAGAATTGATGAGCAAGTTCAAGCTATCTGAACGTCAAAGCCAAGCAATCCTAGACATGCGTCTCCGTCGTTTGACAGGATTGGAACGTGATAAGATTCAATCTGAGTATGATGACCTTATTGCTTTGATTGCTGACTTGGCAGATATTCTTGCAAAACCAGAACGCGTTGCCCAAATCATCAAAGAAGAATTGGATGAAGTCAAACGCAAGTTTGGAGATAAACGTCGTACAGAGTTGATGGTTGGTGAAGTCTTAACGCTTGAAGATGAAGACTTGATTGAAGAAACTGATGTTCTCATCACTCTATCAAATAAAGGCTACATCAAACGTTTGGACCAAGACGAGTTTACCGCTCAGAAACGTGGTGGACGTGGGGTTCAAGGGACAGGAGTCAAGGACGATGATTTTGTTTGTGAGTTGGTTTCAACAAGTACTCATGATCACTTGCTCTTCTTTACCAACAAGGGGCGTGTCTACCGACTGAAGGGATATGAAATTCCTGAATACGGTCGTACAGCTAAAGGATTGCCTGTTGTTAACCTCTTGAAACTAGATGAGGGAGAAAGTATTCAGACTATTATCAATGTCGAATCAGAACGTAGTGATGATGCCTATCTCTTCTTTACAACTCGTGCAGGAATCGTTAAGAGAACTAGCGTTAAAGATTTTGCCAACATTCGTCAAAATGGTCTCAAAGCTATCAATCTGAAAGATGAAGATGAATTGATTAATGTTCTTCTTACTCAAGACGATACGGACATCATCATCGGTACTAAATTAGGTTATGCAGTTCGTTTCAACCAGTCTTCAGTTCGCAGTATGAGTCGTAGTGCTACAGGTGTTAAAGGGGTAAATCTTCGTGAAGGTGATGCTGTAGTTGGAGCTAGAGTAATCACTGACAAAGATGAGGTCCTTATTATCACCGAAAAAGGATACGGTAAGCGTACAGTTGCCACTGAATATCCAACTAAAGGTCGTGCTGGTAAAGGTATGAAAACCGCTAATATTACTGATAAAAATGGTCCACTTGCAGGCCTTCTCACAGTAAAAGGCGATGAAGACTTGATGGTTATCACCGATACGGGTGTCATGATTCGAACGAATGTTGCCAATATTTCACAAACTGGACGTTCAACTATGGGAGTTAAGGTTATGCGTTTGGATGAAAATGCTAAGATCGTAACCTTTACAAGTGTTGCAGCGGCAGAGAAGGAAGAAGTTGGGGCAGAAAACGAAACAGAAAGTGAAGAATAATGTCTCAAAAAAGAACGAAAAATAAAAAAAATAAGCGTAAGAATCTGCTGATTAATATTTTGGCTGGATTTCTAATCCTTTTGTCTCTAGCTTTGATTTTTAATTCGAAAATTCGTAATATCTTTATGGTTTGGAATACTAACAAATATCAAGTTAGTCAGGTAACTAAGGAAAATATTGATGAAAACCTTAAAGTGGAAGGAAATTTTGATTTTGATTCCGTTAAGGCTATTTCTTCGGAGGCTGTTTTATCATCCCAATGGGATGCACAACAGTTACCTGTTATTGGTGGAATTGCAATTCCTGAAGTAGAAATCAACTTGCCAATCTTTAAAGGTTTGGACAATGTGAACCTGTTCTATGGAGCAGGTACTATGAAACCAGATCAAAAAATGGGTGAGGGAAATTATTCACTTGCTAGTCACCATATCTTCACTGCTGAAAATGCAAGTCAGATGCTCTTCTCGCCTTTGGTGAATGCTAAAGCAGGTATGAAGATTTATCTGACTGACAAAGAGAAGGTTTATACCTATGAAATTACTGAGGTTAAGCGTGTTACACCTGATAGGGTTGATGAGATTGAAGACCGGACGGGTGTTAGAGAAATTACCTTAGTAACTTGTGTTGACTATAATGAGACTGAACGAATTATTGTCAAGGGTATCTTTAAGGAAGTTAAAGCCTATTCAGATTCTCCATCAGATGTCTTGGAAGCCTTTAATAAGCCTTATAAACAAAGATATTAATCAGTAAGATAAGTAGAATGGTTCGCTAGTGATAGCGGGCCTTTTTCTTGTTATTTTTAAGAAAATAGATAGGGTAAAGACTTTTCATTTTTTTTAAAAAGTAGTATAATGTTTCTATTATAGAAATTTTTAGAAAATTCCGAAAGAGGTTTGTTATGGGATACACAGTTGCTGTTGTCGGTGCTACTGGTGCCGTTGGTGCTCAAATGATCAAAATGTTGGAAGAATCTACTCTTCCAATTGATAAGATTCGCTATTTGGCGTCTGCACGTTCGGCAGGAAAAGTTTTGCAATTCAAAGGGCAAGATGTAACTATTGAAGAAACGACAGAAGATGCTTTTGAAGGCGTTGATATCGCACTTTTCTCAGCTGGTGGATCTACCTCTGCTAAATATGCACCATACGCCGTTAAAGCAGGTGCAGTAGTGGTTGATAATACATCTTACTTCCGTCAAAACCCAGATGTACCTTTGGTTGTACCTGAGGTCAATGCACATGCGCTTGATGCACATAACGGAATCATCGCCTGCCCTAACTGTTCAACCATCCAAATGATGGTGGCTCTTGAACCAGTTCGTCAAAAATGGGGCTTGGACCGTATCATTGTTTCAACTTACCAGGCTGTTTCAGGGGCTGGTATGGGTGCTATCCTTGAAACCCAACGTGAACTTCGTGAAGTCTTGAATGACGGCGTAAACCCACGTGATTTGCATGCAGAAATCTTGCCATCAGGCGGCGATAAGAAACACTATCCAATCGCCTTTAATGCTCTTCCACAAATTGATGTCTTCACTGATAATGACTACACTTATGAAGAAATGAAGATGACAAAGGAAACTAAGAAAATCATGGAAGATGATAGCATGGCCGTTTCAGCAACTTGCGTGCGTATTCCTGTCTTGTCAGCTCACTCTGAGTCAGTTTATATTGAAACAAAAGAAGTGGCTCCGATCGATGAAGTCAAAGCTGCTATTGCTGCCTTTCCGGGTGCAGTTCTTGAAGACGATGTGGCTCACCAAATCTATCCACAAGCTATCAATGCGGTTGGTTCTCGCGAAACCTTTGTCGGACGTATCCGTAAAGACTTGGATGCTGAAAAAGGTATTCATATGTGGGTAGTATCTGACAACCTTCTTAAAGGAGCAGCTTGGAACTCAGTCCAAATTGCAGAAACCCTTCACGAACGTGGACTTGTACGCCCAACATCAGAATTGAAATTTGAATTGAAATAGGGAGCGAAACAGAAATCAGTAACTCGAAGAGTTTGATTTCGTAGTTTCGCCCCCGCACAGTTGATTAGGATACTTTTAGGGATTTGATAGCGTGTTAAAACTTAAGGAAGCACTTACTTCGTAAGTCTTATCTGCTACCTCAAAGCATTGCTTTGAGCAATCAACCACTGCGCCATGATTCAGAAATCAGTAACTCGAAGAGTTTGATTTCGCCGTTGCTATTTAGCGAATCTACTTATTTTACTTACAGAACAGGAGGCAAAGGCAAGTATGCCCCAGCCTCTTTCTTATAGAGAAAGGTTTTCCGATGTCTTATCAAGATTTAAAAGATTGTAAAATTATTACGGCCTTTATTACTCCTTTTCATGAAGATGGTTCTATCAATTTCGATGCCATTCCAAAGTTGATTGAACATTTATTGGATCATCATACAGATGGAATTCTCTTGGCGGGAACTACTGCTGAAAGTCCAACCTTGACACACGATGAGGAACTGGAGCTTTTTGCAGCTGTTCAAAAGGTTGTCAATGGTCGTGTCCCTTTAATTGCTGGTGTTGGTACCAATGATACTCGAGACTCTATAGAGTTTGTTAAAGAAGTGGCAGAATTTGGCGGTTTTGCAGCTGGTCTTGCTATTGTTCCATACTATAATAAGCCATCCCAAGAAGGTATGTACCAGCACTTTAAAGCTATTGCAGACGCTTCTGACTTGCCAATTATTATCTATAATATTCCGGGTCGTGTAGTAGTAGAATTGACGCCAGAGACCATGCTTCGCCTAGCAGAACATCCAAATATCATTGGTGTCAAGGAATGTACTAGCCTTGCAAATATGGCTTATTTGATTGAGCACAAACCAGACGAATTCTTGATTTACACTGGTGAAGATGGAGATGCTTTCCATGCAATGAACCTTGGTGCTGACGGAGTCATCTCGGTTGCTTCTCATACCAATGGTGATGAAATGCATGACATGTTCACTGCGATTGAAGAGAGTGATATGAAGAAAGCAGCAGCTATTCAGCGTAAATTTATTCCTAAGGTCAATGCTCTCTTCTCATATCCAAGCCCTGCACCTGTTAAGGCAGTCCTTAACTATATGGGATTTGAAGCCGGACCAACTCGTCTACCATTGGTTCCTACACCAGAAGAGGATGCTAAACGCATTATCAAGGTTGTTATTGATGGGGACTACGAAGCAACTAAGGCGACTGTCACTGGAGTTCTTCGACCTGATTACTAACATCATAAACAGAGATAGAAACTTCCTAACAAGTAAAATTGTTTTGAAGTTTTTTTCTTTTTTTACGAATATATATATAAAGATAAGATAACAAGGAGTTAATCATGAAGATTAAGATTGATAATTTTGAGATTTATAAGTTAAAGCAAGCAGGCTTAAGTAATCAGCAGGTTCTGAAAGTACTTCAATACGGAGAAATTTATGATCAGGAATTGAGTTTAGAGACCATCGCTGAAGCCTCAGAGTGTCGTAATCCAGTCGTTTTTATGGAGCGTTATCATAAATTAACTTTTGAGAGCATGGAACGGTTAAAGAAAGATTTTGAAAAGTTTCCATCGTTTTCGATTTTGGATGATGTTTATCCAATTTCACTTAGTGAAATTTATGATGCTCCTGTATTGCTTTTTTACAAAGGAGACCTCAATCTATTAAAACTACCCAAGATTGCGGTTGTAGGCAGTCGATCTTGTAGCCAAACAGGAACGAAGTCAGTCCGTAAAGTCATTGAAGAATTGGAAAATGAATTGGTTGTGGTGAGTGGACTTGCTAGGGGAATAGATACAGCTGCCCATATGTCTGTTCTACAAACTGGAGGCAAAACGATTGGAATTATTGGGACTGGTTTAGATGTCTATTATCCACGTTCCAATAAACGCCTTCAAGAATATATTGGAGAACATCATTTATTATTATCTGAGTACGGTCCAGGAGAAGAACCTTTAAAATATCACTTTCCTGCACGAAATCGTATGATTGCGGGTTTATGTAGAGGGGTCATCGTTGTAGAAGCTAAAATGAGATCTGGTAGCTTAATCACTTGTGAGCGAGCGATGGAAGAAGGAAGAGATGTTTTTGCAATTCCGGGTTCAATTTTAGATGGGCGTTCAGACGGTTGTCATCATTTGATCCAAGAAGGGGCAAAGTTAGCAACATGCGGGCAAGACATTCTAGCAGAATTTGAATTTTAACGAGTAAAATGATTTCATTGTGCAAACTTTTCTTCTATTATATGGGAGTTATGTCTTGACAGGTTTTTAAAAATGGTTTACACTTTATAAAGTTTATTACTTTGAGAAGGTGTGATACAGTGGCAACGGCAACCAAAAAGAAAAAATCAACAAGTAAAAAAAATCTTGTAATCGTGGAGTCTCCCGCTAAGGCAAAAACGATTGAAAAATATCTGGGACGCAATTATAAGGTTTTGGCCAGCGTGGGACATATTCGTGATTTGAAAAAGTCAAGTATGTCAGTCGATGTGGAAAATAATTACGAACCGCAATATATCAATATCCGTGGGAAAGGTCCTCTCATCAATGATTTGAAAAAAGAAGCTAAGAAGGCAAATAAAGTCTTTCTAGCGAGTGACCCGGACCGCGAAGGAGAAGCTATTTCTTGGCATTTAGCGCATATTCTCGAATTGGATGAGAATGATACTAATCGTGTTGTTTTCAACGAGATTACTAAAGATGCAGTTAAGAATGCCTTTAAAGAACCTCGTAAAATCAATATGAATTTGGTCGATGCCCAACAAGCCCGTCGTGTTTTGGACCGTTTAGTGGGGTATTCAATTTCACCAATTCTTTGGAAAAAGGTTAAAAAAGGCTTATCAGCAGGGCGTGTTCAGTCTGTTGCTCTTAAGCTAATCATTGATCGGGAAAATGAGATTAATGCCTTCCAACCCGAAGAATATTGGACTATTGATGGAGTTTTTAAAAAGGGAACCAAGCAGTTCCAAGCTTCTTTCTATGGTATGAATGGGAAGAAGATGAAGCTTGCTACTAATGAAAAGGTAAAAGAAGTTTTATCTCATCTTACTAGCAAAGACTTCACAGTGGAACAGGTTGATAAAAAAGAGCGTAAACGTAATGCACCGCTACCTTATACAACATCAACCATGCAGATGGATGCGGCAAATAAGATTAACTTCCGTACTCGTAAGACCATGATGGTTGCCCAACAGCTCTATGAGGGAATTAATATTGGTACGGGTGTACAAGGTTTGATTACATACATGCGTACGGACTCAACTCGTATCAGTCCGGTTGCACAGAATGAAGCAGCAAGCTACATCAATGAACGTTTTGGTAGCAAGTACTCTAAGCATGGAAGTAAGGTGAAAAATGCTTCTGGTGCTCAGGATGCCCATGAAGCTATCCGACCATCAAGTGTTTTCAATACACCTGAAAAGATTGCTAAGTACTTGGATAAAGACCAACTCAAACTCTATACGCTTATCTGGAATCGCTTTGTAGCGAGTCAGATGACTGGTGCGATTTTTGATACCATGGCTGTGAAGCTGTCACAAAATGGTGTTCAATTTGCAGCAAATGGTAGTCAGGTCAAATTTGATGGTTATTTGGCGATTTACAATGATTCTGATAAGAATAAGATGTTGCCAGATATGAAAGTAGGAGATGTGGTCAAACAGGTCAATAGCAAACCTGAACAACATTTCACACAACCGCCTGCACGATATTCAGAAGCAACTCTGATTAAAACTTTAGAAGAAAATGGAGTTGGACGTCCATCTACTTATGCTCCAACCATTGAGACAATTCAAAAACGTTACTATGTAAGACTCGCATCTAAACGCTTTGAACCAACTGATCTAGGACAAGTCGTTAACAAGCTAATTGTCGAATACTTCCCAGACATTGTTAATGTGAAGTTTACCGCTGAGATGGAAGGGAAACTGGATGATGTTGAGGTCGGTAAAGAACAATGGCAACGAGTTATTGATGAATTTTACAAACCATTCTCTAAAGAGGTTGCAAAAGCTGAAGCAGAGATGGAAAAAATTCAAATCAAGGATGAGCCGGCAGGATTTGACTGTGAAGTTTGTGGAAGTCCAATGGTGATTAAGATTGGACGCTTCGGTAAGTTTTACGCATGTAGCAATTTCCCAGATTGCCGCCACACACAAGCAATTGTAAAAGAAATTGGGGTAACTTGTCCCAACTGTCATCAAGGCCAAATTATCGAACGTAAAACCAAGCGTAATCGTATTTTCTACGGGTGCAATCGTTATCCAGAATGTGAATTTACTTCTTGGGATAAGCCTGTTGGGCGTGATTGTCCAAAATGTGGTCATTTCCTCATGGAGAAGAAAATCCGTGGTGGAGGCAAACAAATTGTATGTAGCAATGGTGACTACGAAGAAGAAAAAATTAAATAATTGTAAAAGGACTGAACTACTGTTTTCAGTCCTTTTAAGTTATAACTTGACAGATCTCATCATTTTATGGGAAACTAGAAGAACATTAATCTTAACTAGGAGTCAATATGCGCATCATTTATCTCAGTATTGGATTCATCTCATTAGCTTTAGCCATAATTGGTGTGGCCTTACCTTTATTACCAACAACCCCCTTTCTTTTATTGTCAATTGCCTGTTTTTCAAAATCTTCTAAACGTTTTGAGGATTGGCTCTATCATACAAAGCTTTACCAAACTTATGTTGCGGACTTTAGAGAAACGAAGTCTATTTCGCGTGAACGTAAGAAGAAGATTATTGTTTCGATTTATATCTTGATGGGAATCTCCATTTATTTTGCTCCTCTTTTACCTGTAAAAATTGCTTTAGGTTGCTTAACAGTATTTATAACCTATTATCTCTTTAAGGTCATACCAGATAAAGATTAGTTTTAAAAAGGTTTGATTTCCCTTGATAAAAAACAGAGGATGCTAAGAATAATATGATATAATAATATCAAAGAAACCTTCAAGGAGTATCAAATGATTTACGAATTTTGTGCTGAAAATGTGACCTTGCTTGAAAAAGCTATGCAGGCAGGAGCTCGTCGTATTGAGCTTTGTGATAATTTGGCAGTTGGTGGAACAACACCAAGCTACGGAGTTACCAAGGCAGCTGTGGAACTGGCAGCTAAGTACGATACGACTATCATGACTATGATTCGCCCACGTGGTGGTGATTTTGTCTACAATGACCTAGAAATTGCTATTATGCTCGACGATATTCGTCTTACTGCTCAGGCAGGTAGCCAAGGGATTGTCTTTGGTGCATTAACAGCAGATAAAAAATTGGACAAAGTCAATCTTGAGAAATTGATTGCAGCATCTAAAGGTATGGAGATTGTCTTCCATATGGCTTTTGACGACTTAAGTGACCAAGATCAACTAGAAGCTATTGACTGGCTCAGCCAGGCTGGGGTAAGACGTATCTTGACTCGAGCTGGTGTGTCAGGCGATTCTCTAGAGAAACGCCTTGCTCACTATCATAGAATTTTAGAACACGCAGCCGGCAAAATTGAAATCTTACCGGGCGGAGGCATTGACATGGACAACCGTCAAACCTTTATCGACCAACTGGGTGTGACACAATTACATGGAACTAAGGTTGTTTTTTAAAAAATAGAAAGGAACTGCTAGCTTTTGGTAGCAGTTTTCGCTTATGTTTGAAATTTTTAGAGCCTATCAATTTAACAGTAAAAAGGCTAAAGAGTATGGATTTGTAGAAGATCAAGGAATATGGACTTATAGTTCAATTATTTTGCAGGGTGATTTTCTTATGAAAGTCACAGTTGTGGACGGAGACTTAATTTTTCAGGTTTTTGATCAGGAAACTGGTGAACTCTATCCTCAAGTCCACATGGAAAGTATGCGAGGAACTTTTGTCGGAAGTGTTCGAGAGGCATGCCTAGAGCAACTTTATGAGATTCGAAAGGCCTGTTTTGAAGTACAGGAGTTTATCTGTCCACAGACCAAGAGAATCATGACTCAAGTTCAAGAAATGTATGAAAATCAACTTGAATACTTATGGGAAAAATCCCCTGATACGGCGGTTCTCCGCCATGAAGATAATCAGAAGTGGTATGCTATTTTAATGAGAATTCCTTGGGATAGGCTAGATAAGGGGAGAGAAGGATTAGTGGAAGCAGTCAATCTCAAACATGATCAAGTAGCTGACTTGCTTTCACAAAACGGGATTTATCCAGCCTTTCATATGAATAAACGCTATTGGATTAGTCTTCCACTCGATGACACTCTAACTGACGAGAAGGTACTTGAATTATTTGAGAGAAGTTACTTTTTGACTTCGAAGAAATGAAATTGTATGTTTGATTTTTCAAATAGATTCAATTACCAAAATATTCTTTACTGAAGAAATTTTCAGAAAATATTGGATTTTTTCTTGACAAGAATTTTTTCCTATGCTAGAATACTAAACAAGACATCAAACAAAGGAGAAAGTCAAACATGAAAACAGCTAAGTTTAATCAATTTGCTTTGTTGTTGAGGTACTCGGACTAGTGCAATAGCATTAGTCCTGTTTGGCTTACCAAGCGGGAGTAAATCAACATCTCGCTTGGAATTCCGAGCGAGATGTTTTTTCTATATCGAAAATGTGGAGGGAGAATTCTCATGCGTGTAGTTGAGTTTTTAGATACCAGTCTCCGAGATGGTGAGCAGACACCAGGTGTCAATTTTTCAATCAAGGAAAAGGTTGCCATTGCTAAGCAACTGGAGAAATGGGGTATTTCAGCAATAGAAGCTGGTTTTCCAGCGGCTAGTCCTGATTCATTTAAAGCAGTTCAGGAAATCGCTAAAGCCATGAAGAAAACTGCAGTGACAGGTTTGGCACGTTCTGTCAAATCTGATATTGATGCGTGTTATGAGGCACTCAAGGATGCCAAGTATCCACAAATCCATGTCTTTATCGCAACCAGTCCGATTCATCGTGAGTTCAAGTTGAATAAGAGCAAAGAGGAAATATTGGAAGCTATTAAAGAACATGTTTCCTATGCACGTTCGAAATTTGAAGTAGTTGAATTCTCTCCTGAAGATGCGACTAGAACTGAGTTGGATTTCCTCTTACAAGTTGTACAGACAGCAGTGGATGCTGGGGCAAAGTACATTAATATCCCTGACACGGTTGGATTTACTACGCCTGAGGAATATGGAGCTATCTTTAAATACTTGATTGAGAATGTCAAGACCAATCGTCAGATTATCTATTCACCTCACTGTCATGATGATCTTGGAATGGCGGTAGCAAATAGCCTCGCTGCTGTTAAGAACGGTGCAGGGCGTGTTGAGGGAACCATTAACGGTATCGGGGAGCGAGCTGGCAATGCAGCCCTTGAAGAAATAGCAGTGGCTCTCAATATTCGTCAAGATTATTACCAAGTAGAGACAAGTATCGTTCTAAATGAAACCATCAATACCTCTGAAATGGTTTCTCGCTTCTCTGGTATTCCAGTTCCTAAAAACAAGGCCGTCGTTGGTGGCAATGCCTTTTCTCACGAATCTGGTATTCACCAGGATGGTGTTCTTAAAAACCCACTTACCTATGAAATCATCACACCAGAGTTGGTGGGTGTCAAAAGTAACAGTCTGCCACTTGGTAAATTGTCTGGGCGCCATGCTTTTGTAGAAAAACTGAAAGAATTGGCCCTAGATTTCACAGATGAGGATATCAATCCCCTCTTTACCAAGTTCAAAGCCTTAGCAGATAAGAAGCAAGAAGTCACAGACGCAGATATTCGAGCTCTGGTAGCTGGAACTATGGTTGAAAACCCAGAAGGCTTTCACTTTGATGATCTGCAGCTTCAAACTCACGCGGATAATGACATTGAAGCCACAGTCAGATTGGCGTATTTGGATGGTGAGAAGGTCGAGTTTAATGCCACTGGACAAGGTTCTGTGGAGGCTATTTTTAATGCTATTGACAAGTTCTTTAACCAATCGGTTCGTCTGGTATCCTATACAATAGATGCTATAACAGATGGTATTGATGCCCAGGCTCGAGTCTTAGTTACTGTTGAAAACAGAGATACAGAAACTATTTTTAATGCGGCCGGACTTGATTTTGATGTACTGAAGGCTTCAGCAATTGCATACATAAATGCCAATACCCTTGTTCAAAAAGAGAATACTGGCGAGATTGGTCCAAATGTCTCTTACAGAGATATGCCTAGTCTTTAAAGGAGAACACCATGACAAAGAAAATTGTTGCCCTAGCAGGTGACGGAATCGGTCCAGAAATCATGGAAGCTGGTTTAGAAGTTCTAGCCGCTATAGCCGAAAAAACAGACTTTGACTATGAGATAGACAAGCGTCCTTTTGGAGGTGCAGGTATTGATGCAGTAGGACATCCCTTACCAGAAGCAACTCTCAAGGCAAGTAGAGAAGCGGATGCGATCCTCCTAGCCGCCATTGGTAGTCCTCAGTATGATAATGCTACAGTTCGACCAGAACAAGGACTTTTGGCTCTCCGCAAGGAACTTAATCTCTATGCTAATATTCGTCCGGTTAAAATCTTTGATAGTCTCAAGCACTTGTCGCCTCTCAAACCTGAACGAATTGCTGGGGTAGACTTTGTCCTAGTGCGTGAGTTGACAGGAGGGATTTACTTTGGGGATCATATCCTTGAAGAGAAAAAAGCGCGTGATATCAATGACTATAGTTATGAGGAAGTAGAGCGGATTATTCGTAAGGCTTTTGAAATCGCAAGAAGTCGGAGAAAAATCCTTACCAGTATTGATAAGCAAAATGTTTTGGCTACATCAAAACTCTGGCGAAGAGTGGCTGAAGAAGTCTCAAAAGATTACCCCGACGTAACCTTGGAGCACCAGCTAGTCGACTCAGCTGCCATGCTCCTGATTACCAATCCAGCTAAGTTTGATGTTATCGTCACTGAGAATCTGTTCGGAGATATTTTATCTGATGAATCAAGCGTTCTATCTGGCACACTTGGGGTTATGCCATCAGCTAGTCACTCTGAAAATGGACCAAGCCTCTATGAACCCATTCACGGTTCAGCTCCTGATATTGCAGGTCAAGGCATTGCCAATCCTATTTCCATGATTTTATCAGTTGCTATGATGTTGCGTGATAGTTTTAGACGAAATGAGGATGCAGAGCGAATCGAACAGGCTGTAGAAGCAAGTTTGGCAGCTGGAATTTTAACGAAAGATATAGGAGGACAGGCTTCGACCAAGGAAATGACAGAAGCCATTATCGCAAGACTATGAAACTAAATGAAGGAATTACTTTTGCTATCCTGATTTGGAACCTTTTGATTTTTATAATCTATGGCATTGATAAATCTAAAGCCAAAAGAGGTGCTTGGCGCATCCCTGAGAAAATTCTCTTGACTATAGCACTTGTCTGTGGTGGATTTGGTGCTTGGTTGGCAGGAATCACATTTCACCATAAGACTAGAAAATGGTACTTTAAAACGGTTTGGTTTCTTGGTATGGTGACTACATTAGTAGCCTTATATTTCATTTGGAGGTAATGGATGGCAGGAAAATCGATTTTTGATAAATTGTGGGACCTCCATGTCATAACAGGGGAAGAGGGGCAGCCTCAACTCATGTATGTGGACCAGCACTATATTCATGAGGTGACCAGTCCTCAAGCTTTTCAAGGATTACGAGATACGGGGCGTAGATTGAGACGACCGGATTTAACCTTTGCTACCTTTGACCACAATGTTCCAACAGTCAATATCTACGATATTCGAGATGTGATTTCCAAGGCTCAAATTGATAAACTGGCTGAAAACGTTGAGGAATTTGGGATTGAACATGCAGCTCACGGTTCTGAAAAACAGGGTATCGTTCACATGGTTGGTCCAGAAACAGGACGAACACAGCCAGGGAAATTCATCGTCTGTGGTGATAGCCATACAGCAACTCACGGAGCATTTGGAGCGATTGCTTTCGGAATTGGAACCAGTGAAGTCGAGCACGTCTTTGCTACTCAGACACTCTGGCAAGTTAAGCCTAAGAAAATGTTGGTGGAATTCACAGGAGTTCCCCAAAAAGGAGTTTATTCTAAGGATTTTATTCTGGCTTTGATTGCCAAGTACGGCGTTGCTTGTAGTGTCGGCTACGTGGTGGAATATCGTGGACAAGCGATTGATGCACTGAGTATGGAAGAGCGAATGACTATCTGCAATATGTCTATCGAGTTCGGCTCCAAGATGGGCATCATGAATCCAGATCAGAAAACCTATGACTATCTCAAGGGTCGTGAGTGTGTTCCCAAGGATTTTGATGCGGCAGTAACTGATTGGAAAAGACTGGTTAGTGATGACGATGCTCTTTATGACAAGGTTATCCGAATGGATGTCTCTGAATTGGCTCCTATGGTGACTTGGGGAACCAATCCTGCTATGGGTGTTGACTTTGACAGTAGTTTCCCAGAAATAAAGGATATGAATGATGAACGTGCTTATCATTACATGGATTTACAACCAGGTCAGAAGCCAGAAGATATTGAACTAGGATACATCTTTATCGGATCTTGCACCAATGCTCGTCTTAGCGACTTACAACTAGCTGCTCGATTTGTCCAAGGGAAGAAAATTGCTCCCAATCTAACAGCAATCGTAGTTCCGGGCTCTCGACCAGTCAAGCGAGCAGCTGAGAAGTTAGGTTTGGACAAGGTATTCCTAGATGCCGGCTTCGAATGGAGAGACCCAGGCTGCTCCATGTGCCTCGGGATGAATCCTGATAAAGTACCAGATGGTGTTCACTGCGCCTCAACTAGCAACCGTAACTTTGAAGACAGACAAGGATTTGGGGCTAAGACCCATCTCTGTAGTCCGGCCATGGCAGCTGCGGCAGCTATCGCAGGTCGTTTCGTAGATGTTCGACAATTGCCTGAAGCCCAGTAAGGAGAGGATATGGATAAATTCACAGTATTTACGGGAACAACAGTTCCTCTTATGAATGACAATATTGATACCGACCAAATCCTTCCCAAGCAGTTTCTCAAGTTGATTGATAAAAAAGGCTTTGGTAAGTACCTCATGTATGCCTGGCGTTATTTGGACGATCAGTATACTGAGAATCCAGACTTTGTCTTTAATCGACCCGAGTACCGCAAAGCTAGTATTCTCATTACAGGGGACAACTTCGGGGCTGGATCTTCGAGAGAGCACGCAGCTTGGGCTCTAGCTGACTATGGTTTTAAAGTCGTAATTGCAGGGTCTTTTGGGGATATCCATTACAATAATGAACTCAATAATGGCATGTTGCCCATCGTTCAACCCAGGGAAGTTAGAGAGAAACTAGCCCAGCTACAACCGACTGAACAGGTAACTGTTGACTTGAAACAACAAATAATCATCTCACCAGTTGGAGAGTTCTCCTTCGAAATCGATAGCGAGTGGAAACACAAGCTTCTAAATGGTTTGGATGATATTGGTATCACCTTGCAGTATGAAGATTTGATTGCTGCCTATGAAACACAACGCCCAGCCTACTGGCAAGAATAGCATAAAAATAGAAAAGGAAATAGAACTATGACAAAACACATTCAATGGGACGGAACACTTTCACAAGAAGGATATGACATTTTAAAAGGTGAGGGTGGATGTATCGTTTGCCCTACCAAAGTTGGTTACATCATCATGACAAGTGACAAGGCAGGACTTGAGCGTAAGTTTGAAGCTAAAGAGCGTAATCGTAACAAACCAGGAGTAGTCCTCTGCGGTAGCATGGACGAACTTCGCGCATTAGCCCAACTCAACACTGAAATCGAAGCCTTCTACCAAAAACATTGGGATGAAGATATTCTTCTTGGTTGTATCCTTCCTTGGAAACCAGAAGCCTTTGAAAAACTCAAAGCATACGGTGATGGCCGTGAAGAACTCATGACTGACGTGCGTGGAACGAGCTGTTTTGTGATTAAGTTCGGGAAAGCCGGGGAACAATTGGCTGCCAAACTTTGGGAAGAAGGCAAGATGGTTTATGCTTCATCAGCTAACCCGTCTGGGAAAGGAAATCGTGGTAAGGTGGAAGGTATCGGTCAACGTATCGAAGGGGCAGTGGACCTTGTCATCGAAGCAGACGATTATGTGGCATCTATCCAACCAGACAAAACGATTGAGACACGTTACGAGCAAGGTGTGATGGTGTCTATGGTCGATAAGGACGGCAAACTCATCCCAGAACAAGGAGGAGCACGCTCGACTTCACCAGCCCCAGTTGTGATCCGTAAAGGACTTGACATTGATAAAATCATGATGCACCTATCAGATACCTTTAACTCATGGGATTACCGTCAAGGCGAGTATTATTAAGATAAAAAAGAGTCTAGTGTTATGAGGGGATAAAACCCTCTACTCTGGGCTTTTTCTTTAGAAATTCTTTTCTTTTTTAATAGTATGTGTTATTCTAGATTTAAAATATATGTTAATAGATAGTGTAATATTCAAACATTATCAGTAAAAGGAGTTTAATTGATGAAAGATAGAAGAGTTAGTTTAGAAGATTTTTATGATTGGTATCAAGAAAATGAAATCAATTTAAGAGAATCTGCGAAACAATACAGTTTGAAAAATGAAGAATTGAGAGAAGAATTTCTTAATGAATGGCCTCTTGATAGAATTTTAACTATGTCTATTGATGAGTATGTCATTGGGAAAGGCGCTAAAAGTAATTCTTTTTGCTATGCTCTTGAGACTGGAAAGTACAATTCATTATTTATGGGAATTGGTGGAGGAGGCTCTTCAAAATTTGGTATTTATTGGAATGAGGATACCAAAAGCTATAAGAATCAAGCTAATAAAATCATTCCAGAATCAGAACTAGAAGACCGATTTAACAAATTAAAATCGGATTTGTATGAGATCATCCAAGCTGGTAGAAAGTTAGATTTCAATAATCCTATCTTTGACATGAAAAAGTCAACAAATGAATTTATTGGTCGTTCTGCAGTTGTTACAAAACTTCTTTGTATTTATTCTGAGAACCATTCTTTTTTAGGGGTAAATATGAATAGTCAAAAGAGATTCTGGAACAAGCTACTTCCTCAAAAAAATCAAGGGGGGCCTTATCTTCAGAATCATGAGATTTGTCAACTCGTATTGCAAAAGTATCCTGAGCTGGAACCATCATTGTTGGGAAGTATCTTATTTGAATATTCAACACAATTTTTAGACGAAAATGAAAAGAAAGAAGAAAAAATGTCTCTAGAATATAAGGTTTATCATACATTGAGTCAAACTCTACTACAATCCAAAAACCTCATTCTCCGTGGTGCTCCTGGTACAGGAAAAACTTATCTTGCTAAAGAAATTGCCAAAGAATTAACAGATGGTAACGAAGATCAAATAGGCTTTGTTCAGTTTCACCCATCTTATGACTATACAGATTTTGTGGAGGGGTTAAGACCGGTATCAAATGGGGATGGAGCTATTGAGTTTAGGCTACAGGATGGTATTTTTAAAGATTTTTGTCAGAAAGCAAAAGAAGCCCAATTGATTGGAGGACAAGATAATTTTGATGAGGCTTGGGATTCTTACTTAGAATATATAAATGTTGCTGAAGAAAAAGAATATATAACAAAAACATCTTACTTATCTGTTAATAGTAGACAAAATTTGTCAGTAAATTATGATAGTGGTGTTCCAGGATGGTCAATACCTCGCAAATATGTTTACGAGTTGTATAAAGATAAAAATTATAATAAGCAAGAATACTACAAAAGTGGTGGGAAAACTGTCCTAGAAACATTGAGAAAGAGATTTGGTCTCAAAGACTACCTTTCTCCAACAGAAATTGACACAGACAAGAAATTCGTTTTCATCATCGATGAGATTAACCGTGGTGAGATTTCTAAGATTTTTGGGGAACTCTTTTTCTCTATCGACCCTGGCTATCGTGGTGAAAAGGGGAGTGTTTCTACTCAATATGCCAATCTACACGAAAACGATGAAAAGTTTTATATCCCCGAAAATGTTTATATCATCGGAACTATGAATGATATCGACCGCTCAGTTGACACCTTTGATTTCGCAATGCGTCGTCGTTTCCGTTTTGTTGAAATTACTGCTGAAAGCCAACTAGGCATGCTAGATGATGCTCTTGGTGATAAGGCTGAAGAAGCTAAAATTCGTCTAAGAAACTTGAATGCCGAAATTGAAAAGGTTCAGGAATTAAATAGTCATTACCATATAGGACCAAGTTATTTCCTTAAATTGAAGGAAGTGGATTTTGACTTTGAATTACTCTGGTCTGATTATCTAAAACCATTGTTGGAAGATTACCTGCGCGGTTCTTATGAGGAAGTTGAAACTCTAAAAACATTGAAAAAAGCGTTTGATTTAGCAAATAATAAGCAAATAAATCAGCTAGACATTGGTGATGACGATGCAGATAACTGACAATCAACAGACCTTAAACAAAGAAGAGTTTATCGCAGAATATCCTAAAATTAGTCAGGTTCTTTTAGACAGAACCCTAGAGAATCTTTCTCAAGAAGACAATATCTTTATTTTTCCAAATGACCTGCAATATTCTCCTGACTTGGATAAAGACCAAAAGATTTTGGAAACGGTCAATCAGAAAATCAAGACAGGAAATGTGACTGGTTTTCTAGGTTGTGGTCAGGAGAAATTAACCATTTCTTCTCGCTTTTCAAACGAAAGAGATGACTATTTTTTACATTATCTATTGCAGAAAGTTCTCAATATCAATCTCACTAGTTTAGATGTTGCTTTGTCGCGTGAAGATAAGCTCTATCAACTTCTGATGTATCTCTTTCCTAAGTATCTTCAAGCTGCTCTCCGAAAAGGGCTTTATAAGGAATACCAGAGTTTTTCTCATAACGACAGTCATGTTAAGGGAGTGATTGATGTAGGAAATCATCTCAAGAAAAATCTTCCTTTCACAGGAAATATTTCCTACACAACTAGAGAGTTCACCTATGATAATCCCCTCATGCAGCTGATCCGTCACACGATTGAATACATGAAGAATCAGAAAAGTATAGGGAGTGGAGTTCTTGATAATATCTCGACTAGTCGAGAACATGTATCTGAAATTATTCGTGTAACCCCTTCATATAAACTCGCTGATCGTGCTAAGATTATAAGAATGAATAAAACCAAACCTCTTCGTCATGCCTATTTTCGAGAGTACAGAAAATTACAGGAGCTTTGCCTGATGATTCTAAATAGTGAAAAGCATGGTTTAGGATATCAAGAGCAAAAAATCCATGGTATTCTTTTTGATGTTGCTTGGCTTTGGGAAGAGTATGTTCATACCTTGTTGCCTAAAAATTTTGTTCATCCAAAGAATAGAGAGAAAATAGGTGGTATTTCAATATTTTCAAACAGTGAACGAAAGGTATTTCCAGATTTTTATCATAAAGAGTTAAAAATCGTTTTAGATGCTAAATATAAAAAACTGGAATTGACTGAAAAGGGAATCAATCGTGATGATCTATTTCAATTGATTTCCTATGCTTATATCTTACAAGCAGAGAAAGCTGGCTTAATTTTCCCTAGCATAGATCAGACAGTAAGTAGTGAAATAGGAAAAGTTGAAGGTTATGGGGTCTTGCTTAAAAAGTGGTCTATCCAAGTCCCTCAGAAGGCGTCATCCTACAGCGAATTCTATGAAATGCTAGGGAAGTCAGAAAGAATTTTTCAAAATAATATAAAACAAAATTAGAGAGCCTATAAACTCTCTATTTTTTATGAAATAACGAGTAAAATCCGAACGTTATAAATTTTAGGTTTCAAAATAATTGACAAAATCTTTACCTTAGTTTATAATCGTTAGAGGAAACGTCGGAAAAGGCGTAGTGATGCGCAAGCATAGGTAGGTCATTATAAAAGAAACGAGACATCGAAATGTTAAACGAATTTCCGATTTTTGACTATGAAGATATTCAGCTAATTCCTAATAAGTGTGTTCTTCAAAGTCGAGCAGAGGCTGACACACAAGTGACACTAGGGAAGCACACCTTTAAATTACCAGTTGTTCCCTCTAATATGCAAACGATTTTGGATGAAGATGTTGCAGAACAACTTGCAAAAGGTGGTTATTTCTATATCATGCACCGCTTTGATGAAGCTGGGCGCATTCCTTTTGTGAAACGCATGCATGAGAAAGGCTTGATTGCTTCGATTTCTGTTGGTGTTAAAGATTACGAGTATGATTTTGTTAGTCAATTAAAAGAAGATGCTCCAGAGTACATCACGATTGATATTGCTCATGGACATGCTGACAGTGTGATTTCAATGATTCAGCACATCAAAAAAGAGTTGCCAGATACCTTTGTCATCGCTGGTAACGTTGGTACTCCAGAAGCTGTGCGTGAACTTGAAAATGCTGGTGCTGATGCTACTAAGGTCGGAATTGGTCCAGGTAAAGTATGTATCACTAAGGTAAAAACTGGTTTTGGTACTGGTGGTTGGCAACTAGCGGCTCTTCGTTGGTGTGCTAAGGCTGCACGTAAACCGGTTATTGCTGATGGTGGCATTCGTACACACGGTGATATTGCTAAGTCAATCCGCTTTGGAGCAAGCATGGTTATGATTGGTTCACTATTTGCAGGTCATATTGAAAGCCCTGGTAAAACAGTCGAAGTCGATGGTAAACAATTTAAAGAATACTATGGTTCAGCTTCAGAATATCAAAAAGGTGCCTACAAGAATGTTGAAGGAAAGAAAATTCTTCTCCCTGCTAAAGGACATTTACAGGATACCCTGACTGAGATGGAACAAGATTTGCAAAGTTCGATTTCTTATGCTGGAGGTCGAAAGGTAGCTGATCTTAGACATGTAGATTATGTGATTGTGAAGAACTCTATCTGGAATGGGGATGCTCACTAAATTATAGATTACTTATTTATGTCGCGAATTGGCGTGGCGTTTCTACAAGGTACCGTAAATACCTAACAATGAGTAAGTCACAAAAGAGATAAAGACAGGGGATTGCTGTCTCTATTTCAGCTTGGAGACTTACTTTGTAAGTCTCTTTTTTATTTCGGAGGTTATTGTGAAATTATTAGAGGAACGTATTTTAAAAGATGGGAATATTCTTGGTGAGAATATTCTTAAGGTGGATTCCTTCTTGACCCACCAAGTTGATTATAAGTTGATGCGAGAAATCGGTCGTACCTTTGCAGAGCATTTTAAAAATGCTGGTATTACCAAAGTTGTAACCATTGAGGCGTCTGGAATTGCACCAGCTCTTTATGTGGCTGAACAGTTGGATGTACCCATGATTTTTGCTAAGAAGGCAAAAAATATCACTATGAATGAGGGGATTTTAACTGCTGAAGTTTATTCTTTCACGAAACAAGTTACGAGTACCGTATCTATTGCAGGGAAGTTCTTATCTCCTGGAGATAAAGTACTAATTATTGACGATTTTTTGGCAAATGGGCAAGCTGCTAAAGGTCTGATTCAGATTATTGAGCAAGCCGGTGCTAATGTTGAAGCTATCGGAATCGTGATTGAAAAATCCTTCCAAGATGGTCGTGAATTATTAGAAAAATTAGGTCATCAGGTAGTATCACTTGCGCGTTTAGAGCGTTTTGAAAATGGAAAAGTTATCTTTAAGGAGGCAGATATCAAATGAAACAACAGGAAAACCACTCACAGGCAGCCGTTCTTGGTTTGCAACACTTACTTGCCATGTATTCGGGATCAATTCTAGTACCAATCATGATTGCAGGTGCTTTAGGTTATTCAGCTCAACAGTTGACCTACCTTATTTCGACAGATATCTTTATGTGTGGGGTTGCAACTCTCTTACAATTGCAACTCAATAAACATTTTGGTGTTGGTTTACCTATTGTTCTTGGGGTAGCCTTCCAGTCTGTTGCTCCTCTTATCATGATTGGACAAAGTCATGGTAGTGGTGCTATGTTTGGGGCCTTAATTGCTTCAGGGATTTATGTGGTTCTGGTTGCAGGTGTATTTTCTAAGATTGCCAATCTTTTCCCTTCAATCGTAACAGGGTCTGTCATTACAACAATTGGTTTAACCTTGATTCCAGTTGCTATCGGTAATATGGGAAACAATGTAGAACAGCCGACTGGGCAAAGTCTAGCTTTAGCATCCATCACGATTCTCATCATTCTTTTGGTTAATATCTTTACCAAAGGATTCATTAAATCAATTTCAATTTTGATTGGTTTGATTGCAGGTACAATCATCGCTGCGGCTATGGGCTTGGTTGACTTCTCTCCAGTAGCAGAAGCTCCACTCGTTCATATCCCAACTCCGTTCTACTTTGGTGCTCCACAATTTGAAATTTCTTCTATTGTCATGATGTGTATTATCGCTACCGTTTCAATGGTAGAATCAACTGGTGTATATCTTGCACTCTCTGATATTACTAAAGATCCAATCGATAGCACTCGTCTCCGTAATGGCTACCGTGCTGAAGGTCTCGCTGTTTTACTTGGTGGTATTTTCAATACCTTCCCTTATACAGGATTTTCTCAAAACGTTGGTTTGGTTAAACTATCAGGTATTCGTACTCGCTTGCCAATCTACTACGCAGCTGGTTTCCTTATCTTACTTGGTCTCTTACCAAAATTTGGTGCCTTAGCTCAGATTATCCCAAGTCCTGTTTTAGGAGGAGCTATGCTTGTCATGTTTGGTTTTGTTTCTCTACAAGGGATGCAAATCTTGTCTCGTGTGGATTTCGAACATAATGAACATAACTTCCTCATTGCAGCAATTTCTATAGCTGCAGGGGTGGGACTAAACGGAAGCAACCTCTTCAATACTCTACCAACAGAATTACAAATGTTCTTCTCAAATGGTATCGTCATTGCAAGTACAGTGGCCATCATTTTGAACGCTATTTTGAACCGAAAAAAATAACATAAAGAGGCTGGGACAAAAGTCCTAGCCTCTCAATTGTCTTTGGATTGTCGAGCAAGACGCAGTGGTTGAGTGGGCTCTACTACGCAGATTTCATCAGCTTTTACAGCCCTACTCAACTGTGCGGAGGTGGGACGACGAAATCGAATTCTAAAGAATTACCGATTTCTGTCCCACTCCCATTTTATTTTTTAGAGCTTGAGGATTGTTTCTATAGTCATTTTTATGGTAAAATGGTTTTATGAATGAAAGAATGAAAGAGCTCGTTGAGTTGCTCAATCGCTATGCGACAGAGTATTATACAAGTGATAACCCTTCTGTATCAGATAGTGAGTATGATCGTCTTTATCGTGAATTAGTAGAGTTAGAAAAAGCTCATCCAGATCAAGTCTTGCCAGATAGTCCAACCCACCGTGTTGGCGGTAAGATTCTAGATGGATTTGAAAAATATAGTCATCAGTATCCTCTCTATAGTTTGCAGGATGCTTTTTCTCGTGAAGAGCTCGATGCCTTTGATGCGCGTGTTCGTAAGGAATTGGATGATGTCACTTATATTTGTGAGTTGAAGATTGATGGTTTATCGATTTCCTTGACTTATGAGCAAGGACTTTTTGTTGCTGGGGCGACTCGTGGTGATGGTTTTATTGGTGAAAATATCACAGAAAATCTTAAACGAGTGAAAGACATTCCGTTATCCTTGCCAGAAAAACTTGATATTACTGTTCGTGGTGAGTGTTATATGCCGAGAGCTTCATTTGACCAGGTCAATCAAACTCGTCAAGAAAACGGTGAACCAGAGTTTGCAAATCCGAGAAATGCTGCTGCAGGAACACTTCGTCAGTTAGATACAGCAGTAGTAGCTAAACGTAATCTCGCAACCTTCCTTTATCAGGAAGCTAGTCCTTCAACTCGCGATAGCCAAGAGAAAGTTTTGAACCATTTAGAGCAGTTAGGATTTGTAGTTAACCCTAGACGCCGATTAGCTCATAGCATGGATGAGGTTTGGGAATTTATCCAAGAAGTAGGGCAAGAAAGAGATCAATTACCTTATGATATTGACGGTGTCGTTATTAAGGTTAACGACCTAGCTGGTCAAGAGCAACTTGGATTTACTGTCAAAGCACCGAAGTGGGCTGTAGCTTATAAGTTTCCAGCAGAAGAAAAAGAAGCGAAACTCCTTTCTGTTGACTGGACAGTTGGCCGTACAGGAGTTGTAACTCCGACTGCAAACCTTACACCCGTACAACTAGCTGGAACAACGGTTAGTCGGGCGACACTTCATAATGTTGACTATATCGCTGAAAAGGATATTCGTAAGGATGATACTGTCATTGTGTACAAGGCAGGCGATATTATACCAGCCGTTTTACGAGTGGTAGAGTCTAAACGTGTGTCGGAAGAAAAACTAGATATTCCAACAATCTGTCCAAGTTGTGAGAGCAAACTGTTACACTTTGAAGATGAGGTTGCCCTTCGTTGCATTAATCCTAGATGCCCTGCTCAGATTAAGGAAGGCTTGATTCACTTTGCATCTCGTGACGCCATGAATATTGCTGGTCTTGGACCATCTATCGTCGAGAAACTATTTGCTGCTGATTTGGTTAAAGATGTTGCGAATATTTATCGCTTAACTGTAGAAGATTTCCTTTTATTAGATGGTATTAAGGATAAATCGGCGCAAAAGCTTTATCAAGCGATTCAATCCTCTAAGGAAAATTCTGCAGAAAAACTCTTATTTGGTTTAGGGATTCGTCATGTTGGCAGCAAGGCGAGTCAACTACTCTTACAACATTTCCATTCGATCGAATCACTTGCACAAGCAAATCCTGAAGAAGTAGCAAGCATCGAAAGTCTTGGGAATGTTATTGCTCAAAGCCTTCAATCCTATTTTGAGACTGAGGGTGCTAAAATACTTTTAAGAGAATTAAAAGAATTAGGTGTTAATCTAGATTATAAAGGTCAGGTTGTTGCGACAGATGCAGCCTTGTCAGGTCTAACTGTTGTATTGACAGGGAAACTTGAACGTCTTACTCGCTCGGAAGCCAAAAGTAAGCTCGAAAATCTTGGTGCCAAGGTAACTGGCAGTGTATCGAAAAAAACAGATCTTGTGGTAGCGGGAGCAGATGCAGGTAGCAAACTCCAAAAAGCACAGGAGTTGGGAATTGAGATTCGGGACGAAGCTTGGCTTGAAAGTTTGTAAGGAGTACTACACAGTCTAGAATAACCATCGATCATTTCTTGCTTCTATCCAAATACCTTAATCAAGAAATGTCACTATATAAATTAAACAATTAGAAATTAGGAAAAACATGTATCATTACCCTGTACTTATTCATTATCATCGTAAAGATGAAGCTTATAAGGCTTGCAGTTTTAGTAAGGTTCCTCTAGATTCAGTAGAGTTTACCAAAGAGGAAGAATACTTTGGCGAAAAATTTTCATTTACTCAACCGAGTGAAACACCTCTTGAACAAATGGTGTTTACAGTTGAAAAAAATGGAGTCAGAAAAGAATATCCTATCCGATTCAATTATTATCCACTTTTGACAGAAGTTTGGATTTTAGATAGAGATAATACCGTTTATTATTCTGAAAATCCAGCTATTGCAAGTCCACACTATAAAGATCAAAATCCATTTGCTTTTGATAAAGCGATTAACAGTGCTAGTTTTGACCACCACTGGGGTTACCAAGGAGACTTGGGCTGCCAGGTTTCCGAAAAAGAAACTAGCTTTAAACTATGGTCCCCAACAGCAACCACTGTACAAGTTGTAGTTTATGAATCAGCAAGTAATGATGCGCCTATCCTTAAGATTTATGAAATGCATCGTGGCAACAGTTATTCTTATAGCCACAAGGACAATACTATTGGTGTATGGAGTTTGACGGTTCCAGAAAATCTTGCAGGGCGAGCTTATCAATACCAGATAGATTTTCCACATCATCAATCAGTAACTCGAGATCCATATACGACTGCAACAAGTCCAGATGGCAAACGATCAGCAATCCTTTCTGAAGAAGAACGCCGAGTTAATGGGTTTGAAGTTAAGAATGGAACGGAAGCAACATGGCGTTTAGAAAATCCTTGTCAAGCTGTCGTTTATGAAATGCATGTACGTGATTTGACCAAGTCTGAAACATCAGGAGTTTCTCCAGAGTTAAGAGGGACCTTTCTGGGAGCTGCTCAAACTGGTACAGTCAACCAATATGGCCAGTCTACCGCATTTGACTACATCAAGGAACTAGGTGTTAACTATGTTCAACTGCAACCAATTGCAGATCGTCACAAAGAGTATGATGCAGATGGTAATGTCACATACAACTGGGGTTACGACCCACAAAACTACAATGCGCCAGAAACCAGCATGTCTACGAATCCAAACGATCCAGGTCAAGTTATCCGAGATTTGAAAACGATGATTCAAGCCTATCATGATGCTGGAATTGGTGTCATTATGGACGTTGTATACAACCATACGTATTCAACTGTTGATGCTCCATTCCAAACGACGGTACCGGATTATTATTACCGAATGAATAGAGATGGAAGCTATCAAAATGGTACAGGTGTAGGAAACGAAACTGCGAGTGAGCATGAAATGTTCCGTAAGTACATGATTGATTCGCTTCTCTATTGGGTAAATGAGTTTAATATCGATGGTTTCCGTTTTGATTTGATGGGAATCCATGATGTTAAAACCATGCAGATGATTCGTTGGGCAATGGATGAAGTCGATCCTAAAATTATCCTTTATGGAGAAGGTTGGGATATGGGAACAGGTCTTGCACCATATGATAAGGCTAAGAAAGATAATGCTTATCAGTTGCCAAATATCGGCTTCTTCAATGATGACCAACGTGATGCTGTAAAAGGTGGCGAAGTCTATGGAGAAATCAAATCTGGTTTTGTTAGCGGAGCTGCTACTGAACCGATTATTGCAAAAGCTATCCTTGGTAGCCATGAACTAGGTTCTTATCTCAGTCCTAATCAGGTTGTTAACTACGTAGAAGCACATGATAATTATAACTTGCATGATTTGCTAGCGACTCTTCATCCAACGGAAGACCAAACAAGTATCATGAAAAAAGTAGAAACAGCAACAGCAATGAACCTACTTATGCAAGGTATCTCCTTTATGGAACTTGGTCAAGAGTTCGGTCGTACAAAACTAGTAGCTACAGGCGAAAATGGTGAGCTGACTCATGATGACCGAGAACGAGCTATGAATAGTTACAATGCTCCAGATGCTGTGAACCAAGTAAATTGGGACTTAATCAATGAGCGTCAGGATAGTATTGAATTTATCCGTCAGATTATTGAACTAAAAACAAAGAGCAGTGCTTTTTCATATCCTACATACGATGAAGTTTATCGTCACGTCTTCGTTCATACAGCGATTGAAGACAGTGGCTGGATTGTGTACGAAGTTCAAGGAGATGACGAGCATTTCTTAGTGGTCTTCAATGCTAAAGGAGAATCACAGTATTATGAAAATGCAGGTAACCTTGAAATGCGAATCACTAACAGCCGTTCAAAAAATGAAAATACAATTGACAGTGTTAGTGTGGCAGTTATGAATGTTTTAGACTAAGTCTTAGATTGAAGACGAAGTCAATGAAGTGTAGGATAAAACGCTCTTGCAGAGTCCAATGAATCAATAAAAATGTTTCAAAGACTCAATTCTACTAAAATGCGAGGTCGGGATTTTGATCCCGGCCTATACTTCTATAAAGTCTTCTTTGAAGTCGAAAGTAAAACTAAAATTTTCAGAAAAAGCAGTTCATTTTCAAGTACTGGACAGATAGAAAAAAGCAGAAGTTTCATTATTAATTGAATTATAATTAGAAAAGTTCATTACTTTTAGTGGGAGATACTTATGGATATCAATACAATTACTCTGGAAAAATTCATCACCTTAAATGAAGAGGAGAAACTTCAGTGTCTCAAAGACATTAAGCATACCTACCAATTCGAAAAGATAAAGGAAATCCTCTCAGAGCTTGGTTTAGAAAATTTAAGTGGTCAAGTACTTAGTGAACTAGCCAAAGTTTATAATAATTGGAGTCAATTTGAAGAGGCAAAAACAATTTTAGAGATAGTCTCTGAAGAAGATAGGGATGCTATTTGGTATTATAGAAATGGTTTTACCCATTGGCGTTTATCTAGTGACCCGAAGAATGACTTTGAAACTGAAGCTAATCAGGCTCTAGCTTTATTAGAAAATGCTATCAAAAATGCTGATTCCTCAACAGATCCAGTCATTGAATGGTGTATTGAGTTGGTTAGAGTAGGTTCTCTAAATGAAGTTCTTGAAGCTAGGCCAGCAGATTATCCCTTGCTAGAAAAATACTATTTTGAAGATGTTAATGAAACTAATCAAGAAATGAAAACTGCACAGAATAAGAAATTATACCAGAATATTACGGTAGAAGATGTCCAAAAGGCAAAAGATTCATGGGATATTATTAAACCAGTATACGAAACTGTTAACATCTATAACACCTATGAAGACTATCTCGATTCTGCAAAAATCTTTACTTTAGAACAAAGATACCTTCTGGCGATTATCTGGTATTTTATCGAAGTAAACAATGGAGGCCACTATCAATTTTTCGATAATTCGACAGGGATTGTCTGGGAAGATACTTTAAAGGGATTGGAACTGTTTGGAATGACGGAGCATGCTGTTAATTTCAAAAATCTTCTTGCATACTTTGGTGGAGCTATCTCCTTTGTTAGAGAAGAGAGATCGGAGATGCTAGCACAGATGGAAGAAGAGTATGGTGATGCTTTTTATCAGAAGTTGGATGAAGCAGATGATTTTGTTTATGATTATGATGGAAATGAGAATGAACTAAGTTTTATCAAAAAATATCCAGAGAAATTTATTTTTCAGGAAAATGCAGATAAATCGTAAAGAGTAGTAAATAAAGACAGAGCAGATTGGAAGATCTGCTCTATTTTTTTAGGGAAAACCCTTGCTTTCTGAATAATTTCAATCTAAGTTGAACATCATAAACTCTATATTTACGGATTTTGAATATATTTTTTAAAAATATCAGGTTAAAAATTGCTTAAACCCGAATATTTTGTTACTATTATATAAAAATGTAAGGAGATGTAAAGAAACGAAGATAAATCAGAAAATTAAAATGATTTTCCTGGGACACATCAGAAAATTATTTTCAGATTTTCAAAATAATTTTTTAAAATATAGTAATTTACTTGAAACTTCTCTTAAAAGATAGTATAATAGAAATATAGAAAACGCTTACAATATAAAGGGGGATTTATGGATACATTAGAAGCTTTAAGAACTTTTACAACAGGCGAAAATTTCCATCTTCAGCACTATTTGGGCGCACATCGTGAGGAGAAAGACGGGGAATGGGGTTACACATTCCGAGTTTGGGCTCCGAATGCGCAGGCTGTTCATCTAGTGGGTGATTTCACAAATTGGGTTGAAAATCAAATCCCCATGGTTCGAAATGAATCAGGAGTTTGGGAAGTTTTTACAAACTTAGCCCAAGAGGGCCAAATTTATAAATATCATATCACTCGTGCTAATGGACATCAGCTAATGAAAATTGATCCATTGGCTATTCGCTATGAGGCTCGTCCTGGAACTGGAGCAGTTTTAACAGAAGTTCCAGAAAAGAAATGGAAGGATGGGCTTTGGCTAGCTCGAAGAAAACGTTTAGGATTCTTTGAAAGACCGGTTAATATCTATGAAGTTCATGCTGGTTCGTGGAAACGAAATCCAGATGGAACACCATACAGTTTTGCTCAATTAAAAGAAGAGTTGATTCCTTACTTAGTTGAGATGAACTACACTCATATTGAGTTTATGCCTTTGATGGCGCATCCGCTCGGTTTGAGTTGGGGCTATCAACTGATGGGATATTTCGGTCTAGAACATTCATATGGAAGACCAGAAGAGTTTCAAGACTTTGTTGAGGAATGTCACTTAAATAATATCGGTGTCATTGTTGACTGGGTGCCAGGGCACTTTACAATCAATGATGATGCCCTAGCCTACTATGATGGGACACCAACTTTTGAATATCAAGACCATAACAAAGCTCATAACTATGGTTGGGGGGCATTAAACTTTGACTTAGGTAAAAATGAAGTACAATCCTTCTTGATCTCTAGTATTAAGTTCTGGATTGAATTCTATCACTTAGATGGTATCCGTGTTGATGCTGTAAGTAATATTCTTTATCTTGATTATGATAATGCGCCTTGGACACCTAATAAGGATGGTGGAAATCTTAACTACGAAGGTTATTATTTCCTTCAACGCCTAAATACTGTTATTAAGCTAGCTCACCCAGATGTCATGATGATTGCAGAGGAGTCTTCTTCAGGTACCAAGATTACAGGTATGAAGGAAATGGGTGGATTAGGATTCGACTACAAGTGGAATATGGGCTGGATGAATGACATTCTCCGTTTCTACGAAGAAGATCCAATTTATCGCAAGTATGACTTCAATCTTGTAACCTTCAGTTTTATGTATGTCTTTAATGAAAATTATCTCTTACCATTCTCACATGATGAGGTTGTACATGGTAAGAAGAGTATGATGCATAAGATGTGGGGGGATCGTTATAATCAATTTGCAGGCTTGAGAAATCTTTATACTTATCAAATTTGTCACCCTGGTAAAAAATTACTCTTCATGGGTAGTGAGTTTGGACAATTCTTAGAGTGGAAATCTGAAGAGCAATTAGAGTGGTCTAATCTGGAAGATCCAATGAATGCCAAGATGAAATACTTCACATCTCAGTTGAATCAACTTTATAAAGACCACCGTTGTCTTTGGGAAATCGATACAAGCTATGATGGCATTGAGATTATCGATGCAGATAATAGAGATCAAAGTGTTCTTTCCTTTATTCGTAAAGGAAAGAAAGGCGAAATGCTGGTCTGTGTCTTTAACATGGCACCAGTTGAACGTCCTGATTTCACAATTGGACTACCAGTTGCAGGTGTCTACGAAGAAATTTGGAATACAGAATTAGAACAATGGGGTGGTGTTTGGAAAGAACACAATCAAACTGTTCAAACTCAAGAAGGATTATGGAAGGATTATGAGCAGACTTTGACCTTTACTTTGCCAGCTATGGGGGCAAGTATCTGGAACATCAAACGTCGCTTGAAACCCGCTAAAAAAGAATCAAATCAATCTGAAAAAGGAGTAGAACATGAAGAATGAAATGCTAGCTTTAATCCTTGCCGGAGGACAAGGAACTCGTCTCGGTAAACTCACTCAATGCATTGCAAAACCAGCTGTGCAATTTGGTGGGCGCTACCGTATCATTGACTTTGCTCTTTCTAACTGTGCAAACTCTGGTATCCACAATGTTGGGGTTATCACACAGTATCAACCTCTTGCTTTGAACAATCATATTGGGAATGGTTCTAGTTGGGGTCTAGATGTAATCGATTCAGGTGTTTCTATCCTTCAACCTTACTCTGCAAGTGAAGGAAATCGTTGGTTTGAAGGTACAAGTCACGCGATTTACCAAAACATTGACTATATCGACAGCATCAATCCAGAGTATGTGTTGATCCTTTCAGGGGACCATATCTACAAGATGGACTATGATGATATGCTCCAATCTCACAAGGATAACAACGCCAGTTTGACTGTAGCGGTCTTGGATGTACCATTAAAAGAAGCTAGCCGATTTGGTATCATGAATACAGATGCTAATAATCGTATTGTTGAATTTGAAGAAAAACCAGCTCAACCAAAATCAACCAAGGCATCAATGGGAATTTATATTTTCGATTGGAAACGTCTGCGCAATATGTTGGTTGCAGCTGAGAAGAATAATATTGATATGTCAGACTTTGGTAAGAATGTTATTCCTAACTACCTAGAGTCTGGAGAAAGTGTCTATGCCTACGAATTCAGTGGATACTGGAAAGATGTCGGTACTATTGAGTCTCTATGGGAAGCAAATATGGAATATATCTCTCCAGAAAATGCTCTAGATAGCCGTAATCGTCAATGGAAAATCTATTCCCGTAACCTTATCTCTCCACCAAACTTTATCGGAGAACACGCTCAGGTAGAAGATGCTTTAGTAGTAGATGGTTGCTATGTAAATGGTACCGTCAAGCACTCAATTTTATCAACAGGTGCTCAAGTTCGTGAGGGAGCAGAAGTCGTTGACTCAGTCATCATGAGTGGAGCTGTCATCGGAAAAGGTGCTAAGATTACACGCGCAATCATCGGTGAAGGTGCAATCATTGCTGATGGCGTGGAAATTGATGGAACGGAAGAAGTTCAAGTTATCGGATATAACGAAGTAGTGGGGGTAGCAACAGATGAAGATTGATAAATATTCAGCGATTTTAGGAAACACTGTTGGTTTTCATGATATGTCAACATTGACGAGTAACCGTCCTGTGGCAAGTTTGCCATTTGGAGGAAAGTATCGTCTGATTGACTTCCCGCTTTCAAGTTTAGCAAATGCTGGTGTCCGTAGTATCTTTGGAATCTTCCAACAAGATAATATCAGTTCAGTTTTTGACCATATTCGTTCCGGTCGTGAGTGGGGCTTAAATACGCTTCTTAGTCACTACTATCTCGGAATTTACAATACTCGTGTAGAAAGTAGTACAGTTGGTAAAGAGTATTACCAACAACTCTTGACCTACTTAAAACGTTCTGGTTCTAACCAAACGGTTTCCTTGAACTGTGATGTTTTGGTAAATATTGATCTTACTCAGGTTTTCCATTTGCATAATACTACAAAATCTCCTATTACGGTTGTTTATAAGAAACTACCTAAAAAGGATATTTCAGAAGTAAATGCTATCCTAGATATTGACGAAACGGACCACGTGCTCTCTCACAAACTCTTCGATAAAAAGGCTGAACAAGAATATTACAACATGTCTACTGATATCTTTGTTGTAGATACTCAATGGTTGATTGAACGTCTGGAAGAAGAAGCTCAAAAAGAACATCCAGAAAAACTACGTTATGTTTTACGTGATTTGGCTGCAAAAGAAGGTGCTTTTGCCTATGAGTATACTGGTTACTTAGCAAATATTCATTCAGTAGAAACATACTACAAAGCTAATATTGATATGCTTGATCAGCATAAATTCTACTCTCTATTCTCACCAAATCAAAAAATTCATACTAAGGTGAAAAACGAAGAACCAACTTATTATGCACCTGGTTGTGAAGTAAATACTTCTCAGTTTGCTTCTGGTAGTATTGTCGAAGGTAAGGTTGTTCGTTCAGTTATTTCGCGTAATGTTCAATTTCATAAAAATAGCTTAGTTAAAGAATCCATTATTTTCCCTCGTGTTGTCATTGGCGAAGGCGCTCAAGTTGAGTATGCAATTATTGATAAGGGTGCTGAAGTAGCTGATGGAGTTGTTATTCGTGGTACAGCAGAAAATCCTGTTGTCATCAAAAAGGGTGAAAAAGTAACAGAGGATATTCTTTCATGAAAATTTTATTTGTAGCAGCAGAAGGAGCTCCTTTTTCTAAAACAGGTGGCTTGGGAGATGTTATTGGAGCTCTTCCAAAATCATTAGTTAAAGCTGGTCATGAAGTTGCTGTTATCTTACCATACTATGACATGGTGGAAGCTAAGTTTGGAGATCAAATTGAAGATGTTCTTCAATTTGAAGTCTACGTTGGTTGGCGCAGACAATTTTGCGGCATTAAAAAAACTGTTTTAAACGGTGTTACCTTCTACTTTATTGACAATCAGTATTATTTCTTCCGCGGGCATGTATATGGAGATTTTGATGATGGTGAACGCTTTGCTTTCTTCCAACTTGCAGCCCTAGAAGCTATGGAGCGTATTGGATTTATTCCGGATGTTCTTCATGCTCATGATTATCATACAGCTATGATTCCTTTCTTGTTGAAGGAAAAATACAGATGGATACAAGCCTACCAAAATATTAAGACTGTCTTAACGATCCATAATTTGGAATTCCAGGGTCAATTCTCTGAAGGTATGCTTTGGGATTTGTTCCGAGTTGGTTTTGAGCGGTATGCGGATGGTACAGTTCGCTGGAATGACTGTCTTAACTGGATGAAAGCTGGTATTCTCTATGCAGATCGTGTAACAACTGTATCGCCAAGCTATGCCTATGAAATCATGACAACAGAGTTTGGATGCGGCATTGATCAGATTCTTAGAATGGAGTCCGGTAAGGTGTCTGGTATCGTCAATGGAATTGATACTGACCTGTATAATCCAGAGACGGATCCTTTGTTGGATTACCATTTTAACAAGTCTGACCTATCAGGGAAGGCTCAAAACAAAGCTAAACTCCAAGAAAAAGTTGGTCTTCCAGTACGTGCTGATGTTCCAATGATTGGTATTGTGTCACGTTTAACAAGACAGAAAGGATTTGATGTCGTCGTTGAAGGTCTGCATCGCATGCTTCAAGAAGACGTTCAAATCGTTCTCTTGGGTACAGGTGATCCTGGATTTGAACAAGCTTTCTCTTGGTTTAGCCAAGTGTTCCCAGATAAATTATCCGCTAATATTACCTTTGATGTTAAACTGGCACAAGAGATCTATGCAGCCTGTGATATTTTCCTAATGCCAAGTCGCTTTGAACCATGTGGACTTTCTCAAATGATGGCTATGTGCTATGGTACTTTACCTCTTGTCCATGAGGTAGGTGGTTTGAGAGATACTGTTCAGCCGTTCAATCCGATAGAAGGAACTGGTACAGGATTTAGTTTTAACAACTTGACGCCATACTGGCTTAACTGGGCTCTTCAAACTGCTTTGGATGTTTACTATAATCATCCTGACGTTTGGAAGAAACTTCAAGTACAAGCTATGGAATGTGATTTTTCTTGGGATACAGCTTGTCAGTCTTATCTTGATTTATATCACAGCTTAGCAAATTAAATAAATAAAATCGTATGATGCTTTCATACGATTTTTTGAGATAATAAAGTAAGGATTATAAATGAAAACAATCAAGGGTCTCTGTGTGCTCGATGTTGATGGAACTCTGATAGAAGAAGAAGTTATTGATTTATTAGGGAAAGAGGCAGAGTGCGAAGAAGAAGTAGCCCTGTTAACAGCTCAAGCTATGAGAGGAGAATTAGACTTCGAAGCAAGTTTAAAAAGACGTGTTAACCTTCTTAAAGGTCTCTCTATCAATGTTTTTGATAAGATTTATCATGAACTTCACCTTAGTAAAAACTCTGCTAAGTTTATTAAAGTTCTTCAAGAAAATCAGATAGAAGTCGGTTTAGTATCAGGCGGATTTACCACTATTATAGAAAGATTAGCAAAAGATTTGGGTATTTCATTATATACTGCTAATCAACTGGAAATCAAAGATGATCATTTAACTGGAAATCTAATTGGCCCTATTATAAGCAGAGAAGTAAAAGAAGCAACCCTCTTGAGATGGGCTGAAGAATTAGAAGTGCCATTTGATAGAACGATTGCAATCGGTGATGGAGCTAATGACTTAAAAATGCTTAAAAGTGCAGGACTTGGTATAGCCTTTTGTGCCAAGGATATTGTGAAAAAGGAAATAAATCTTCAGGTAGATGAGAGAGATTTTGGGAAAGTTTTGGAAATGATAGACTTCCTTTAGATAGAAAGAGGAATCAAAATGAAAGTTGTTATCGCGCCGGACTCTTTCAAAGAGAGTCTTCCTGCAAACCAAGTAGCAGAAGCTATAAAAAGAGGATTTAAAAGGGTGATTCCAGATGCTGAATATCTGCTTTTACCTGTCGGTGATGGAGGTGAAGGAACAGTAGATGCCATCAAAAACTCTTTAGCTCTTGTGGAAAAAAATGCTTTAGTAACCGGACCTTTTGGTGATGAGGTTCAAATACCCTACTTTGAAAAAGGGGAATTAGCTCTTTTTGAAGTCGCAGATTTAATCGGTCTTGGAAAAATTCCTAATGAAAAACGATCTCCACTAGAGATTCAAACAATGGGAATAGGTCAACTTATTCTCCATTTAATCGACCAAGGGATAAAAGATATTTACATCGGTGTCGGTGGTACGGCTAGTAACGATGGTGGTATTGGTATAGCTTCTGGAATCGGCTATCAGTTTTTCGATGAAAATGGAAATGAACTTCAGGCATGTGGCCAATCTCTATCTGCTATCAGGAAAATTGCTAAGGAGAGAGCCATTCAAATTCCTGCTGATATCCATATCAAAATACTAGCGGACGTGACCAATCCACTTTGTGGACCTCATGGCGCTACCTATACATTTGGTAAACAAAAAGGTTTAAATTCTAATGAATTCGAAGAGGTTGACAAGGCGATTAGTGAGTTTTATGAAGAAATTGCCCCGGATGTATTAACGTTAGAGGGGGCAGGAGCTGGTGGTGGCATAGCTGCTGGTTTGTGTGTATTTGCAGGAGCAGAAATCGTGTCAGGCATCCACACTTGTTTGGAATTGATAAAGTACGATGAAAAGGTTGCGGATGCTGACCTAGTCATTGTTGGTGAAGGTAGATTAGACGCTCAAAGTTTGGCTGGCAAGGCTCCAATCGGGGTCGCAAAAAGAACACCAAAAGGTGTTCCAGTCATTGCTATTTGTGGTAGTTTAGCTGACGATTTACCGTCCCTACCATTTGAGAACATCATCACCGCTTTTTCTATACTCGAAAAAAGTGAGCCATTGGAAGATAGTCTAAAAAATGCAGCCAACTATTTAGAACATACAGCTGCAAGCGTCGCTCAAATCCTATCTTTGAAAAAGAATTAACCAAACCACTTTTTCCAGAGAGAAGTTGGAGCTTTAGTTTCATTTTCTTGCCACAAATCTGAAAAGGCCTTTCGGAGGTCTTTTTCACTTGTTTGGACAGGAATATCGCTATGAATAACTAGTCCATAAGGGGAGAAATTATGATCTTCAGAAACGATGGTTGCTTGGCAGTTAGCATCTTTGGATTGTTTTAGATAGTAGACCTGCTTTTCAAAGTCAACTTGAGGAGAAATCTTGACAAAAAGAGGTTTCGTTTCTTTTTTTAAACACATTAAAATGTTCAAAAAACCTTTTTGGAATTTGTCGTCATTTGCAGTCTCAAGATTTGCATAACCAAGGACACGTTCCTCAAAAGTACCGAGAAAACGTCTTTGTTCATCTGGATTTAATTTAAGCCCGCCATGAGCTTTTTCTAATAGTTGTTTAGATACGTCTGTCATAAAAATAGTATATCACAAAACTATTCAAACAAGCGAAAAAGAAAGCGATTTCTTCATCAACTTAAGGAAAATTTGCACAAAGATAACGTTTTTTCTTGAAAAAGGTATCTTTTTGATGTATCATAGAGGTGTAAAATAAATAAACTCAAAGGAGAGTAAAAAATGTCAATTATTACTGATGTTTACGCTCGCGAAGTCCTAGACTCACGCGGTAACCCAACACTTGAAGTAGAAGTTTATACTGAATCAGGTGCTTTCGGACGTGGTATGGTTCCATCAGGAGCTTCCACTGGTGAACACGAAGCAGTTGAACTTCGCGACGGTGACAAATCTCGTTACGGTGGTCTTGGTACACAAAAAGCTGTTGACAACGTAAATAACATCATTGCTGAAGCTATTATCGGCTACGATGTACGTGACCAACAAGCTATCGACCGTGCTATGATCGCTCTTGACGGTACTCCTAACAAAGGTAAATTGGGTGCTAACGCAATCCTTGGTGTGTCTATCGCTGTAGCTCGCGCTGCTGCTGACTACCTTGAAATCCCACTTTACAGCTACCTTGGTGGATTTAACACTAAAGTTCTTCCAACTCCAATGATGAACATCATCAACGGTGGTTCTCACTCAGATGCTCCAATCGCTTTCCAAGAATTCATGATCGTACCTGCTGGTGCACCTACATTCAAAGAAGCTCTTCGTTGGGGTGCTGAAATCTTCCACGCTCTTAAGAAAATCCTTAAATCTCGTGGTCTTGAAACAGCCGTAGGTGACGAAGGTGGATTCGCTCCTCGTTTCGAAGGAACTGAAGACGGTGTTGAAACTATCCTTGCTGCTATCGAAGCTGCTGGTTATGTTCCAGGTAAAGACGTATTTATCGGATTTGACTGTGCTTCATCAGAATTTTACGATAAAGAGCGTCAAGTATACGACTACACTAAATTCGAAGGTGAAGGAGCTGCTGTACGTACTGCTGCAGAACAAATCGACTACCTTGAAGAATTGGTAAACAAATACCCAATCATCACTATCGAAGATGGTATGGACGAAAACGACTGGGACGGTTGGAAAGCTCTTACTGAACGTCTTGGTGGTAAAGTTCAATTGGTTGGTGACGACTTCTTCGTAACTAACACTGACTACCTTGCACGTGGTATCGAAGAAGGTGCTGCTAACTCAATCCTTATCAAAGTTAACCAAATCGGTACTCTTACTGAAACATTCGACGCTATCGAAATGGCGAAAGAAGCTGGTTACACTGCCGTTGTATCACACCGTTCAGGTGAAACTGAAGATTCAACAATCGCTGACATCGCAGTTGCAACAAATGCAGGACAAATCAAGACTGGTTCACTTTCACGTACTGACCGTATCGCTAAATACAACCAATTGCTTCGTATCGAAGACCAACTTGGTGAAGTAGCTGAATATCGTGGATTGAAATCATTCTACAACTTGAAAAAATAATTTAGTTCAGTGAACTAATAAAAGCCCTTGGATATTCCAAGGGCTTTTGTATATTATAAGTAGATGTCAAAGAAATGCTATCTAGTTTTCGTATTCTAGAGGTGAAAAAAGAGATTTTTAAACGTATTTTTGGTATAATAATACCCAGGAAAACTAGAGAAAAAGGAAGTTGAGATGGAAAAGTATTTATCGGTAACAACTTTGACCAAGTACCTGAAAATGAAATTTGATAAAGACCCATACTTGGAGCGGGTCTATTTAACTGGTCAAGTTTCTAATTTCCGAAAGCGCCCAACTCATCAGTATTTTTCTCTAAAGGATGATCGTGCTGTTATACAAGCAACCATTTGGTCAGGTATTTATCAGAAACTAGGTTTTGACCTAGAAGAAGGTATGAAGGTCAATGTGATTGGACATGTTCAAATCTATGAACCAAGCGGAAGCTATTCGATTATCATTGAAAAGGCAGAACCAGATGGTGTCGGTGCACTTGCTATTCAGTTCGAACAATTAAAAAAGAAATTATCCGAAGAAGGTCTTTTCCAAGATCGCTTTAAACAAGCAATACCTCAGTTTGCAAAAAAAATCGGTGTGGTGACTAGTCCTAGCGGAGCTGTTATCCAGGATATCATCACAACCGTAAGCAGACGCTTTCCTGGTGTGGAAATTGTCTTATATCCTACAAAAGTACAGGGTGAAGGTGCAGCAGAGGAGATTGCTCGTAATATTGCGAGAGCTAATGAACGAGAGGACTTGGATGTTCTTATCATCGGTCGTGGTGGTGGGTCCATTGAGGATCTTTGGGCCTTTAACGAAGAAATCGTTGTTCGTGCCATTTTTGAATCTCGTCTACCTGTTATCTCAAGTGTGGGGCACGAAACAGATGTGACCTTGGCTGATTTTGTAGCAGATAGGAGAGCGGCTACACCGACGGCTGCGGCAGAACTCGCAACTCCTTTTACCAAGTTAGATCTTTTGACCTACCTTAAAAATCAAGAGAAACGAATGGCTACTGCCGTACAAAATATTATATCAAAGAAAAAAGAAGCCTTGAGAGTGCTTAGTCAATCAGTCATCTTTAGGCAACCAGAGCGTTTATATGATGGATATCTGCAACGCTTGGATCAGTTAGTATTTCGACTGAAGCAGGGATTGAATGGTGAGTTAGTTAGAAATCAACAGAAGGTTCAAGCTCAAATTCACCGTTTGGAGCAATTATCGCCAAATGTCAAGATTCAGCGCTACCAAGACCGTATTCAACAGTTACAAAAATTAATGCGTAGCCAGATGGCTGTGATCTATGATGCTAAGGTTGCTGAAGTAAAACGCTTGTCAGAAGCTCTACTCATGTTAGATACGAATCGTATCGTAGCAAGGGGTTATGCGATTGTTAAAAAAGAGGATACCGTGGTATCTTCAGCAAATGATTTGAAAAAAAATGACCATGTGATGTTGATGATGCGAGATGGTCAAGTAGAATTAGAGGTTAAAGATGTCAAAACAAAAGAAATTTGAGGAAAATTTAGCAGAACTTGAAGCGATTGTTCAGAGTTTAGAAAATGGTGAAATTGCACTAGAAGATGCCATTGCTGCTTTTCAAAAAGGAATGATCTTATCGAAAGAATTGCAAGCTACACTTGATAAAGCTGAAAAGACCTTGGTTAAAGTCATGCAAGAAGATGGAACAGAAAGCGAACTTCTATGAACAAGCAAGAAAAATTAGCTTTGGTCGAGTCAGCGCTTGAAGAGTTCTATGGTGACCAGCAATTTGCATCAAACTTAAGAGAAGCCGTTCTTTATTCCATACATGCTGGTGGTAAAAGAATTCGTCCCTATCTACTTCTAGAAGTTTTGGAATCTTTGCAAGTATCTATCGCACCAGTTCATGCTCAGGTTGCAGCGGCGCTTGAGATGATTCACACCGGAAGTTTGATCCATGATGATCTTCCTGCTATGGATAATGATGATTTTCGACGGGGACGTTTGACCAATCACAAAGTCTATGGAGAAGCCCTAGCAATTTTAGCAGGAGATGCTCTTTTCTTAGATCCCTATGCCTTGATAGCGCAAGCAGATTTGCCTAACCAAACTAAGGTAGATTTGATAGCAAACTTATCACTTGCTTCCGGAAGCATGGGGATGGTAGCTGGTCAAGTGTTAGATATGGAAGGTGAAGGGAAACATTTAAGCTTAGAAGACCTTCAGACTATTCATGCTAACAAGACTGGAAAACTTTTAGCTTTTCCATTTCAAGCGGCTGGCATCATTGCAGGTTTGGATGAAAATCTTCAAAAACAACTAGAAACAGTTGGAGAACTGATTGGACTTGCTTTCCAAGTCAGAGATGATGTCCTTGATGTTACGGCTAGTTTTGAAGAAATCGGAAAAACACCTCAGAAAGATTTGCAAGCTGAGAAGTCGACCTATCCTGCTTTGTTAGGCTTAGAAGAGGCAAAAGTATTTTGCAACCATACTTTGGATCGGGCTAAAGCAAAGTTGGAAGAGATTAGTCAATTAGTCGACTTTGATAAAGAACCAATTGTAAAAATAGTAGAAAGTTTGAGAATCGATGGCTAAGGAAAGAGTAGATGTACTTGCCTACAAACAGGGATTATTTGAAACAAGAGAACAAGCTAAGCGCGGCGTAATGGCTGGTTTGGTTGTTGCTGTTCTAAATGGCGAGCGTTTCGACAAGCCAGGAGAAAAAATCCCAGATGATACAGAATTGAAACTAAAAGGTGAAAAGCTTAAGTACGTGAGCCGTGGAGGTTTAAAACTAGAAAAAGCCTTAGAGAAGTTTGAGATATCAGTTGAGAACAAAATAACCATTGATATCGGTGCTTCAACAGGAGGCTTTACGGATGTTATGCTTCAAAATGGTGCAAAACTAGTTTACGCAGTTGATGTAGGGACTAATCAGCTTGCCTGGAAATTACGTCAAGACTCACGTGTCGTTAGTATGGAACAGTTTAATTTCCGTTATGCTGAAAAAAAAGACTTTGAAGAAGAGCCAAGCTTTGCAAGTATCGACGTGAGTTTTATTTCACTGAGTCTCATTCTTCCAGCTCTACATAGAGTTTTAACTGACCATGGACAAGTTGTCGCACTTATAAAACCACAGTTTGAAGCAGGACGAGAACAGATTGGTAAAAATGGAATTATCAGAGATGCCAAAGTTCACCAAAATGTTTTAGAATCAGTTACTAAAATGGCAGTTGATGAAGGATTCTCAGTCTTAGGATTGGATTTCTCTCCTATTCAAGGTGGACATGGGAATATTGAGTTTCTTGCTTATTTACGTAAAGAAGAACATGCAAGCAATCAAGTAGTTTCTGAAATAGAAAAAGTAGTAGAAAAAGCACATAGAGAGTTTAAAGATGAATAAAAAAGAAAGACTTGAAAAGATTAGAAGATTTGTGACTGACTATCAAATCGGCACACAAGAAGAAATCGTTGAACATTTGAGAGAAGCAGGCATCTCTGCTACTCAAGCAACTGTTTCACGTGATATCAAAGAATTAGGGATTGTAAAAATTCCTTTGAAAAACAATACATATGTCTATGAATTACCAAAGTCAGTAGTTAAAAGTTTACAGTTAGCTGAGAACAATATCGAAAGTTTTGAAAGAATGGGTAATCTCATCAACTTAGATGTTATTCCTGGGAATACAATTTTTGTTAAAAGTCAATTGACTCAAACATTTTCGGATATGATTTTTAGCTGTTTAGCAGATGATAACTCAATTTTAATTGTGGCGCGAACTGAAGAAGCAGCTATAGAGATTGTTGAACAAGTTAAAAAGTGGTAGGACCTTATGTTACTTGAAATTTCAATTAAAAACTTTGCCATCATTGAGGCTATTTCACTTAATTTTGAGAAAGGGATGACAGTTCTGACTGGGGAAACCGGTGCTGGGAAGTCTATCATCATCGATGCTATGAATATGATGCTGGGAGCAAGAGCGACCACGGATGTCATTCGTCATGGCGCACCCAAGGCTGAAATCGAAGGCCTTTTCTCAATTGAAAACAGTCGGGCTCTTCAAGAGCTTTTTGATGAGCAAGGTCTCTTGTTAGGCGATGAAATCATCATCCGTCGTGAAATTCTACAAAACGGGCGAAGCGTTAGTCGAGTTAATGGACAGATGGTTAATCTTTCAGTTCTACGCTCAATTGGACAGCATCTAGTAGATATTCATGGCCAGCATGACCAAGAAGAATTAATGCGTCCTCAAAGACATATTCAGATGTTGGATGAGTTTGGTGATGCAGAGTTTCTTGAACTGAAACAAGCTTATCAGACCAACTTTGAAGCTTATCGTAACATGCGTAAGCAACTTCTCGAAGTTAAGAAAAACCAAGAAGAACACAAGACTCGAATTGAAATGTTGGAATTTCAAATGGCTGAGATTGAGTCTGCAGCCTTAAAGCCTGGTGAAGACCTCAAATTAAACCAAGAACGAGATAAACTTTTAAATCATAAACATATTGCTGATACCTTGACTAATGCTTATGCTATGTTAGATAATGATGAATTTTCAAGTCTAGCTAACGTGCGTTCAGCTATGAATGATATGGAAAGTTTAGAAGACTATGATGCAGAGTACCGCGAAATCTCGAACTCTCTATCTGAATCCTATTATGTTTTAGAGGATGTCACTAAGCGTTTAGAGGATATAATCGAAGATTTAGATTTCGATGGCAATCGCTTGATGCAGATTGAAAATCGTTTAGATCTTATTCATGCCATTACACGTAAGTATGGCGGAAATGTTGACGATGTTTTGCTGTATTTTGCTAAAATCACAGAAGAATACAATCTACTGACTGGTCATCATCTATCTTCAGATGACATGGAAGCAGAACTCAAAAAGTTAGAAGTAAGTCTAGTTGATTTAGCAAGCCAGCTTTCATCTGCTCGTCACAATCTCGCCAAACAATTAGAGAGCGAGATTCAGCAAGAACTCAAAGATCTCTATATGGAAAAGGCTAAGTTTCAGGTTCAGTTTACAAATGCTAAATTTAGTCGTGAAGGCAACGAGAGTGTTGAATTCTATATTTCAACCAACCCTGGTGAAGACTTTAAACCATTAGTGAAAGTAGCGTCTGGTGGTGAGTTGTCTCGTCTCATGTTGGCCATCAAGTCTGCTTTTTCTCGCAAGGAAGGCAAGACCAGCATCGTATTTGATGAAGTAGACACTGGAGTTTCAGGACGTGTGGCTCAAGCCATTGCTCAAAAAATTCATAAAATTGGTCAGCATGGCCAGGTATTAGCGATATCCCATCTACCACAAGTCATTGCTATCGCAGATTATCAGTTCTTTATTGAAAAGATTAGTGATGAGCATTCGACTGTGTCTACTGTTCGTCTCTTGACTTTAGAAGAACGCGTAGAGGAAGTTGCCAAGATGTTGGCAGGGGAGAATGTGACAGATGCCGCTCTTACACAGGCTAGAGAATTATTGCAAAGTAAGGAGAAATAAATGACAGACTATTATGTAATTGGAGATGTTCACGGAAAAGCAGGAATGCTTGAAGACCTTCTTAAAACATGGGATGGCAAAACCCAATTACTCTTTCTTGGTGATCTAATCGATAGAGGGGAAGATAGTCGTCGTGTTCTTGAGATGGTCAAGGACTTGGTTGAAAATCATGGAGCGATTTGCATTTCAGGAAATCACGAGTACATGTTTTTAACCTGGTTGGATAATCCTAAAGAAAGCTATGATCATTACCGTAGAAATGGTGGGGATACAACTATTAATTCTATTTTAGGTCGCCCGCTAGATGCACCAGTAGATGGTGTCGAAGATGCAAAGCGTGTTGAAACGGAAGCAGCAGACTTAGTTGAATTTATACGTCAGATGCCTTTTGTAATTGAAACTGAAAAGTATATCTTTGTTCATGCTGGAATTGATCTAACCTTGGACGACTGGCATGAAACAACAGACTACAAGAAAGTCTGGCTCAGAAAACCATTCCACGAGGCGCCTAATCACACAGGAAAAACAATTGTATTTGGTCATACGCCAGTCTATGGTTTATTAGATCAAAAACCAGGAACTCCAGAACTTTGGATTACAGAAGATGGTAAGATTGGAATGGATGGAGGAGCAGTCTATGGCGGTGTCCTTCATGGAATCGTCTTTACCGAGCAAGGCATGACTGACCATTATTTCATTGAAAATGACGGCTTCGTTGCTGAAGATTAGTACTCCTAGCAGGGTATGGTCTTGTCAAAATATTAAAAACAATTTATAATTAATAGATACCCTGAAAGGAAGAGAATCATGAACGTAGAAGAACTAAAAAAACGACAGGAGAAGATACGTAACTTCTCGATTATCGCTCACATTGACCATGGAAAGTCAACATTAGCAGACCGTATTTTGGAGGCTACAGAGACTGTTTCTAGTCGCGAAATGCAAGCTCAACTATTAGATAGTATGGACTTAGAACGTGAGCGTGGAATTACCATCAAGCTGAATGCTATTGAACTAAATTATACTGCTAAAGACGGTGAGACCTATATCTTCCACTTGATTGATACACCAGGGCACGTTGACTTTACTTATGAAGTGTCACGTTCTCTAGCGGCCTGTGAGGGCGCAATTTTGGTCGTTGATGCTGCCCAAGGGATTGAGGCTCAAACACTTGCAAATGTATACTTGGCTTTGGACAATGATTTGGAAATCCTTCCAGTTATTAACAAGATTGACTTGCCTGCTGCAGATCCAGAGCGCGTGCGTACAGAAATTGAAGATGTCATCGGTCTGGATGCTAGTGAGGCCGTATTAGCTTCAGCAAAAGCTGGAATTGGAATTGAAGATATTTTGGAGCAAATTGTCGAAAAAGTTCCAGCACCAACTGGTGACGTATCAGCACCACTTAAGGCTTTGATTTTCGACTCAGTTTATGACGCTTACCGTGGGGTTATCCTCCAAGTTCGTGTCATGGATGGGGTAGTTAAACCTGGCGATAAGATTAAACTCATGAGCAATGGTAAAACCTTTGATGTGACAGAAGTTGGAATCTTCACACCTAAAGCGGTAGGACGTGACTTCCTAGCAACTGGTGACGTTGGTTATATTGCAGCCTCAATCAAGACTGTTCAAGATACCCGTGTGGGTGACACCGTAACTTTGGCGACAAATCCAGCAACTGAACCTCTTTCTGGATACAAACAAATGAATCCGATGGTCTTTGCAGGTCTGTACCCAATTGAGTCAAACAAGTACAATGACCTTCGTGAAGCTCTTGAAAAATTGCAACTCAATGATGCTAGTTTACAGTTTGAGCCTGAAACATCGCAGGCACTTGGATTTGGTTTCCGTTGTGGTTTCCTGGGACTTCTACATATGGATGTTATCCAGGAGCGTCTAGAACGGGAATTTAATATTGATCTTATTATGACTGCACCATCCGTTATTTACAAGGTCAATCAGACTGATGGTGAGTCTATGGATGTATCGAATCCATCCGAGTTTCCTGATCCTACTAAGATTGCCACGATTGAAGAACCTTATGTTAAAGCACAAATCATGGTTCCACAGGAATTTGTAGGAGCAGTTATGGAACTAGCTCAGCGCAAGCGTGGCGACTTCGTGACAATGGACTATATCGATGATAATCGTGTTAATGTGATCTATCAAATTCCACTTGCTGAAATTGTCTTTGATTTCTTTGACAAGCTCAAATCTTCAACACGTGGCTATGCAAGCTTTGACTACGAATTGTCAGAGTATCGTCCATCTAAGCTGGTGAAAATGGATATCCTTCTCAATGGAGACAAGGTCGATGCTCTCAGCTTTATCGTTCACAAGGACTTTGCTTATGAACGTGGGAAACTCATCGTTGATAAACTCAAGAAAATCATTCCTCGTCAACAGTTCGAAGTTCCTATTCAGGCAGCTATTGGGCATAAGATTGTGGCACGTACAGATATCAAGGCTCTTCGTAAAAACGTCCTTGCTAAATGTTACGGTGGTGACGTTTCCCGTAAACGTAAACTCCTTGAAAAACAAAAAGCTGGTAAAAAGCGCATGAAAGCAATTGGATCAGTAGAAGTTCCTCAAGAAGCCTTCTTAAGCGTCTTGAGTATGGATGAAGAATAATTGTTTCCTAATACAGTTATCCTTTGACACTTATCTTTTCTTTCATTAGAATAGAAGTGAAAGGAGAATGATTATGAAAAAAATCATCAGCTTATCTACACTTTTAGTGTGTTGCTTAACTCTTGCTGCTTGTAATAGTTCAAAAACTAAAAAAGAAGTAGCTTCAGAAACAACAACAGTTCTGGAAAGTACCACAACACAAGATACAACAACTGTAGCCGAATCAACGATAAAAGATACACAGGTAATTGGATCAGATGCATATGGTTATGTAAAGGTTCCAAAATCATGGATTCATTTTACGGAAGTTGAGGGTGGTGATGATATTCAGTACTGTGATGGAACGGATATCAATATTGTAACCTTAAATACATTTAAAGCAGAGCAGTTTGGTATTTCTGAAAGCGAACTTGAAAAGGTAGACCCTATTCAAATTTCAAATAGTATTTATCAATCTAAATCAGAAAGTCCTGATTTCTCTAAAGTTTGGGGATCTAAGTCAAAAATCGGCGGTTATGATGCCTATGTTGTGAACTGTATTGCTAAAAATGGAAAATATCTAGTTATCTGGATCTTTAAGTCAGATGACGGTAAGTTTAGATACGTTTCTCTAGAAGGAACACCTGAAGTATTGAAAGATATGCTTCCTTTGATTGAACAAAGTTGGACTACAAAAAAAGATTAATAGACAAAAAACAGGATTTGTATCCTGTTTTTTATTTACATCCCTTAAATCTATGTGTAATGAAATATTGTTTGAAATCAAACAAAAAATATAAAAATCAAACAAAATACAACAAAAAATATTGACAACGGTTTCATATAGTGATATACTTGTATCATAAAAGTTAAATATGAAGGGAGAAGGTCATGGGATTAGATCATTTCTTCAGCAAAGACTTAGTCTTTTGTCTAGAAGCGGATAATCAAGAGCAACTATTTGATCAAGTTGCAACCCTATTAGAAGAAAAGAAAGTTGTTACGGATACCTATCGATCGGCATTGATTGAACGTGAAAAAATGTTCCCAACCGGTTTAGATATGGAATTTCTTGGGAAGGACTTGCCGAATGTAGCAATCCCTCACACAGACACGATTCATAATTTAACTGAAAACGTTGTTGTGGTTCGCTTAGCGAAACCAGTAACATTCCACAATATGATTGCTCCTGACAAGGAAGTAGAAGTATCATTACTCTTCTTTATCATCAATAATTCAAGTTCAAGTCAAACAAATATTCTTGCTCAATTGATGGACTTCTTTACAGGTGACGGTCATCTTGAAACACTCTCTAAGATAACAGAGCCTGAAGCTTTGTTCCAATATATCTCAGAAGCAACTGCTTAATTTATTAATAAATAGAAACTAAAAAATGGAGGAAATCCAAATGATTAAAATTCTTGCTGCATGTGGTGCAGGTGTTAACTCAAGCCACCAAATTAAAAGTGCTCTAGAAGAAGAGCTATCTAACCGTGGATACGACGTACAGTGTGACGCAGTTATGGTTAAAGATGTCAACGAAGACTTGATTAAAGGTTATGATATCTTCACACCAATCGCTGCTACTGATTTAGGTTTTGATCCTGGTATTCCAGTTGTTGAAGCTGGACCGATCTTATTCCGTATTCCAGCGATGAGCGCTCCAGTCTATGACAATATTGAAGCAGCAATCAAAGAACACGGATTAAGTTAATTATAATTTTGTCAATATTCCATAACACATAATAAAGGGGGAAAAATTATGGATTTCATTATCAATTTAGCCAATGAATTCTTTAAACCAATCTTGGCTATGGGTGGCCCAATCATCATGCTGATCATTTTGACAGTATTGGCCTTGCTTTTCGGAGTTAAATTCTCTAAAGCACTTGAAGGTGGTATCAAACTAGCCATCGCACTTACTGGTATCGGTGCTATCATCGGAATGCTTAACGGAGCTTTCTCAGCTTCACTTGCGAAATTCGTTGAAAATACTGGTATTCAATTGACCATCACCGACGTTGGTTGGGCACCACTTGCAACAATCACTTGGGGATCTGCATGGACTCTATACTTCTTGCTAGTTATGTTGATTGTCAACATTGTAATGCTTGCAATGAAGAAAACAGACACACTTGACGTTGATATCTTCGATATCTGGCACTTGTCTATCACAGGTCTTTTGATTAAATGGTATGCTGACAAGAGTGGTGTTGGTCAAGGGGTTTCTCTTTTCATCGCGACTGCAGCAGTTGTTCTTGTAGGGGTTCTTAAAATTATTAACTCTGATTTGATGAAACCAACATTCGACGACCTTCTTAACGCACCAAGTTCATCACCAATGACTTCAACTCACATGAACTACATGATGAACCCAGTTATCATGGTTTTGGATAAGATTTTTGATAAGTTCTTCCCTGGTCTTGATAAATATGACTTTGACGCTGCTAAATTGAACAAGAGAATCGGTTTCTGGGGATCTAAATTCTTCATCGGTTTCATCCTTGGTATCGTTATCGGTTTGATGGGTACTCCACATCCAGTTGCAGGTGTAGAAGGTGCGGAAAAATGGGAACTTGTTATTAAAGGTTGGTTGTCACTTGGTTTGACTGCCGGTGTCTGCTTGGAGCTCTTCTCATTGATCGGTTCATGGTTTATCGCAGCCGTAGAACCACTTTCACAAGGTATTACAAACGTTGCTACTAAACGTCTTCAAGGACGTAAATTCAACATCGGTCTTGACTGGCCATTCGTAGCTGGTCGTGCTGAAATCTGGGCTTGTGCCAACGTACTTGCACCAATCATGTTGATTGAAGCAGTGCTTCTTTCAAATGTCGGAAATGGTATCTTGCCACTTGCTGGTATCATCGCAATGGGTGTAACTCCAGCTCTCTTGGTAGTTACTCGTGGTAAATTGCTCCGTATGATTATCTTCGGAACACTCTTGTTGCCACTCTTCCTTCTTTCAGGTACACTTATCGCACCATTTGCAACAGATCTTGCTAAAAGTGTAGGTGCCTTCCCAGAAGGTGTGAGCCAAACTCAATTGATCACTCACTCAACACTTGAAGGACCAATCGAAAAACTTCTTGGTTGGACAATTGGTAACACTACAACAGGTGATATCAAAGCAATTATTGGTGCAGTAATCTTCCTTACTTTCTATATCGGTATTTTTGCATGGTACAGAAAACAAATGATCAAACGTAACGAAGAATACGCAGCAAACTCAAAATAATTTGCTCCTAAAAATGTAAATTGTAAAAACTAGGTTGTCAGTTTCCACTATGGAGCAGTCAGCCTAGTTTTTTTGAAAAATGGAGGTATAAGTCGTGATTGAATTAAAATCAGATGATTTACAAGTAGAGCTTCAGTCTCTAGGTGGCGCACTATCTTCTATAAAGGATAAAGATGGTGTAGAGTATTTGTGGCAGGGCGATCCCACTTATTGGAGTGGGCAAGCTCCGGTATTATTCCCAATTTGTGGCTCGGTTAGAAATGATACTGTCCTATATGATCAAGAAGATGGTAGTCAAGTAAAAGGTAAAATTCCACGTCATGGATTGGTTCGAAAAAAAGAATTTGAATTAGTGAACCAAACAGAGAACTCTGTCACATTTGCGATTGAAGATGATGAGGAAATGTATGCAAATTATCCTTATCACTTTCGTTTAGAAATTACTTATACAGTGACTGGTAAAATAGTACGAACACAGTATAAAATCTATAATAAAGAATCTGAAAAGAGCATGCCATACTTTATCGGTGGACATCCAGGTTTTAACTGTCCATTACTTGAAGACGAGGTATATGAAGATTACTATCTTGAATTTGAAAAGCCAGAAACTTGTACAGTTCCCAAACCATTCCCAGAAACAGGAATGCTAGATTTTAAAGATAGAAGTAGCTGGTTAGAAAATCAAAAAGAATTAGACTTGAATTATGACTTCTTTAGCTATGATGCTGTGACATTAGATGAGTTAGGATCTCGCACAGTAGCTTTGCGTTCACGAAAACATGATAAAGGTTTGAAACTAGATTTTGAAGAGTTTCCAAATTTAATCGTATGGTCAACTCTTAATAAGGGTCCTTTTATTGCCTTGGAACCATGGTCAGGATTGTCTACATCGTTCGAAGAAGGAGATAGACTGGAAGATAAGAAAGATGTTAGAGTTCTGAAACCTGGAGAATTTGATCAGCTTGGATTTGATATTGAAATTTTATAAAAAATAAACAAAAACAAACATAAAATGTTGACTTTTCCAACTAATAGTAGTATATTAAGTTTATAAAGAACAATTTGTGTTTATTTTAACAAATTTATTATTTTAGTTTTTCTCTGAAGAAAACTCTTTAAGAATGAAAGTAGTATTCATTCTTAATTCAAAATATTGTCAAAAAATACTAGTTACTTTTTAGAAGGATGATTTTAACTGAATTCAAAAATTTTTACTAGTCTATAATAAAAAAGGAGTATACAATATGTCTATTGTTATTGGTGCAGATGCTGCAGGTTTAAGATTGAAAGAAGTTGTAAAAGACTTCTTGGAAAAAGAAAACTTCCACGTTGTGGATGTTACAGCAGAAGGTCAAGACTTCGTTGATGTAACTCTTGCAGTTGCAGAAGAAGTCAAGAAAGAAGAGCAAAACCTTGGTATTGTAATCGATGCTTATGGTGCAGGTCCATTTATGGTAGCGACTAAGATTAAAGGAATGGTTGCTGCAGAAGTTTCTGATGAACGTTCAGCTTACATGACTCGTGGTCACAACAACTCACGTATGATTACGATGGGAGCTCAACTTGTTGGGGACGAATTGGCTAAAAACATTGCTAAAGGCTTTGTAAATGGTAAGTACGACGGAGGTCGTCACCAAATTAGGGTCGACATGTTGAACAAAATGTGCTAATTTTTATATTAAATGAAAGGTAAGTAAAATGAGAATTGCAATTGGATGTGACCACATCGTAACAAATGAAAAAATGGCGGTTTCAGAATTTTTGAAATCAAAAGGACATGAAGTCATCGACTTTGGTACTTATGACCACGCTCGTACACACTACCCAATCTTTGGTAAAAAAGTTGGTGAAGCAGTAGTTAGTGGCCAAGCTGACCTTGGTGTATGTATCTGTGGTACAGGTGTAGGTATCAATAACGCTGTTAACAAAGTTCCAGGTGTTCGTTCTGCTTTAGTTCGTGATATGACAACAGCTCTTTATGCTAAAGAACAATTGAATGCAAACGTAATTGGATTCGGTGGTAAAATCACTGGCGAATTGCTCATGTGTGATATCATTGAAGCGTTCATCAACGCTGAATACAAACCATCTGAAGAAAACAAAAAATTGATCGCTAAAATCCAACACGTAGAAACTCATAATGATCATCAAACGGATGCCAATTTCTTTACAGAATTCCTTGAAAAATGGGATCGTGGTGAATACCACGACTAAGAGGTGACTTATGATTTTAACAGTCACTATGAACCCATCCATTGATATTTCATATCCTTTGGATGAATTGAAAATTGACACTGTCAACCGTGTTGTAGATGTTACTAAAACGGCTGGTGGTAAAGGTTTAAACGTTACCCGAGTTCTATCAGAATTTGGAGACTCAGTAGTTGCTACTGGTCTTGTTGGCGGTAAGCTTGGTGAATTTCTAGTAGAAAATATTGACGATAAAGTGAGTAAACGTTTCTTCTCAATCCAAGGAGAAACACGCAACTGTATCGCAATACTACATGGAGAAAACCAAACCGAAATTCTTGAAAAAGGCCCTGAGGTTCAAGATAAAGAAGGCCAAGATTTTCTTCATCACTTCAAGGCACTTTTGGAAAGTGTTGAAGTAGTTGCTATTTCAGGAAGTCTACCTGCTGGACTTCCAGTTGATTACTATGCAAGTTTGGTTGAATTTGCCAATCAAGCTGGGAAACCTGTTGTATTGGACTGTTCAGGTGCTGCTCTTCAGGCTGTTCTTGAATCTCCACATAAACCAACAGTTATCAAACCAAATAATGAAGAATTATCTCAACTTTTGGGAAGAGAAATTTCTAAAGACTTAGATGAATTAAAAGAAGTCCTTCAAGAACCACTATTTGATGGAATCGAGTGGATTATCGTTTCCTTAGGTGCTAACGGAGCATTCGCTAAACACGGTAACACTTTTTACAAAGTAGATATTCCAAAAATTCAAGTAGTAAATCCAGTCGGTTCTGGCGATTCTACAGTGGCAGGTATTGCTTCAGGTCTTTTCCATAAAGAAACGGATCAAGAACTGTTGATCAAGGCAAATGTCCTTGGTATGCTTAATGCTCAAGAAAAAATGACCGGTCATGTCAATATGGCCAACTATCAAGGTCTCTATGACCAATTAATTGTGAAAGAGGTATAAAATGGTTTTAACTGAAAATAAACGCGCTTGTATGCAAAAACTCTCTGATGAGAATGGTATCATCTCAGCTCTCGCCTTTGATCAACGTGGTGCTTTGAAACGCCTCATGGCTCAATACCAAACAGAAGAGCCAACAGTTGCTCAAATGGAAGAACTTAAAGTATTAGTGGCAGATGAATTGACTAAATATGCTTCATCAATGCTACTTGACCCTGAGTACGGACTTCCAGCTACAAAAGCTCTTGATCCAAACGCTGGTCTACTTCTTGCCTATGAAAAAACTGGATACGACACTACAAGCACGAAACGTTTGCCTGACTGCTTGGATGTTTGGTCTGCAAAACGTATCAAGGAACAAGGTGCAGATGCTGTTAAGTTCTTGCTTTACTATGACGTAGATAGCTCTGACGAACTCAACCAACAAAAACAAGCCTATATCGAACGTATTGGTTCTGAGTGTGTGGCAGAGGATATTCCATTCTTCCTTGAAATCTTGGCTTACGATGAAAAGATTGCGGACGCTGGTTCTGCAGAATATTCTAAAGTAAAACCACGCAAGGTTATCGGTGCTATGAAGGTCTTCTCAGACCCACGCTTTAACATCGATGTCTTGAAAGTGGAAGTTCCAGTTAACGTGAAATACGTTGAAGGATTTGGCGAAGGCGAAATCGTTCACACACGTGAAGAAGCTGCAGACTTCTTTAAAGCTCAAGACGAAGCTACTAACTTGCCATACATCTACTTGAGTGCAGGTGTGTCAGCTAAGCTCTTCCAAGAAACTCTTGTATTTGCCCACGAATCAGGTGCAAACTTCAATGGAGTTCTTTGTGGACGCGCAACATGGGCAGGTTCAGTCGAAGCATACATTAAAGACGGTGAAGCAGCAGCTCGCGAATGGCTTCGTACAACTGGTTTTGAGAACATTGATGAACTCAACAAAGTTCTTAAAACTACAGCAACTTCATGGACTGAACGTGTGTAAACTCCAGTTTGATATCATTATAAAAAATAAAAAAAGTCTCACCATTGGTGAGACTTTTTAAGGTATCGATTTAATAATATTTGTTTGTTTGGACAGAGCTTTTAGGGTTTCTTCGCTAAGTTTTGAATCTGAAATAATTGTATCGATATCAGCAATATTACAGAACGTGTAAAAATCAAACTTATCAAATTTACTATGGTCAGCCAAGAGAATTTTTTTATTGGCATTTTTTAATGCTAGTTTTTGAACTTCGCCTTCATCTTCGCTAAAAGTAGCAATAGCTTGATCTTTAATTCCATTACAGCTAACAAAAGCTTTAGAGAATTGAAGACTATCAATGTCCTGGAGCGTTAAGGTCCCGACAAAGGCTCCTGTGATTTCTCGATAATTCCCACCAATTAGAATTAAATCAGTCAATTTTCGTTCATTCAAAATAATAAAAACGGGAAGACTGTTTGTTACGACGCGAATATTATCAATTGGAAGTTCGCGAGCAAAGAATTCGAGAGTAGTCCCAGGACCGATAAAGATGGTTTCTCTTTCTTCAACTAAATGGCCAGCAAAGCGAGCAATTTCTTGTTTTTCGGCGATTTGTAAACCTTGTTTTTCGACGTTAGAGCGTTCATTTGCAAAAAAAGAACCAGAACGAAGCTTTTCGGCACCTCCATGAACTCGAACAAGTAGCTCCTTGTCAGCTAGCTCTTGAAGATAACGCCGAGCAGTCATATCTGAAATATCTAAACGATTCATTATCTCTTTAACAGTGATTGTACCTTTGGTATTGACAATCTCTAAAATCATATCAAGTTTTTCTTGTTTTAGCATTGAATCACCCCCATATCTAATATTATTTTATCATATTTTAAACATCTAATCAACATAAAGAACAATAATAAACAAAAACAAAAAACATCTGTGTTTGTTTTTAACTCAGATGTCTTTTATTTATATTTAATCTAATCCGTAGTTATAATCATCGTCCTGCATCGCCTCAACTTCACCAAGCAGATATCCATTACCAACTTGAGAGAAGAAGTCGTGGTTAGATGTACCAGTTGAAATTCCATTCATAACAATTGGGTTTACATCGTCAGCTGAGTCAGGAAAGAGAGGATCTTGTCCTAGATTCATAAGTGCTTTATTGGCATTGTAGCGAAGGAAAGTCTTGACTTCTTCAGTCCAACCAACACCATCATAAAGGCTTTCTGTATAACCTTCTTCATTTTCATAAAGGGTGTAAAGAAGGTCGTACATCCAGTCTTTTAATTTTTCTTGCTCTTCTTCAGGTAATTCATTGAATCCAAGTTGGAATTTATAACCAATGTAGGTTCCGTGAACGGACTCGTCACGAATGATGAGTTTGATAATTTCAGCAACGTTAGCCAACTTGTTATTTCCTAGATAGTAGAGTGGAGTGAAGAAACCAGAGTAGAAGAGGAAAGTTTCAAGGAATACACTAGCTACTTTCTTTTCAAGTGGTGTTCCCTTAAGGTAAATCTCATTGATGATTTGTGCCTTTTTCTGAAGATATGGGTTTGTATCAGTCCATTCAAAGATTTCTTCAATCTCAGACTTGGTGTTTAAGGTTGAGAAAATAGAAGAATAAGATTTAGCATGGACAGATTCCATAAATTGAATATTGTTAAAAACAGCTTCCTCATGAGGAGTGCGAATATCGGCACGGAGAGCATTAACCCCGGTTTCAGACTGCATGGTATCCAAAAGTGTCAAACCACCAAAGACTTTTCCTACTAAGTCTTTTTCTTTATTTGATAACTTTCTCCAGTCATCTAAGTCATTAGATAAAGGAATACGTGTATCCAACCAAAATTGTTCTGTTAGTTTTTCCCATGTTGATTTATCGATGACATCTTCGATGGCATTCCAGTTAATGGCTTTGTAGTAAGTTTCCATTTTATAAAATTCCTTCTGAAATATTCATTTTTGTTTGCTATCTAAAAGTTGTTGTATAGAATTGTTATATTCCTCATCAATGTCATCTGTACTTTGATTGTTTTCTTTTCTTTTTTGTACTTCGACTAAGTAATCATCAGTTTTTTGTTGAATTAGTTGATTGATTTCATCGTTTGAGGTGTTTATATTCTTGCTTGTTTGAAGTTTAGAAAGAAAATTTTTATATACTTTTTGAAAACTGATAGTTGCTACTGCACCTAGAGCAGTCCCCAAAGAAATAAGTATAGCAGCTGCTTTTTTTGGCCCTCCCCATAATTTTGTAAGTTGAGCCATTTTAGCATAATCCCACTTAACTTCTTTTATAATTTTAGCAGATTCTAAAATTAGGTTTTTCATGATTGTTACCTTAAAAATGAACTTCGACTTAAATCACACAGCTTTCACATTGGTTAGCACCAACTTCACCACCGTCATCTGTATAAGTACGAACGTAGTAGATCGACTTGATACCCTTGTTAAAGGCGTAGTTACGAAGGATAGACAAATCACGTGTTGTTTGTTTGTTTTCTTTCTTCCATTCGTAAAGACCTGTTGGGATATCACTACGCATGAAGAGAGTAAGTGAAAGCCCTTGGTCTACGTGCTCAGTTGCAGCAGCATAGACATCGATCACCTTACGCATATCCATATCGTATGCAGAAGTATAGTAAGGGATGGTGTCTGTTGACAATCCAGCTGCAGGATAGTAAATCTTACCGATTTTCTTCTCTTGACGTTCTTCAATACGTTGCGTGATTGGGTGGATAGAAGCAGATACGTCGTTGATGTAGCTGATAGAACCATTTGGTGCTACAGCAAGACGGTTTTGGTGGTAAAGTCCATCAGCTTTAACTTTATCACGAAGTTCAGCCCAATCAGCTGCAGATGGGATAAAGATACCTTCAAAGAGTTCTTTAACACGATCAGATTTTGGAACAAATTGACCAGATGTGTACTTATCAAAGTAGGTACCGTTAGCATAATCTGATTTTTCAAAGTTGTGGAAGGTAACGCCACGTTCACGCGCGATGTTGTTTGATTCTACGAGGGTCCAGTAGTTCATGAGCATGAAGTAGATGCTAGTGAACTCAACAGACTCAGGTGATCCGTATTCGATCAATTGTTGGGCAAGGTAGCTGTGAAGTCCCATAGCTCCAAGTCCAAATGTATGAGCTTGACTGTTACCGTGGTCGATAGTAGGAACAGCTACGATGTGAGAACTATCAGTAACGAAGGTCAAAGCACGTACCATTGCACGAATGGAACGACCAAAGTCAGGTGAAGTCATCATGTTGACTACGTTTGTTGAACCAAGGTTACATGAAACGTCAGTACCCATTTGAACAAATTCTTGCGCATCGTTGATAAGACTTGGTTCTTGGACTTGGAGAATCTCTGAACACAAGTTACTCATGATAATCTTACCATCAACAGGATTTGCACGGTTAGCAGTATCGATGTTGACAACATAAGGATAACCTGATTCTTGTTGCAATTTAGAAATTTCAGTTTCCAAATCACGAGCTTTGATTTTTGTCTTACGAATGTTTGGATTTGAAACCAATTCATCGTATTTTTCAGTGATATCAATATAGTTAAAAGGTACACCATACTCTTTTTCAACAGAATAAGGACTGAAGAGGTACATTTCCTCATTCTTACGTGCCAATTCGTAGAATTTATCTGGTACCACAACACCAAGTGAGAGAGTCTTCACACGAACTTTTTCATCCGCATTTTCTTTCTTAGTTGAAAGGAAGGCGATAATGTCTGGGTGGAAGACGTTGAGGTAAACAGCCCCAGCACCTTGACGTTGACCCAATTGGTTAGAGTAAGAGAAGCTATCTTCGAAAAGCTTCATAACTGGAACGACACCAGAAGCAGCACCTTCATATCCTTTGATAGGGGCTCCAGCTTCACGAAGGTTGCTGAGGGAAATCCCAACACCACCACCGATACGTGAAAGTTGAAGAGCTGAGTTGATAGAACGTCCGATAGAGTTCATATCATCTGTTACCTGAATCAAGAAACAGGATACCAATTCACCACGACGTGCACGTCCTGCGTTTAGGAAAGATGGTGTAGCAGGTTGGTAGCGTTGGTGGATGATTTCATTTGCGATATCAGTTGCGATAGCTTCATCGCCATCAGCAAAGTAAAGAGCGTTAAAGAAGACACGGTCTTCCATACTCTCAAGATAGTATTCCCCGTCATTCGTTTTCAAGGCATATTGATTGTAAAACTTGTATGCTGCCATGAATGACTTGAATTGGAAATTTTGATCTTTAATAAATTGGTAAAGCTCTTCTAAGAATTCTGGACGATATTTCTTGATAAATGCTGTTTCGATATAGTCTTGTTTGATGAGGTAATCAATTTTATCTCTGATAGAATCAAAAACCATAGAATTTGGTACAACATTTTCTTTAAAGAAAGCGTCCAAGGCTTCTTTATCTTTGTGGAGCATGATTTGTCCATTAACAGGACGGTTGATTTCATTATTTAGACGGAAGTAAGTTACATCCTCGAGTTGTTTTAATCCCATAAAATTTCCTTTAATTCATTACAAAAGAAAGGCTTCTAAGATTGACATAGAAGCTTTTAATCCTGATACTTAAGCAAGTTCTTTAAGTTTTGCTGGTTGGAAACCAGAGAAAACTTCAGTTGGTGTTTGGATGATAGGAGCAGCGTTGAAGCCTAGCTCTTTAACTTGTTCAATAAATTCAGGTTGTTCGTCAAGATTGATTTCGCGATATGCGATGTTGTTACTATCTAAGAATCGTTTGGTCATTTTACATTGAACACAATTATTTTTAGAATAAACGGTTACCATTCTGTAACTCCCCTTTCAAAATTTTATTACTTCTTAAGTATATCAGAAAAAAAATCTTTGTCAACGAAGAAAAACTAAATATTGTAGATTTTTTTTAGATGAGAGATGACTAAACACAATATATAGTGCTTGCGAAAAAATAAAACCCATAAATAACAGCGTTTTCTAAATGTTAAAAATATAAAAAACTACATGATGTATTTTGATATATAAAATAGAAGATTTTCAGCAAGTTATCTGAAAGGAAAACGAAGAAATCCCATAAAACACTTGAAAAAAATCACAGAAGGTGATATAATACCAAATTGTAAGGGTTATCAGATATAACTCAAAAAGAAAACAATTAAAGGAGAGTCAAATTATGGCTTCTAAAGATTTCCACGTAGTGGCAGAAACAGGTATTCACGCACGTCCAGCAACATTGTTGGTACAAACAGCTAGCAAATTTGCTTCAGATATCACTCTTGAGTACAAAGGTAAATCAGTTAACCTTAAATCAATCATGGGTGTTATGAGTCTTGGTGTTGGCCAAGGTGCAGACGTTACAATCTCTGCTGAAGGTGCGGATGCTGATGATGCTATCGCTGCAATCTCAGAAACAATGGAAAAAGAAGGATTGGCATAAGAATATGACAGAAATGCTTAAAGGAATCGCAGCATCTGATGGTGTTGCAGTTGCTAAAGCATATCTACTCGTTCAACCGGATTTATCATTCGAGACTATTACAGTCGAAGATACAAATGCAGAAGAGGCTCGTTTGGATGTTGCTCTTGAAGCTTCTCAAAACGAGCTTTCTCTTATCCGCGAGAAGGCTGTAGGTACGCTTGGTGAAGAAGCGGCGCAAGTATTTGACGCTCACTTGATGGTTCTTGCCGACCCTGAATTGATTGGTCAGATTAAAGAAACTATTCGTGCAAAAAAAGTAAATGCAGAAGCAGGTCTTAAAGAAGTAACAGACATGTTTATTACTATCTTTGAGGGAATGGAAGACAATCCATACATGCAAGAACGTGCAGCGGATATCCGCGACGTTACCAAACGTGTTTTGGCAAATCTTCTTGGTAAGAAATTACCAAACCCAGCTTCTATTAATGAAGAAGTAATTGTCATTGCGCACGACTTGACTCCATCTGATACTGCTCAATTGGACAAAAAATTTGTAAAAGCTTTTGTAACGAACATTGGTGGACGTACAAGCCACTCAGCTATCATGGCTCGTACACTTGAAATTGCTGCTGTTTTGGGTACAAACAACATTACTGATCTAGTAAAAGATGGTGATGTCTTGGCTGTTTCAGGTATTTCAGGTGAAGTTGTTATCAATCCAACTGAAGAGCAAATTGCAGCATTCAAAGCAGCTGGTGAAGCTTACGCTCAACAAAAAGCTGAATGGGCTCTTTTGAAAGATGCTAAAACAGTTACTGCAGATGGAAAACACTTTGAGTTGGCTGCGAACATCGGTACACCTAAAGACGTTGAGGGTGTGAACGAAAACGGTGCAGAAGCAGTTGGTCTCTACCGTACTGAATTCTTGTACATGGATTCTCAAGACTTCCCAACTGAAGACGATCAATACGAAGCTTACAAAGCAGTTCTTGAAGGTATGAACGGTAAACCTGTTGTTGTTCGTACAATGGATATCGGTGGGGATAAAGAACTTCCTTACTTTGATCTTCCTAAAGAAATGAACCCATTCTTGGGTTACCGTGCTTTGCGTATCTCAATCTCTGAAACTGGTAACCAAATGTTCCGTACACAATTGCGTGCCTTGCTTCGTGCATCTGTTCAAGGTAAATTGCGTATCATGTTCCCAATGGTTGCTTTATTGAAAGAGTTCCGTACTGCAAAAGCTATTCTTGAAGAAGAAAAAGCGAAATTGGTTGCTGAAGGTGTTGCAGTTGCAGATGATATCCAAGTAGGTATCATGATTGAAATTCCTGCTGCAGCTATGCTTGCTGATCAATTTGCTAAAGAAGTTGATTTCTTCTCAATTGGTACAAACGACTTGATCCAATACACAATGGCTGCTGACCGTATGAACGAACAAGTTTCATATCTTTACCAACCATACAATCCATCAATCCTTCGCTTGATTAACAATGTTATCAAAGCAGCTCACGCTGAAGGTAAATGGGCTGGTATGTGTGGTGAAATGGCCGGTGACCAAACTGCTGTTCCACTTCTTGTCGGAATGGGCTTGGATGAGTTCTCAATGTCTGCTACTTCAGTACTTCGTACACGTAGCTTGATGAAGAAACTTGATACAGCTAAAATGCAAGAATATGCTAACCGTGCTCTTACTGAATGTTCAACGATGGAAGAAGTTCTTGAACTTTCAAAAGAATACGTTAACTTCGATTAATCATTTAAAAACCTTGTAACAATAAGTTACAAGGTTTTTTTGTTTCTTCGTATAGAAAACTCTGTCTGTAAAATTTCCAAAAATTATGGTAAAATAGACAACGGACAATACAAGGAGGCAACTATGCAAAATAGACCAATCATTATCGGAGTAACAGGAGGTTCTGGAGGAGGAAAAACAAGTGTTTCTAAAGCAATTCTATCTCATTTTCCAAACGAAAAAATTGCTATGATCGAACACGATTCCTACTATAAAGATCAATCTCATCTAACTTTTGAAGAACGAATCAAGACTAACTATGATCATCCTTTTGCTTTTGATACTGACTTGATGATTGAGCAAATCAAGGAATTGTTGGCGGGTCGTCCTGTAGATATTCCTACCTATGATTATGCTGCCCATACTAGAAGTTCGAAAACCTATCGTCAAGAACCTCAAGATGTCTTTATCGTAGAGGGAATCTTAGTTCTAGAAGACAAACGCCTTCGTGATTTGATGGATATTAAGATTTTTGTAGATACTGATGACGATGTACGTATCATTCGCCGTATTAAACGAGATATGGAAGAGCGTGGTCGTAGCTTGGATAGCGTTATTGATCAATATCTTGGTGTAGTAAAACCTATGTATCACCAATTTATTGAACCTACAAAACGTTACGCTGATATTGTGATTCCTGAAGGAGTAACCAATACGGTAGCGATTGATTTGTTGACTACTAAGATTGAAAAGATTTTAGAAGAAGCTCGTTTAGCTCAGTAATAACTAAAAAAACTGTATCTCTTGATACAGTTTTTATTGTTTAATTTTTTCAAGTCTTGGAACAATGGCGAGAGTTAAAATAGCCGAGATAATTAATTCTGCTATCGAATTTGTAGAGATAACAGTCGCTAATAGTTTTTGAATATTTCCATCAAAAACATTACCAAAGAGGAAGAAGATACCACCTAAGACAAATACTGTATTTGTCAGCGAGCCAAGTGCACCAGCAAAAATGAGCCCGGCTTTTCCCTTTAGCAGTTTATAAACGAAATAAGGTGTCAAACCAATCAAGATACGTGGGACAATTGCAATCACAACTGAATATAGGTTACCATTAGGTACAAAAGGTGAAAAGAGATAGCTGGTTGGTAGAATTGTAAGTGTATTAACCGTCAAGCTAATCATTCCCATTAAGAAACCAAGAATAGCTCCAATACGTGGGCCGTAAATGATACTTCCAATAATAACAGGAATGTGGACGATAGTTGGTTTAATAGGAAAGGGCAGCACGTTAAATAGGATTGAGCTCAGTAAATGAATAACAATCATACTGGCAAAAAAGATAGCGATTGGAGCAATATTAGAGCGTTTGTTCATGAATTTTATCCTTTATTTCTTGTAAAATACTTTCAAGATCAGCGAGAGCGCCACGACCGATATCGCCGCATGCGAGTAGCGAATCTTTGGGAGAAATAATTGTATAACCATAATCTTCTAAAGTTTTAAGATTAGCTTGGGTAGCAGGATGGTCATACATCTTTGTGTTCATAGCTGGAGCCAATAGTTTAGGTACAAAGTGTGGCAAAGCAAGAGCAGTAGCAGTCACCATATTGTCAGCTAGACCATGAGCTAATTTAGCGATTGTATTAGCCGTTGCAGGAACTACGATAAATAAATCTGTTTCTTTGCCAAGTTCGATATGATTAACTTTGTTAGGATATGGTTCCTTCATAACATCCAGATGCACGCTGTTTTGAGATAAGACTTGAAGGGTTAAAGGCTGAATAAATGCTGTCGCAGCCTGAGTCATAAGAACGGTCACAGAATGCCCCTGTTTTTTCAAAGAACTAACTAAATCAGCAGTCTTGTATGCGGCAATAGATCCAGTAATAGCGATTGTAATATTAGCCATATGATTCCTTTCTAATCATTAAATTTCAGGATTCTATCGAGGAGTAAATCAGCAATTTCTTGTTTAGTAGTAGCAGTTTGAACACTATTTTTCTCGACTAAGTAAGCCTTGTGTTGCTCGCTGTTAATCTGAGTGAGGTCATTTGCTACAATCAAATCAGCTTGATTGTTTTCAAGACTTTCTCTAGCGATTTGAATCAGATGTTCCCGACTGACATCAACCAATAATTTAAACCCAATCAGATGAATGCTGGGATTCCATGCTTTAACAAGAGATATGATCTTAGGATTTTTCTTGAGAAAAAGTACCTGTACGTCATCTTTAGAGGAGATTTTTGTTTCCTGATTCTTCCGATCTAAAAATTCTGTTAAATCTTGACTAGCTTGAACCTCATCGAACCCAGTCATATATACAGGAGTGTAGTCTGATACAGCCATGGAATGAATTAAAATCTGATAGTCCATGATAGTGTCTTTCATAGTTTGTAGCAAATCAGCTGTATTTTCAATTTCAATGATGGTTAAGTCTTGATGAGCGCTAGGTTTCACCGCCTGGGATGTTGTAATTAAACAAATCTGGTGTCCGGCCTCTAGCAGGGTTTCAGTGATCATCTTACCTAGTCGACCAGAAGAGTGATTGGTAATAGAACGAACTCTATCAATTTTTTCACTTGTACCACCAGAAGTAACTAAAATTTTCATAGAACTATTGTACAAAAAAATGAGCATTAAGTAAAATGAAAGCGATGTAACAAGGGTCGAAAATAGAATGATAATCCATAGTTAAAATCTATAAAGACATATAAAAATTTAAATAGAGATATAGAAAGCCTATCATTTAGCGATATTTACGAACGTTACTAATCATAATCACTGTTAAAAATCTTGTTTTGTGATATAATGAATTAACACATTAGAGGCTAGAGGAGTTTTTTATGAAAACAGATATTGAAATTGCACAGAGTATTGAGTTAAAACCGATCGTTGATGTTGTTGAGAAACTTGGTATTTCATACGATGATTTGGAGTTGTATGGAAAGTACAAGGCTAAACTAAGCTTTGACAAGATTCGTGAGGTTGAGGCAAATCCAGTTGGTAAGTTGATTTTGGTGACAGCCATCAACCCAACGCCAGCAGGTGAAGGGAAGTCAACGATTACAATCGGTCTTGCTGATGCTTTGAATAAGATTGGTAAGAAAACCATGATTGCTATTCGCGAACCTTCTCTTGGTCCTGTAATGGGGATTAAAGGTGGAGCTGCTGGGGGTGGTTATGCCCAAGTGTTACCAATGGAAGACATTAACCTTCATTTTACTGGAGATATGCACGCTATCACAACTGCCAATAATGCTCTTTCTGCCTTGATTGACAACCACTTGCACCAAGGAAATGAGCTAGGAATTGACCAACGTCGTATCCTCTGGAAACGTGTTGTTGACTTGAATGATCGTGCTCTTCGTCATGTAACTGTTGGACTTGGTGGCCCACTTAATGGTATTCCCCGTGAAGATGGATTTGACATCACTGTTGCTTCAGAAATCATGGCTATTCTTTGCTTGGCGACAGATATTGAAGATTTGAAACGTCGTTTGGCCAATATCGTCATCGGCTACCGTTATGACCGTACCCCTGTTTCAGTTGGTGATTTACAGGTTGAGGGTGCCTTGGCATTGATTTTGAAAGATGCTATCAAACCAAACCTTGTGCAAACAATCTATGGTACACCTGCCTTTGTACATGGTGGTCCATTTGCCAATATTGCTCACGGATGTAACTCAGTTCTAGCAACTAAAACTGCTCTACGTCTAGCTGATTACACAGTAACTGAAGCTGGTTTTGGTGCCGATCTTGGAGCTGAGAAATTCCTTGATATCAAGACACCTAACTTACCAACTGCTCCAAGTGCAGTTGTCATTGTTGCAACCCTGCGTGCCCTTAAGATGAATGGTGGAGTTTCTAAGGATGCTCTGACAGAAGAAAATGTAGAAGCAGTTCGTGAAGGATTTGCTAACTTGAAACGCCACGTAGAAAATATCCGTAAGTTCGGTATTCCAGCAGTAGTTGCTATCAACGAATTTGTATCTGATACAGAAGCTGAAATTGCAGCCTTGAAGGAACTCTGTGCTTCAATCGATGTTCCAGTTGAATTGGCTAGCGTATGGGCTGATGGAGCGGAAGGTGGCGTGGCTTTGGCTGAAACTCTTGTCAAAACAATTGATGAAAATCCAGCTAACTATACTCGTCTTTATGATAACAATCTTTCTGTTCAGGAAAAGATTGAGAAAATTGTTACTGAAATCTATGGTGGTAGCAAAGTAAACTTCGAGAAGAAAGCTCAAACTCAAATCGCTCAAATCGTTCAAAACGGTTGGGATAAACTGCCAATTTGTATGGCTAAAACTCAGTATAGCTTCTCAGACAATCCAAATGCACTTGGAGCACCTGAAAACTTTGAAATTACCATTCGTGAATTGGTACCAAAACTTGGTGCGGGCTTTATTGTTGCCCTTACTGGTGATGTTATGACCATGCCTGGACTTCCAAAACGACCAGCTGCTCTTAACATGGATGTTGAAAGCGATGGAACTGTTCTTGGTCTATTCTAATAGAAAAAAAGAGACAACCTTATTTTAAGGTTGTCTTTTGTGTTATTTAAAACTCCTAGAAATCATCTAGGAGTTTAGTTTTTATTTCATAGTTGGGAAAAGAAGTACATCACGGATAGTAGTAGTATCGGTGAGGAGCATGCAGAGACGGTCGATACCGATTCCCAAACCACCTGTTGGTGGCATACCGTATTCGAGTGCTTCAATGTAATCGTAATCAATGCCTGTTGCTTCATCGTCACCAAGTTCTTTTGCTTTAGCTTGAGCTTCGAAACGGCTAAGCTGATCGATTGGATCGTTGAGCTCAGTAAAGGCATTACCGTATTCTTTAGTCATGATAAAGAGCTCAAAACGGTCAGTGAAGCGTTCATCTTCAGGGTTCTTCTTAGCAAGTGGTGAAACAGCTACTGGGTGACCATAGACAAAAGTAGGTTGAATCAACGTTTCTTCTACAAATTCTTCAAAGAAGGCATTAATGATGTGACCAACTTCTGTGTAGTGTTTTTCAACTGGAACTTTCTTCTCAGCTGCGATAGCTTTAGCTTCTTCGAAGGTCATGTCTTGCCAGAAATCAACACCTGTAATTTCTTTGATAGCATCAACCATGTGAACACGTTTGAATGGTTCGTTGATTTTGATTTCCGTACCTTGGTAGTTGACTGGGCCATCGCCTTTGACAGCTTTAGCAACGTGTTGGATAATACCTTCGGTCAAGTCCATAATGTCTTGGAAGTCAGCATAAGCTTGGTAAACTTCGATAGAAGTGAACTCAGGGTTGTGTGTAGCATCCATTCCTTCGTTACGGAAGATACGGCCAATTTCGTAAACACGTTCCATACCACCAACGATGAGACGTTTCAAGTGGAGCTCAGTCGCAATACGAAGAACCATATCGATGTTTTGAGCGTTGTGGTGAGTGATAAATGGACGAGCAGCGGCACCTCCAGCTTCGTTGTGAAGAACAGGTGTTTCAACTTCTAGGAATCCTTTTTGGTCAAGGTAACGACGGATTTCGGAGATGATTTTTGAACGAGTGACAAAGCGTTCAAAGCTCTCGCGGTTAGAAATCAAATCAAGGTAACGTTTACGATAGATGGTTTCAACGTCAGTTAGTCCGTGGAATTTTTCAGGAAGTGGACGAAGAGCTTTAGACAAGTGAGTGATGTGTGTTGCCTTGATAGAGAGTTCTCCCATATCGGTACGCATGACTTCACCTTCGACACCAAGGAAGTCTCCTAGGTCAGCCTTTTTAAAGATTTCGTAATTTTCTTCACCAACCTCGTCTTTACGAACGTAGATTTGGATTTGACCTTCGCGGTCTTGAAGGTGAGCAAAACCAACTTTCCCTTTACCACGTTTTGTGACTATGCGTCCAGCGATAGTAGCTGTTTCGTTTAGTTGGTGTAGCTGTTCTTTATCAAGGTCAGCAAATTTATCTTTTAGTTCCTGAGAGTTAGCAGTACGTTCAAAACGTTTACCGAAAGGATCAATTCCTTGTTCACGAAGCGCTGCCATTTTTTCGCGGCGAACGATCTGCTGGTCATTCAATTCTTCCATATGTTCTGTTGACATGAGTTCCTCCTAATTTTAATCAATTTTGAAATCATAAATCAATTTTTCACGATACTCCATTTTATCATAAATAGTCAAGAAATTCACGGATATTCTATAAAAACTAAAAAGAACTTGATCATTTATATCAAGTTCAATCATTTTTCTGATAAGAAGTATCGTTCCAAGTTTTTAGAGTAAATGTTTCAAAGTCATCAGTTTCTATAATTGTTAGACTTGCATTAGCCAAACCTCCGTCTTTACGAAGCAGAGCTTCCTGATAGCCTATCAGCGTGCGAAGACTTGCAGTAAGGTTTGCTCCGTGGCCGACAAGTAAAATATGTTCAGCCTTAGAATCTTTTAAAGATTTGATAAATTGAATCGTACGCTGAGTTGTGCTGTAGAGTGATTCAGCTTCAAACATGCTAGTATCAAACTTGGCTAGGTTAGTTCTAAAAGCTTGAATTTGTTGGGGATAGATAGCATTTAAAGTAGCAATTTTCAATCCTTCTAGCTTGCCCAGGTGCCATTCTCTGAGTTCAGGAACACTTTCTAAAGGACAAGGATGTATTAGTTGACTTTGGATGATTTCAGCTGATCTTACAGCTCTTGGTAAATCACTTGAATAGATTTTGTCAAATGGGATATCTTTCAGATATTGGCCGAGTTCCTTTAAGGTATCAATGGACTCAGGAAGAAGTGGTGAATCTCCGCCAGCCCCTTGAAAGCGACCTTCTAGATTCCAGACTGTTCGACCATGGCGGACAAAGTATAGTTTCATGAGTTACTATCCTCCAAGATATCTACAAAGCTAGCTTTTACAAAGTGTGCCAAATCTTTTGGAGAGATGATAATACTGTGTCCGACTTCACCAGCTGAGACAATCATTTTTTCTAATTCTAAAGCTGTTTCATCAATATAAATAGGGTAGTTACGTTTTTGACGAATGCCAACAGGATTATTAGCACCGTGTATATATCCAGTTGTTTTTTCCAAATCCTTTTGCGGAATCATGGAAACTTTTTTATTACCAGAAATTTTTGCTAATTTCTTTTCAGAGAGATGTTCAGTAATGGGAACAATACCTATAACTGGACCAGCCTTATCTCCTAATAAAGCCAAGGTTTTAAAGATATGATTTCTCTCGTATTCAGAAGGAAGTTCTCCCTCTAAAGCGTTGATTTGAATACCTTGATGTTCAATACCTGCCTTAGTCAGAATCTGCTCGACTAAGGTTTTTTTAACTTTAACTTTCTTAGCCATTATTTGTATTTATCCTCCAATTGACTCATCCAAATCCCTAGCCAAATGCCAAGGGCAAAGAAGAAGGCAATGATGACATAAGACACAAGAGATAAACCACTGTAATTGATACTTTCAGCACTACCTGCATTTGGAATCAATATCAAGAGAGTACTTGAAAGGACGATTGCAATGATAAAGTGATAAACTCGAGAGTGGTAAACTCGAAGTGCGTAATCCATAAATTTTGAAAAAATGACAAGAGTAACAAGTGCTCCAATTCCTATTGGAAGGAAGGTTCCGAATAAATCAAAAGTCTTAAATCCGGTTAACATCGGAGTATAAAGACCCAAAATTAAAAGGAGATTTGAGGGACTTAAGCCTGGAACTAAGATACCTAGAGCTAGTAAAGCACCAGCCAAGATAAAGCTAGTGAAGCTTGCGCTGAGTGTACCAACAACAAAGTTTAAAGCGTACAAACCAATTCCGGACACAATAAAGGTTACCCAAAACCATATAAGATCGATTTTGTCTCTTTCTGAATCTTGAGTTGCCTCCTTTACAAGACTAGGAACTGTTCCTATAATGGCACCAGCAAAACTCCATAATACATAAACCTGATAATGCTCAAGGAGGTACTCAATTGGATAAGAAAATAGTCCAATTCCTAGCAACATACCAATAGCGACAGGTAAGAAATAAAGGATATCTTCTTTTAGGTTTTTAAATGGATGGGCAAGGAAACGAATCATTCTTTCGTAGATCCCTAAGATAGCTGCTAAAACACCACCAGAAATACCTGGTAAAATAAAACCAAGCGCGATAACAATCCCTTTAATGATTTTTGAAATCCAAGATAACATAAACTCTCTCCGTATTTATTCTCTAAAATTCTCTTCTAGTATTATATCACAAAGTAAGAGAAATAAAAAAAGCAAGCAGAAGGAATATCATGCTTGCTGAATGAAATTAAGGTTTTAAGAATAGCTTTCTAAAGGTTTCTTCCTTATCTTTTGATAAAGAGATAAGATTTAAGTCTAGATAGTGTTCAAATCCAACTAGTTTCCCTTTTGATGTGTATTGGTGAAGATCAAAGTCTAGGTCTGTATTCGGAGAACTTTCAAAATAACCCGAATCTGGTCCGTAGGAAGGAATCCAAATAGCTGAAAACTTATCTGTACTGATGCTATGTTCTTCCATAAAGTAAACACCAATGTAGATACCAATATTTTTTGCACCAAGTGATTCTAACTTAGCACGGAAAGCTTCAACCCCTTTGTTCATATCTGACATGGTTTTTTCTTCGACATCTAACCAATAGTAGCTAGGGTTGTATGGTGAAGCTGAATTATAGAAAGACTCAGCGGCCTTTTCCATTTCCTCTACGTTTTTTCCAGCAACATAAGCATAAACAGCTACTGGAATATTTCGTTTTTGAAACTCAGTGATATGCTCCTTATAGACCTTATCGACTCCGTTTTTATAGGCAGCGTCATTTTCTTCAGAAACTTGACCTCCATAATGAACGCGTACAATAGCACCAGAGATGTTTTGCGATAAAATATCATAGTTGATCTCTGATGGTCTTTGCCAACCAGAGATATCGATAATAGGCTTATCCAAGTTATGTAGAGCTTGTGTTTCTATTTGTACTGGATTTTGTTTAGTTTTTACAGGATGTTCTTCGAATCTGGGCCGATTGAGAATCAAGAGTCCTATAAAAGCAGCAAATATAATAACTATAAAAGCTGGTTGAATTTTTTTTCTCATACTCCTATAGTTTAACTTAATTTGATAAAAAAATCAAAAAATTTACTCAAAATAGGGTAGTGACAGTCATTAGAGTGGTCTTGAGTTCAACAAATTTGTGTAAGGTGAGCTAAAATATGGTATAATGATAAAGAATTTCTATAGAAAAGAGAATAATATGGCAAATTATGCAATTATTTTAGCAGCGGGTAAGGGTACCCGTATGAAATCAGATCTACCAAAAGTCATGCACAAGGTTGCAGGCATTTCAATGCTTGAGCATGTTTTTCGTAGCGTTGGAGCAATTAATCCTGAAAAAACAGTTACTGTAGTTGGACATAAGGCAGAGCTAGTTGAACAAGTTTTAGCTGGTAAAACTGAATTTGTGAGACAGTCTGAACAATTAGGAACGGGTCATGCAGTTATGATGGCAGAACCTATTCTGAAAGGACTTTCTGGACAAACATTGGTTATTGCTGGTGATACACCACTAATCACTGGAGAAAGTCTTAAAAATTTGATTGATTTTCACGTAAATCATAAGAATGTAGCTACCATTCTTACTGCAGAAGCAGAAGATCCATTTGGTTATGGTCGCATAGTCCGTAATGAAAATGCTGAAGTGCTACGCATCGTAGAACAAAAAGATGCTACTGATTTTGAAAAACAAATCAAAGAAATCAATACAGGAACTTATGTTTTTGATAATGCTCGTCTCTTTGAAGCTCTCAAAAACATCAATACCAACAACGCTCAAGGTGAATATTATATTACGGATGTGATTGGGATTTTCCGTGAAGCTGGTGAAAAAGTAGGAGCCTATACTCTCAAAGATTTTGATGAAAGTCTTGGTGTTAATGACCGTGTAGCGCTCGCTACAGCAGAAGCTGTAATGCGTCGTCGTATTAACCAAGTTCACATGGTCAATGGTGTTAGCTTTGTAAATCCAGAAGCGACTTATATTGATATTGATGTTGAGATTGCTCCAGATGTTCAAATAGAAGCAAATGTAACCCTAAAAGGACACACAAAAATTGGGGCTGAGACAGTCTTAACCAACGGCACCTATATTGTGGACAGTGAAATCGGTGCAGGTGCCGTGATTACCAACTCTATGATTGAAGAAAGCACAGTAGCCGATGGCGTGACAGTAGGACCGTACGCTCATATTCGTCCAGGTTCTAGCTTGGCGAAAGATGTCCATATTGGAAACTTCGTTGAAGTGAAAGGTTCTAGCATTGGAGAAAATACTAAAGCTGGCCATTTGACTTACATTGGAAACTGTGAAGTTGGTAGCGACGTCAACTTTGGAGCTGGGACTATTACAGTAAACTATGATGGGAAAAATAAATACAAGACAGTAATTGGGAACAATGTCTTTGTTGGTTCGAATTCAACCATCATCGCTCCAGTTGAGCTAGGAGATAATTCTCTTGTAGGTGCTGGCTCAACCATTACAAAAGATGTACCAGCAGATGCCATTGCTATTGGTCGTGGTCGTCAGGTTATCAAGGACGAATATGCTACGCGTCTCCCTCATCATCCTAAAAACCAATAGGAGCTTACGATGGAATTTGAAGAAAAAACACTTAGCCGTAAAGAAATCTACACCGGGCCTATTTTCCAGCTAGTTCAAGACCAGGTTGAATTACCTGCCGGAAAGGGAACTGCTCAGCGAGATTTGATTTTCCATAACGGTGCGGTATGTGTTCTCGCTGTTACTCCAGACAATAAGATTGTTCTAGTCAAGCAATATCGTAAGGCGATTGAAAAAGTTTCTTACGAAATTCCAGCAGGAAAACTTGAAGTGGGTGAAAATGAAGATCCAGAAGCAGCTGCTCTTCGTGAATTAGAAGAAGAAGCAGCTTACACGGGTAAATTAAGTCTTTTGTATGATTTTTATTCTGCCATCGGCTTTTGTAACGAGAGGCTAAGATTATATCTAGCCAGTGACTTAAGAAAGGTTGAACATCCTCGTCCTCAGGATGAAGATGAGACCTTGGAGTTACTAGAAGTTAGTCTAGAAGAAGCCAAAGAACTTATCCAGACTGGTCATATCTGTGATGCCAAGACTATCATGGCAATCCAGTACTGGGAATTACAAAATAAATAGAGGAGGAACCCATGGGAAAACCTTTATTAACAGACGAAATGATTGAGCGTGCGAATCGTGGTGAAGATATCTCTGGTTCTACGTTAGTAGATGACCAAGAAACTAAGATATTATCAACTTCATCTCAACATTATGGAACGTCTCGCTCAAGTGATCATGGTTTTAGCCAGGAAACTTTAACAATTGAAGTCGAGCCTTCAATTCATAAGAGTCGTCGCATTGAAAATACTAAGAGAAATGTCTTTAACTCAAAACTGAATAAAATTCTATTTTCAGTTATTCTTCTTTTGATTTTACTGATCTTAGCAATGAGATTTATTTAAGGAGACTATTATGAAAATTGGAATCATTGCAGCGATGCCAGAAGAGCTGGTTTATCTTATTCAACATATAGAAAATGCTAAAGAAGAGACGGTCTTAGGAAATAGCTATCATACAGGAAATATTGGGTCAGTTGAGCTTGTCTTGGTAGAAAGTGGGATCGGTAAAGTTATGTCTGCCATGAGTGTAGCTATTCTAGCCGACCACTTTAAAGTAGATGCTGTTATCAACACCGGTTCAGCTGGTGCTTTAGCAACGGGTATTGAAGTTGGAGATGTGGTCATTGCAGATAAGTTAGCTTATCATGACGTTGATGTGACTGCTTTTGGTTATGAATACGGTCAGATGGCCCAACAACCTCTTTACTTTGAAACTGATAAAAAGTTTGTTAGCTTGATTCAAGAGAGCTTGTCTAAACTAGACCAAAATTGGCATTTAGGGTTAATTGTGACGGGTGATAGCTTTGTAGCTGGTGAAGATAAGATTGCAACGATTAAGGAACACTTTCCTCAGGTTCTTGCTGTGGAGATGGAAGGAGCAGCTATCGCTCAGGCAGCTCACGCGCTTAATATACCTTTCTTAGTCGTTCGTGCTATGAGTGATAATGCAAACCATGAAGCCTCTATTTCATTTGATGAATTTATCGTAGAAGCTGGACGACGCTCTGCTCAAGCACTCTTGACTCTTCTAGAGTCTATCCATGAATAAAATTAAAGAACACTTCTTGGTGTTCTTTTTTTATGAAAAAGGAAGCTTGTTTCTGATAGAGTTATTTTTAGTCTTTTTTGATATAATAGAAACATTGATTTAAAGAATAGGGAGAGAAGATGAATCCTTTATTAAATGGTATGAATGACAAACAGGCAGAAGCGGTCCAAACAACAGAAGGTCCACTGCTTATCATGGCGGGGGCTGGTTCTGGTAAGACTCGAGTTTTGACTCACCGAATTGCTTACTTGATTGATGAAAAGATGGTTAATCCCTGGAATATCTTGGCTATTACCTTTACCAACAAGGCTGCCCGTGAAATGAAGGAGCGTGCTTACAGTCTCAATCCAGCCACTCAGGACTGTTTGATTGCGACCTTTCACTCTATGTGTGTGCGTATCCTACGTCGTGATGCAGATCATATTGGTTACAATCGTAACTTCACTATCATTGATCCAGGTGAGCAGCGAACATTGATGAAACGCATTCTCAAGCAATTAAACTTGGATCCAAAAAAGTGGAATGAACGGACTATTTTGGGAACCATTTCCAATGCCAAAAATGACCTGATTGATGATGTAGCTTATGCTGCCCAAGCAGGAGATTTGTATACAGATATTGTCGCTAAGTGTTATGAAGCCTATCAAAAGGAACTTCGTCAGTCTGAGTCAGTTGATTTTGATGACTTGATTATGTTGACCTTGCGTCTGTTTGATCAAAATCCTGATGTCTTGACTTATTACCAGCAAAAGTTCCAGTACATTCACGTGGATGAGTACCAGGATACCAACCATGCCCAGTATCAACTGGTTAAACTCTTGGCTTCTCGCTTTAAAAATATCTGTGTTGTTGGGGATGCTGACCAGTCTATCTACGGATGGCGTGGTGCTGATATGCAGAATATCCTCGATTTTGAAAAGGATTATCCTGATGCTAAGGTGGTTTTACTAGAAGAAAATTACCGTTCAACCAAAACCATTCTCCAAGCTGCTAACGACGTTATCAAAAACAATAAAAATCGTCGTCCAAAGAATCTCTGGACACAGAACGCAGATGGCGAACAGATTATTTACTACAGGGCCAACGATGAACAGGATGAGGCTGTTTTTGTAGCCAAAACCATTGATGAACTTAGTCGAAGCCATGGCTTCCTTCATAAGGACTTTGCAGTCCTTTACCGTACCAATGCCCAATCACGTACTATTGAGGAGGCCCTGCTCAAGTCTAATATTCCTTATACCATGGTTGGTGGTACCAAGTTCTATAGCCGTAAGGAAATCCGTGATATCATTGCTTACCTTAATCTCATTGCCAACCTAAGTGATAATATCAGTTTTGAGCGTATCATCAATGAACCAAAGCGTGGAATTGGCCCAGGAACTGTTGAGAAGATTCGTGATTTTGCTAATTTGCAAGAAATGTCCATGCTGGATGCTTCAGCCAATATCATGTTATCAGGAATTAAGGGTAAGGCAGCCCAGTCGATCTGGGACTTTGCCAATATGATTCTGGATTTGAGGGAGAAACTGGACCAATTAACCATTACAGAGTTGGTTGAGGCTGTCCTTGAAAAAACAGGTTACGTTGATATTCTAAATGCACAAGCTACCTTGGAGAGCAAGGCGCGAGTTGAAAATATCGAAGAATTTCTTTCTGTTACCAAAAACTTTGATGACAATCCTGAAAGCCAAGAGGAAGAAACTGGCTTGGATAAACTCAGTCGTTTCTTGAATGATCTTGCCTTGATCGCAGATACTGATTCAGGCAGTCAGGAAACATCAGAAGTGACCTTGATGACCTTACATGCTGCCAAAGGACTCGAGTTTCCAGTTGTCTTTATCATCGGGATGGAGGAAAATGTCTTTCCACTTAGTCGTGCCTCTGAAGATCCTGATGAACTGGAAGAAGAACGCCGTCTGGCCTATGTAGGAATCACGCGTGCCGAGAAAATTCTCTATTTGACCAACGCAAACTCTCGCCTGCTTTTCGGTCGTACTAGTTACAATCGTCCGACGCGTTTTATTAATGAAATCAGTTCGGATTTACTTGACTATCAAGGTCTAGCTCGTCCTACTAATACAAGCTTTAAAGCTTCTTACAGCAGTGGTGGTACTACATTTGGGCAAGGAATGAGTCTAGCTCAAGCACTACAAGAACGAAAACGCAATACTGCGCCTACATCTATCCAGTCAAGTGGGCTACCATTTGGACAGTTTGCTGATGGATCAAAATCGTCTTCCAGTGAAACTAGCTGGTCTATTGGTGATATTGCCCTTCATAAAAAATGGGGTGAAGGGACCGTCCTTGAAGTATCAGGTAGTGGAGCTACTCAGGAACTAAAAATCAACTTCCCGGAAGTCGGCCTCAAAAAACTGTTAGCCAGTGTAGCACCGATAGAGAAAAAAGCTTAAGTCAAATATGTTAAAAAGATATAGTTAGACAGAAAAAGGAGAATAAATGTCTGAAAAACAAATGAAAAAAGTAGGTTGGATTGCAACTTTTATGTCCATTATGATGTATGTTTCTTATATTCCACAAATTTTAGATAATCTAGCAGGTCATAAGGGGAATTTTATCCAACCAGCAGTTGCAGCTTTAAACTGTTGCCTCTGGTGTTACTATGGCTTCTTTAAGGAAGAGAGAGATATTCCTATTGTTGCAGCTAATATCCCTGGGATAATTTTAGGAATTATAACCGCTTTGACAGCTTTAATTTAATACATAGAGTGAACTCTTCTTCGTATTTAACTATGAAGGTGAGTTTTTCTTTATCCGAAATTCCTAAAAAAACATGATATAATACTATTAGAAAGGTTGGTGTTTATGGCTAGAATACTTATCGTTGAAGATAATAATGAGATTCAAGAAATTTTGAGAACTCTTCTTTCTGAGGAGCATGAGGTGATTCAGGCTTTTTCTGGTACTGAAGGAATGATACGATTTGAACAAGGTGACATTGATCTAATCTTGTTAGATATTATGCTTCCAGGAAAAAATGGCGATCAGGTTTTAAAAGCCATTAGACACGATAGCTCAGTTCCTGTCATCATGCTAACTGCCCTAAGCGATAAAAAGCTCATCAGCCAATATCTCTTAGATGGTGCTAATGATTATATTGTAAAGCCTTTTGATTTGGATGAAGTTTTTGCCAGGGTTACGGTACAATTACGTCAAAATAGTGATAAGCAACCAGCTGAAATTGAACATCCAGACAAGTTAATTCAAAAGTTAAAAAATATTCAATTTGATGTAGATAGTTTTGAAATCAAAAATAGCCAGGAAACTATTCGCCTAGCTAAGAAAGAATGCTTGATTCTCCAAACCTTGTTGGGACATCCTAAGAAAATTTTCACGAAAGAAGAACTCTATGAATTAGTCTGGGAGGATACTTATTTACTAGGCGACAATACTCTCAACACTCATTTAAGTAATCTCCGTAAAAAATTAAGCCAACTGGATCCAGAGCAAGAGTATATTGAGACTATCTGGGGAGTTGGTGTTCGGTTAAAAGGAGATGAGCAATGATCTATATTTTACTTTCTTTGCTACTGCTGGTTATTATCCTATTGACGATAGGATTGATTCGCTATCATATAGCACTCGTGAACTTGAGCCAACAAATCGAAGACAAGATTCTGACTGGAAGTATGAAGAGAATAGGAGTATCAACCTTCTCCAAGGATTTTTTACATCTTTACCAGCAAATCAATTATCTCTTTCAAGAAGTTGAACAGTCACGCTTGGTTATGAAGCGTGAAAAACAGACTTTAGACATGGCGATTAGCAATATTGCCCACGATATTCGGACACCTTTAACGATTGCGTCAGGTTATACTCAGCAATTGCTTAAAACAGAAAATCCTGAGTCTGAGAGTTTGAAAAAAATTGCTCATCATCTCAATCAAGTTTCAAAACGTCTAGAGGCTCTTTTGGACTATCGTCGGTTAATGGAGGGAGCAGTAAAACCTGACTTATCTGAGTTAGAAGTCTCGACATTTATGACGCAAAAATTGCTGGCCTATTATGATTCATTTCAGACGGCAAAGATTAACCTTGATTTGCAAGTAGAACCTGGTTTGTATTTACTGACAGACTCGGATTTATTAGAGCGTATCTTGCAAAATCTCGTTGGCAATGTTTTAAAACATGGTAAGGATGAAGCGAGATTTTCTTTGAAAGAAGTGGACAATCATATCTGTTTGGAAATTGCTAATCTAGTTAAACAACCCATTCGTAAAATTGAAAATCTCAGTCAACGATTTTACTCTGAAAACCTCTCAGATACTGAAGAATCATCAGGTTTAGGTCTTTATATTACAGAAGAATTATCCCATCTACTTGGTGCAGAACTACAACTAAGTACAGATGGTTCTTGGTTTACAGTTAGAGTTCTCTTTTAAAACAAAGAACCTCCTCTTTTTGAATAGAGGAGGTTGTTTTTATAGGCTTTTCTTCTTGAAAACAGCAAGTCCACTAATAGTAAAGAGTAGAATAATGGTCACTGTAACGATAACGGTGTATAGAATGGCCTGGCTATAGTTAGTCATTGCATAGGCAAAATTTAAGGATAAATAGCGTAAAATCTCAATATCTGGAAAGATAAGCATCGGCGTTGAAAGCAAGATAGAAGTGATTAAATAACCAATGAAAACAGCTAAATAAGAATGAGTCACATAGAGAATGAAGGACACAATAGATAGCCAAGCTAGAAGGCAGAGAAATTGAATAGTAATTGTTAGAAGGAGATTGCCAATAAATCCTTCTGGCATCGTACCAATCCCGTTTAGGATAGTTGCTGGTACGAAAGCAATAACTAGGCTAACAAGAATTTGCATTAGAGCGATACTTGCTAATACTACAAACTTAGCTAGGAAGAATTCTGTGCGAGAAACACCCACTGTCAAACTATTTTTATAGAGTTTTCCGATAAGATCAACTCCTAGAACTAAGCAAGCAAGGATAATACAGAGGAAAACTAGGTTTGAGCTATTGCTAGAGGTGTTAATAAGGGCTTGTATACCATCCCATCCCTTGCTTGGCAGTTCGGTTTCTGCGTTTGTACTTGTACTGACGGATATGATCTGTCCTGTAGCTCCGAAAGTAGCCCCCATTAACATGAGTGCAAAGAGAACGAGCTCTGTAATCCAAAATCCTTTGGAACGGAAAAGACGGTAAAAGTCTGCTTGAATTGTATGTATCATGGTTTGCCTCCTATTTTACTAATTGTGTGAAGTATTCTTCAAGATTTTGACGAGCATAGTAAATCTCATCCACGGCAACATCTGCTAGAGTAAGTTCTTTGAGAATGCGTTTGACATCTTGTTCATGACTAAAAATATGAATCTCATTGTCAGAATTAACAACTTTAAATTCAAGTTGCACTTTGTCTTTTAAGATTTGACTAGCTTTTTCTTTGTCACTTGTTTTTAGAACAATATAGTCTTCATTGAGTGTTTCAAATTCGGCCTTACTGATTTCTCGAATGATTTTCCCTTGGTCTAAAATTCCAAAGCGATTAGCAACCAGATAGAGTTCTGACAAGATATGACTAGAGATGAGAATTGTTATTCCTAATTCTTGGTTCAGACGTTGAATCATTTGACGAAACTCTTTGATACCGATTGGGTCAAGTCCATTGATAGGTTCATCAAGGATGAGAAAGTCTGGTTTTGATAGGAGGGCAATAGCAATGCCTAGGCGTTGTTTCATCCCAAGAGAGAAATCTCGGAAAACTTTTCTACCTGTATCTGTTAATCCCACATACTTTAATGTTTCCTGAATGACTTGATCAGCATTTGGGATATGTCGAATAGTACAATAGTACCTTAGATTTTGATAGGCTGTTAAATGATTGTGAGCTACTGGGGATTCAATGACTGAACCTACTCGAGATAGGGCTTTCGTGCACTCCTTATACCCTTGACTAGAAAAGAGGGAAATAGTTCCATGGTCAGCAGATAATAATTGTGTAACGATTTTAATCAGGGTTGTTTTACCAGCACCATTTTTTCCGATAAGTCCATAGATATCTCCTTCTTTAACTGAGAGACTAAGATCTTGTAGAATAGGTTGTTTGCCAAATTGTTTGGACAAGCCATGGATTTCGAGGACTGTTTTCATAGTTTTCTCCTTTAATCTTTAAGATGTTTTATTTTTATAACTCTAGTATAAAGCATAGATATCAAAGAATCGTCAAGCATTTCTAAAGAGTTTCTAAAGTTTTTAAATTTAAAAAAAATAAAAGCCCAGTTGGCTAGAAATACTAGTTGACTGGGCTTATTTTCTACAAAATATATTTTTCAATGGCGCGTGCAACGCCGTCTTCTTCATTGCTGGCAGTTACATCATCAGCTAGAGATTTGACGTGGTCGCTGGCATTTCCCATGGCAATACCAAGCCCTGCAAACTGGAGCATCTCAATGTCGTTATTAGCATCACCCATAGCCATGATTTCAGAAGGTTGGATATCCAAAATCGCAGCCAAACGAGAAAGAGCAGAAGCCTTGGTTGTGCCAAGTGGCATTGTTTCATAGATCACTGGTTGTGAACGAACACCGCTAAATCTCTGACAAAGTTCTTCAGCGAAACGTTGTTCAAAGTCATCTGTTTGCTCCTTTGTACCTAAGAACATGCCCTGGAACATACGATATTTACCACTAGTAGCTTCTTTCAGTGAGATTTCAGTCAGGTCAGCAAAAACAAGTGTAGCATCATATTGAACGATAGGATTTGGTTTACCTCCGAGAACGAAATAGTGTTCCTCATCAAAGAGAGTCAACTGAACCTCACTCTTTTCAGCAAGGTCATTCAGGTATTCGATGTCAGATTTGCTAAGTTCCCGCCAGTCAACAAGGCTCCAGTCACTGGTTTGATGCGTAGAGCAACCATTATTAACGATGACGTATTCGTTTTCTAAATCAAGTCCCAGTTTCTTATAGTAGGAGAGGACTCCAAAGAGAGGACGACCAGTACAGAGAACCAGTTTGACACCTTTTTCGATAGCCTTATGAATGGCATCAATATGAGCCTGAGGGATTTCCTTGGCTTCGTTGAGAAGAGTGCCATCCATATCCAGTGCAAGTAGTTTTATCATAGTAATTCCTTTTCATGTGTTTTGCCTATATTATAGCATATTTTGGGAATCAGAGACAGAATCTTCTGTTAAATCATGGTATAATAAAAGGGAATGAAAAAACAAACGAGGCAAAGATGAAACTACTTTATACCGATATTCGGACTTCTTTGACAGAAATCCTAACCAAGGAGGCTCAAGGACTGGTTGCCCAAGGCAAACGAGTCTTTTATATCGCCCCTAACTCTCTTTCTTTTGAAAAGGAACGTGCCGTGCTGGAGTGCTTGAGTCAGCAGGCTTCTTTTGCTATCACAGTCACGCGCTTCGCTCAAATGGCTCGTTATCTGGTTTTAAATGATATTCCTGAGAGGTCAAGTCTCGATGATATCGGTCTTGGTATGGCTTTCTATAAATGTCTGTCCGAGATAGACGCTAAGAATTTACGTGTTTACGGGGCTATTAAACAAGATCCGCAATTCATCCAGCAACTGATTGAGATTTATCATGAAATTTCAACTGCAAAGATGAGTTTTTTGGACTTGGAAAGTTTGACAGATGCTGATAAACGCTCTGATTTACTCTTGATTTTTGAAAAGATAACAGTTTATTTAAATCAAGGTCAAGTTTCACAAGGGAGTCCATTATCCTATCTGATTGATGCTATCGAAGAAAACAAGGTAACTGGCGATTTTAGCAAAATTGCTCTAGTCATTGATGGTTTTACCCGTTTTTCTGCAGAAGAGGAACACCTAGTGGATTTGCTTCATCGTAAGGGTGTAGAGATTATCATTGGCGTCTATGCGACGAAGAAAGCCTATACTAGCCCCTTTAGTGAAGGGAATCTCTATCAAGCCAGTGTTGAGTTTCTACGTCATTTAGCATTTAAATATCAGACCAAGGCAGAAGATGCCTGTCAAGAACATGAGAACCTTGATGCTTTTGCCAAAGCCTCAAAATTACTGGAAAGTGCCTATGATTTTTCAGAAATCAGCATAGATGTGGATGATAAGGATAGAGAAGACCTGCAAATCTGGTCTTGTCTGACACAAAAAGAAGAGCTGGAGCTCGTTGCTCGTAGTATTCGCCAGAAATTGCACCAAGAACCTGAACTAAGCTACAAAAATTTTCGTATCTTACTAGGAGACGTAGAGTCCTATAAACTGTCCTTGCAGACAATTTTTAATCAATATCAGATTCCCTTCTATCTAGGGAAGAGTGAGTCTATGGCTCATCATCCTTTGACTCAATTTGTAGAATCCATCGGACGACTCAAACGTTACTATTTCCGTCAAGAAGATTTGATTAATCTTTTACGAACTGGCTTATACACAGACCTTGCACAAGAAGAAATCGATAGTTTTGAACAATATATCCGCTATTTAGGTATTGATGGTCTTTCGAACTTTAAACAAGAATTTACAAAAAACCATCATGGGAAATTTGATTTAGAAAAATTAAATGAGCTTCGTGTTCGTGTTCTAAGCCCGCTAGAAACTCTATTATCCAGTCGTAAGCAAAAGACTGAAAATATCCTTGCAAAATGGAAGAACTTTTTGAAGGATTCTTTTGTTACCAAGCAATTACAAGCATTATCTGAAACGATGGAAGTGGCGGAACAAGAAAGACAAGAGGAGGTCTGGAAAGCATTTTGCCACGTAATGGAGCAATTTGCAACTGTATTTGAAGGTTCTCAGGTCACTTTAGATGATTTCTTGGCACTTCTTCATTCGGGGATGTCATTGTCAAATTATCGTACAATTCCAGCAACGGTAGATACTGTTCTGGTGCAGAGTTATGATTTGATTTCGCCTTTGACTTCTGATTACATCTATTCACTTGGTTTGAGTCAAGATCACTTGCCTAAAATTGCTCAAAACACTAGTTTATTGAGCGATGAAGAAAGGGAAGTACTGAACCAAGCAAGCCAAGAAGGTTCTCAATTACTGATTGCAAGTCAAGAAAATCTTAAGAAGAATCGCTATACCATGCTTTCTTTGGTAAATTCTGCCAAGAAGCAATTGGTCTTATCGGCACCAAGTTTATTCAATGAAAGCGAAAGTAAAGAGTCTGTTTATCTGAAAGAATTGCAGGATTTTGGTTTTAGCAAGATTGAAAAGAGAATCGACCGAAACAGCCTATCAACTGAAGACATTGGTTCTTATCACAGTCTTTTGTCTAGTCTTGTTGCTTATCACCAGCAGGGTGAGTTGGAGACAAGTGAGCAGGACTTAACCTTTGTCAAAGTTTTAGCTCGTGTCATGGGGAGAAAGTTGGAAGACCAAGGTCTTGATAATCCTGTCCTACCGACAAGTCCTCGCAGTAAGACTTTAGCGGCAGATACTTTAGATGCCTTGTATCCTCAAAATCAAGATTTTTATCTATCAACTTCTGGCTTAACAGAGTTTTATCGAAACGAATATAGTTATTATCTTCGTTATGTCTTAGGATTGCAGGAAGAATTACGTTTGCGACCTGATGCTCGAAGCCATGGGAATTTCTTGCATCGTATTTTTGAACGCGCTATGAAACTTCCTGCGGATACATCTTTTGATCACCGCTTAGAACAAGCAATCTCTGAAACTAGCCAGGAACGAGAGTTTCAAGCTATTTATCAAGAGAGTTTGGAAGCCCGATTAACCAAGGAAGTTCTTTTGGATGTTGCGCGTGCAACTGGTCACATTCTTCGTTACAATGCTGAAATTGAAACCATTCAGGAAGAAGCAGTCTTTGGTGGTAAGGAACAAGCTTTTGTTCAGTTAGATAATGGCAGAAATGTCTATGTCCGTGGTAAAGTTGACCGTATCGACCGCTTAAAGACCAGTGATGCTATTGGTGTTGTCGATTATAAATCATCTCTAACTCAGTTTAACTTCCCTCTTTTTTATAACGGCCTAAACTCGCAATTACCGACCTATCTGGCGGCACTTAAGAAAGAAGGAAATACAGACTTCTTTGGTGCTATGTATTTAGAGATGGCGGAGCCAGTTCAGTCTTTACAAACTGTTAAAACTCTTTCAAAGGCTTTAGCAGAAACGACTAAGAGTATGAAATATCAAGGATTATTTCTCGAAAAAGAGATAAAGAACCTTGGGGAACTTTATAATAAAAACAAGACCTATCAGTTGTCTGATGAGGAATTCCAGTTGTTGCTGGACTATAATGCCCTTATCTACAAGAAGGCGGCAGAGAAGATTTTATCTGGTAAATTTTCTATCAATCCTTATACAGAAGACGGCAGAAGTATTGCTCCATATGTCCAACAATATCAGTCGATAACTGGTTTTGAATCTAACTACCATTTAGGTCAGGCTAGATTGTTAGATAAGGTTGCTAAGAGCAATGATAAAGAAACATGGTTTAATAAAATTAGAGAGGAGTTGGATCGATGAAATTTTTATCCCAAGAAGAGATTGAAAAGTTGCAAATAGAAGAAGCTCATTCTGACAAGAAACCCAAGAAAACTGCTGAACAAATTCAAGCTATTTACAGTTCTGGTCAAAACATTCTGGTCTCAGCATCAGCTGGCTCAGGAAAAACCTTTGTCATGGCTGAACGAATTCTTGATCAACTAGCGCGTGGAGTAGAAATTCGCCAACTCTTTATCTCAACCTTTACGGTTAAAGCAGCAACTGAATTAAAAGAACGCTTGGAAAAGAAAATCAGCCAACAAATCCAAGAGACTCAAGATCTGGAACTAAAAAAACACCTCGGAAGACAATTAGCTGATTTACCCAACGCTGCGATTGGAACTATGGACTCTTTTACTCAAAAGTTCCTGGCTAAACATGGCTATCTCCTTGACCTCGCCCCAAACTTTCGCATTCTTCAGAATGAAAGTGAGCAACTCCTCTTAAAAAACGAAGTCTTTCGGCAGGTTTTTGGAAAACACTACCAAGATAAGGAACAAGAACAGTTTAGTCAGCTGGTCAAGAACTTTGCGGGTAAAAGTAAGGATGCACGTGGATTGCGGAAACAGGTCTATACGATTTATGAGTTCTTACAATCCACCAGTAATCCTCATGCATGGCTAGAGAAATCTTTCTTAAAAGGCTTCGAAAATGCTGATTTTACCATTGCTAAAGAAAAACTAGCAGAGGATATAAAGGAAAAACTCTGGGATTTAGAAAGCTTTTTCCGTCATCATTTAGAGAATGATGCCAAGGAATTTGGAAAAGCGGCCTACTTAGAATCTGTCCAACAAGTTCTTGATGAAATTGGAGCTTTAACGCCTGAATCGAATTTTAATCAATACCAAGAAGTTTTAGACCGAGTTGTTAGTATCTCTAAGGATAAGGGAGGTCGTGCTCTTACAAATGCCAGTCGTAAGGCCGAACTGCAAGACTTGAAAGAAACCTACAACCAAGAGAGAAAAGCAAAATTTGAAAAGCTGATCTCACTAAATGATCAAATAACTTTACTAAAATTCCAAGAAGATTATCATCAAGATTCCTGGGACTTGGCAAAGACATTCCAAGTCTTCATGAGGGATTTTGTTGATGCCTATCGACAACGGAAGCGCGAAGAAAATGCCTTTGAATTTGCTGATATTAGCCACTATACCATTGAGATTTTGGAAAACTTCCCACAGGTTCGTCAAGAGTATCAGGAACGCTTCCATGAAGTCATGGTTGATGAGTACCAAGATACCAACCATATCCAGGAAAGAATGCTAGAACTCCTCTCAAACGGTCATAATCGTTTTATGGTGGGTGACATTAAGCAGTCTATTTATCGTTTTAGACAGGCAGATCCCCAAATTTTCAACGAAAAATTTCATAGATTTGCTCAAGATGACACAGAAGGTCAGTTAATTCTGCTTAAGGAAAACTTCCGGAGCGGTTCAGAGGTTCTTGATGCTACGAACGATGTCTTTAAACACCTCATGGACGAGGAAGTTGGAGAGATATCTTATGACGGTATGCATCAACTTGTTTTTGGAAATACTGATATTCAATCAAATCCAGAAAACAAGGCAGAAGTTCTCTTGTACGATAAGGATGATGATAGCGATTCTGATGATGAGGAGGAACTTGCAACTAACAAACTGTCTGGTGAAATGCGGATGGTGCTTAAGGAGATAATTCACCTTCATAATGATAAGGGTGTACCTTTCAAGGACATGGCTCTCTTAACTGCTAGCAGAAGTCGAAATGATCAGGTTCTGCTCGTCTTGTCTGAATATGGTATTCCTGTCAAGACAGACAGTGCTCAAGCAAACTATTTGCAATCCCTAGAAGTTCAGGTTATGTTGGATACTCTTCGTGTCATCCACAACCCTCTTCAAGACTTTGCTTTGGTTGCTCTAATGAAATCTCCGATGTTTAACTTTGATGAGGATGAATTGGCTCGTCTCGCTCTCCAAAAATCCGAAGATAAGGTTCAAGAGAATTTTTATGAGAAACTAGTCAATGCTCAAGCGAAAACTAGTCTTCATAAGGATTTAATTAAGTCTGAACTCCATAAAAAGCTTAACCTTTTCTTGGAATCTGTTAATTCTTGGCGTTTGTTCTCAAAAACGCATTCGCTTTATGACCTTATTTGGAAAATCTATAGCGAACGTTTCTACTATGATTATGTTGGTGCTTTACCAAATGGTCAGGCTAGACAGGCCAACCTCTATGCCCTAGCATTACGAGCTGACCAGTTTGAAAAGAGTAATTTTAAAGGCTTATCACGTTTCATAACTATGATTGATCAAGTCTTGGAAGCCAAGCACGACCTTGCCAGTGTCACTGTAGCTCCACCTAAGGATGCTGTGGAGCTTATGAGTATTCATAAGAGTAAGGGGCTTGAGTTCCCTTATGTCTTTATTCTCAATATTGATCAGCAATTTAACAAGCAAGATTCCATGTCTGAAGTTATTCTAAGTCGTAAAAATGGACTTGGTCTCAAGTATGTTGCTAGAGTAACTACAAATGCAAAAGAGGAATATGTTCCATCTACGATTAAGTTATCCATTCCAAGCTTGACTTATAGTCAAAATGAGGAGGAGCTCCAATTAGCAAGCTATTCTGAGTTGATGCGTTTACTGTATGTAGCCATGACTCGTGCTGAAAAAAAACTTTATCTAGTCGGAAAGGGATCGAGGGAAAAGTTGGAGTCTAAAGAATACCCGACAAATGGAAAAGGTCTTTTGACGAGAGAAACTAGATTAGACGCTCAAAATTTCCAGGATTGGATTTGGGCCATCTATCAAGCATTTTCTAAAGAGGATTTACACTTTAGTGTACGCTTTGAAGGTGAAGAATACCTAACCAAAGAAGCTATCGGAGAATTGGAACATAAAAGTCAACTTCAAGACCTATCCCAAGCAGACAACCGCCAGTCAGAAACCATCAAAGATGCGTTGGAAATGCTAAAAGAAGTGGAAGTGTATAACGAAATCCACCGTGCAGCAATCAATCTTCCAAGTGTTCAGACACCGAGTCAGATTAAAAAGTTCTATGAACCGGTCATGGATATGGAAGGAGTCGTAGTAGCTGGTCAAAGTAAACCAAAAGATCCTACTGTTCAGTTTGAGCTTCCAGATTTTTCAAAAACTGAAAAAGTTACAGGGGCTGAGATTGGTAGTGCAACCCATGAACTCATGCAGCGAATTAATCTTGTCAAGGAACCTACATTAGAAACTTTAACGGTGGCTTTGGAGCAAGTTCACGCTAGCACAGCTGTTAAAGATAAAGTTAATCTAGAAAAAATCTTATCTTTCTTTGATACAGCTCTCGGTCAAGAGATTCTTAAAAATCAAGATAAACTTTATCGAGAACAACCCTTCTCTATGTTAAAAAGAGACGAGAAGAGTCAGGAAGACTTTGTTGTCCGTGGAATTTTAGATGGTTATCTAGTTTATGAGGATAAAATTGTTCTCTTTGACTACAAGACAGATCATTATGAATATCCAAGTCAACTGATTGAACGTTATAGGGGTCAATTATCTCTATATGCAGAAGCCTTATCCCGTTCTTATCAGATAGACAAGGTTGAAAAATATCTAATTTTGCTTGGCAAAGATATGGTTGAAGTGGTTGAAGTTAACTAATCTTGTAAAAACTATTGCCTTATTGGCAGTAGTTTTTATTTATATTCAGTTATGGTATACTAGTTTCAGAAAAGGATGTAAAAGAATCTATGTCAAAAGAAATCGATATCGAATACTATCACCAATTAGCTTTACAAAAGCAAAAAGAACATCGTAAATTTCTTGGAAATCTGAAAAAGAAAGCTCCTAAAAATTTGGACAAGATTGCCCTTGAAATTCACCAAGAAGTTTTTGAAGAAATTGATTGTACAGCCTGTGCTAACTGTTGCAAGAGCCTTGGACCAGACTTTAAAGAGGCAGATATCACACGAATTGCTAAGTATTTTAAAATGAAATTACCAGCCTTCGAAGACGAATTTATACGGGTGGATGAAGACGGTGATAAAATCTTTAAATCAATGCCGTGTCCATTTCTAGGTGGTGACAATCTATGTTCTATCTATGATGTTCGTCCTAAGGCTTGCAGAGAATTTCCACATACTGACCGAAAAAAGATTTATCAAATCAATAACTTGACTATCAAAAATACTTTAACCTGTCCCGCGGCTTATCTCTTCGTTGAGAAATTAAGAGATAAGATAGAGTAAAAATATTATTTTATATTAAATTCCATCCTCAATTACACTTGACGCCCCCTATTAGAAATAGGGGGCGGATTTGTTATCCTAGCTCTTCTATCGATTTTTATAAATCCTATTCGAATAAAGAAGAATATTAGAAACGTGGAAGTTTAGATATATGATAAAAAAGTAGTCGTTCATATCATGTTCGACTACTTTTTAGGGCTTTTATTTCTATAATGTTTTAATAATATTACAACTTTCTTTCTTCTTAAAGATCTTACTTTTATATTTGAAATTATCATGTATAATAAAATGGATAATTATCGTCTTTGAAACGATAAGCAAGAAGTATTAGATATAGGGATTATAAAGTTGAAAGGATAAAATCATGAAAAAAATACTGCTAGCAAGTACAGTTGTTCTTTCCATGGCAGGGATTTCAAGAACAACAGTATTAGCGGAGGAAAACCATGCTACAAACAAAGTACAAAATTCAGAAAAAACTGTAGCAAATGAAACGAGTAAGGACGCTAAAGAAAAAAAGGAATCTCAAGGTCAAGAGCAAAGCGATAAAGAGAATCAAAACGATAAAAACGATAAGACAGAAAAAAATCCTTCTCAAACTAAACAGAAGCAAGAAACAGCCGTGACCAAGGATAATTCTTCAACAGAAAAAATTACTGAAGAGGTCAACAAAGAAGGTTGGCAAAAAGAGAATGGTCAATGGCGTTATTATGAAAATAAAAAGGCTGTTAAAAATTGGAAGAATATTGCTGGAGTTTGGTACTATTTTAATCAAGATGGTATCATGCTTAGTAATATAGTCTATGATGACTATCTCTTTAATAAGAGTGGTGCCTTAGCTGAATCATCATGGGTTAAAGTTGATGAGAAGTGGTATTATGCCACAGACTCAGGAAAGATTATCCGCAATAAATGGGAAAAGATCAACGGTTCATGGTATCGTTTTGATCAAGATGGTATTATGCTTAGTAGTACTATCAACGACGACCATTTATTCACTAGTAACGGTACTTTAGCAGTCACTACATGGGCTAAAATTGGTGATAAATGGTATTATGGGAATCAAGATGGGAAAATTCTTCGTAATAAGTGGGAAAGAATTAAAAACACCTGGTATTATTTTAACCAAGATGGTGCCATGCTAAGTGAAACCATATACAAGGATTATCTCTTTAATAAGAACGGTGCCTTAGTTGAATCATCATGGACTAAAATTTCTAACAAGTGGTATTACGCTGACAATTCTGGGAAAATAACTAGAAATAAATGGGAAAAAATCAAAGATTATTGGTATTGCTTTGATGCAGAAGGTGTGATGGAAAGTGGCATCTGGAAGAAGAAATACTACCTAAAAGATAGTGGTGCCATGGCTCAAAGCGAATGGTTCTTTGATAAAAAATACAATAGTTGGTTCTACTTAAAATCAGATGGTTCATATGCCGAAAATCAATGGCAAGGATCCTACTATCTCAAATCATATGGTTATATGGCCAAGAGTGAGTGGATTTTTGATAAGAATTACAATGCTTGGTACTATCTCAAAGAAGACGGTCTATACGCTACTGGGACTCTGAAAATCAAGGGGAAAAATTATAGCTTCGAAAATAATGGGAAATGGATTTCTAATCCATCTACCTATTACAAAGTAGGACCAATTACAGCTTACGTTTATAGCGCTTCTGGAGCTAGACTCAGTTATATATCACAAGGTACCATTGTATCTGTGTCCGACACAGGGACTCAAGGGAACAGAATACCCGTTCAAATTTCTGGTCTTTCAGGATTTATGAATAAGAGTGACCTTGTAGCTGTTAACACAAGTAACGAATTTATTCCTCATTATACGAGTGACGGTCGTTACATTTACCATGAGTTATCGCCTTATACAAGCATACGTGTAGCACCTCATAGTTCTTCGATGGCTATTGGTACAAAATACTATTCAGCCGATGGCATTAACTTCGATAACTTTAAAGTGGAGAATCCATTCCTCTATAGAGACTTAAGAAAGCCAACCAATTATACCGCAGCTGAACTTGATAAAGTTTTTTCTCTCATGAATATTAACGGAAGTCGTCTCGCAGGTAAAGGAGCTGTCTTTAAGGAAGCAGAAAAACGTTACCAGGTTAACGCGCTCTATCTAATGGCTCACAGTGCCTTAGAAAGTTCGTGGGGACGTAGTCAAATTGCTAACGATAAGAATAACTTTTTTGGTATTGCAGCCTACGATACAACTCCATATGATTCAGCAAAGAGTTTTGACAATGTCGACAAAGGAATCTTGGGGGCAGCTAAATGGATCCGAGAGAATTATATTGATGAAGGTAGAACCCACCTAGGTAATAAATCATCTGGTATGAACGTTTTATACGCTTCTGATCCATACTGGGGTGAAAAAATAGCTAGTATCATGATGACCATCAATAGCAAACTTGGTGAGAAGGACTAACATTCTTTATGATCGATAACTATACAAAACTAGTTATCGATTTTTTGTTCTTAAATCATACAAAAAGGATTTACTTTGAAAAAGTAAATCCTTTTTAAAGACTAATCAAACCTAATGTCTAATTTAGAATTAATTTCTTTTTGATTTATGTAGAAATGCTACCAAAATAATTGATGAAATTAAAGTTACAAATCCAATGATAGTCACCAATGTTCCTTTACCTTCTCCAGTTTTAGGAAGTCCAGGTTTATCATTTGTTGTAGTTACTGTAGTTTTAGGTTCTTCTCCAGTAGTTGTTGTGGTAGTAGTGCTTGTTGTAGTTGAAGTCGTTGTAGACTCTTTAGTAGTTGTGGTTGAAGTGGTCTTAGGTTCTTCAGTAGTTGTAGTTGTGGTTGAAGTAGTCTTAGGTTCTTCAGTAGTTGTAGTTGTGGTTGAAGTAGTCTTAGGTTCTTCAGTTGTAGTTGTAGTTGAAGTAGTCTTAGGTTCTTCAGTTGTAGTAGTAGTTGTGGTTTCTTCAGTCGTAGTTGTAGTGGTTGTAGTGGTTGTAGTGGTTGTTACTTCCTTCGGATTCACAATTGTTTTAGTTACTGAATGATCAGCTCCAAAATCTTCAACGTTAACTTCAGTATCTGCTTCTTTAATGATATAACCTGAAGGTGCTTCAATTTCAGTTAAGATATATTTATCTTTTAACAGTTTGCCAACAGCAATATTACCATTATCATCTGATACAAACTCACCAATAACTTGATTGTTTGCTTGACGAACTACTTTAAATTTAGCGCCTTTGAGTGGCTGGTTCGCATCATCTACTTTATGGATATTGATTGAGTAAACATAACCAATACCGGCACCGCCAGCAATTTGAACTGCAGCTTTATTCAAAGCTTCTTTGATAACAATTCCTTTACCTTTTAATGTAGCTTCATTTTTTAAAATTTCTCCATCGACAGGTGAATAATTTAACTGAACATCATAAGAAATACGGTACTGATCCGTTTCAGCAACATCTCCAAGACTAACAGAGAATGATTGTCCATCAGCGCTAACAGTAACAGGATGTTCATTGGTTACATCAGAAGTGTTATTAAATTGCCATTCGCCATCGACAAAAGACATTTCTCCTTTTGTCACACGGAAGCTATCTTTTACATAGGACGCATTCGTGAATTGTAACTTGTCCTCAATAGTCACTTCTTTAATACTTTGTTTCTTTTGATTAATTGAGATTCCATAGGTAATTATTCTAGGATTATCTGAATGAACCCAACTAGTTTTCTTTAATTCATTAGGATCTCCATCACCAACACCAGTAAATGAAACTTTACCACCAATTTTTGTTTCTTTGTTAATGGTGATTTCTACCGGTATTTCACCTTTTTGTGGGTGTTTTTTGAAATCGATACGAGCGTAAAAGAAGAAAGATCCGCTTGTATCGGAGTGTTTTTCAACATAATCTGTATAGGTTATTGTGATGGATTTATTATCTGGGTTTACATCAGCATTTGCAATAATCTCATTTGTATTGATATCGCGAATCTTAAACGAAGTTGAAGTAATCATTAAAGCATCCGGTACAGTAATAACGGTTGAATCTCCTGCTTTAACATTTTTACCAGATAAATCATAATCAGCATTGATTCGGAATGTTGCCCACTGTTGTAAGTCCCAGTCGAGAACACCACCTTCATTATTCGTTACTTTAACATTTTGGATTGTATCCACAAATTTTCCAGATACTGAAACCTCAGGAGTTTCAGCAAAAGTTTTATTCAAACTAAATACGAAAATAGTCGTCAATACAAAGATCAAAAATGAGAAAATACTAAACTTTTTCTTTTTGTTCATCATATACATCCTTCTTATAAATTTAAGATAGTTTCTAAATATAATATAAAGTAGCGTCGATCATTTACTGAAAGACGAGTTAGTCATATAGGTTGATTTTATAGACAAACCTTAACCAAGCCTCCTCCTAGTCTAACACTAAAATTCACCTATAACGTGAATTATATCACATTAAAATAGGAACATCAATATTTAAGGTGTCAAATTATTATTAAAATGTAAGTTTTTTAAATTATTATATAATTTATGAATTCAATGAATAAAAAACATATAAAAACGATTTCGTTTCTAATGAAATCAGGAAAAAATAAATGTAAGATTTCTTCTCAAATTAGTGAGGATATTTCTAAAGTATTTTAAAAACTTACTATATTTTTTATAATTTTAACTAGTAATTTTAGAAATGTAAGATTTAAGATTATTAATTGAAATTTTCCAACATTAAATTTCTATACTTGGTTAATAGTTTTGTTTGTGCTATACTTTGAACTATGTGAAAACTATAAAATGAGGGAATAAAATTAGATGACTTATAAATTTTTACTCTTCGACCTCGATCACACCTTGCTTGATTTTGATGCTGCTGAGGATGTAGCCTTAACACAACTCCTTAAAGAAGAAGGAGTTGAGGATATTCAAGTCTACAAAGATTATTACGTTCCTATGAATAAGGCGCTCTGGAAAGATTTGGAACAAAAGAAAATTACAAAACAGGAATTAGTGAATACACGATTTTCAAAATTGTTTGCTCATTTTGGAATCAAGAAAGATGGTAGCAATTTAGCCAAACGCTATCAGTTTTATTTAGCCCAACAGGGGCAGGTGTTTTCTGGTGCTATGGAACTCTTAGGTAACCTTATTGATCGTGGTTATGAACTCTACGCTGCCACTAACGGGATAACTAACATTCAGACAGGTCGTATAGCTCATTCAGGTATTGCACCATATTTCAAGGGAATTTTCATCTCAGAACAATTACAAACTCAAAAACCTGATGCACTATTCTATGAAAAAATCGGGCAACAGATTACTGGATTTGATAAAGAAAAGGCTCTGATGATTGGAGACTCCCTAACAGCAGATATTCAAGGTGGGAATAATGCAGGAATTGACACTATCTGGTACAATCCTCAACATTTAGAAAATAAGACGCAAGCTCAACCGACTTACGAAGTCCATTCTTATCAAGATTTACTAGGTTGTTTGGGAAAACTTTAAAGATGCTAAAATAAAAGGTGCATAAAATTATGGGAACATGGGATGCAACGATATTTGGAAATGATACTTCCTTAGATATTAAAGAAGAGTTTTTTGAGAGATACAATCGAGGTGAAGATGCAAATACAATCAAAAATGACTTGATATCAGATTTATACGATGACGATATGTATGATGTCTTGTTCGCCTTAGCACACTGTTTATGGGAAGTTGGACAATTAGATGACGAATTCTTACTTGAAATCAAAGAGATCATTATCAACAAAGAGGATTTAGAACTTGCCCAAGAATTAGGTGCAGATAGTGAATTTTTAGAACAAAGAAGTGAAAATCTAGAAAAGTTTTTAGAAAAGATAAGCGTAAAAAAAGAAAAGCCTAAAAAGAGAATTACTCCGCCTGTTCCTGTAGAAAGCAAATATAGGAACGGTGCTGTGATGGTGTTTCAGTATGAGGATGGTAGCTACGGTACATTGATAGCAGTAGATGGAGCTTTCTTTGACAAGGAAACCTATTATGCTTATCTACTGACTGATATTAAAATTCCTAGAAAACCCACAATGGAAGATGTACGATCAGCACGGATTCTCGATCCGAGTTTTCATAGTCACGAATACAATTCATTTCGTGACTCTAAGTATTACTACTCTTTTGTAAATTGTATTTCAGGCTATTTAAAAAGTACAGCAACTAAAAAATTTGAAAAATACAATGATAGTGTTTTTGAAATTATAGGATATCTTTCAGATTGGGGGAACTGCTGTAGTGCGGCTTCTGGAGGATTTGATTACTATAAACAAAAATCAAGTGATGAGTTTAAGATTAGCGTTGCAAAGGAATTGAATAAAAGATATCATGAAAATCTTAATACTCGTACAGAATTGATTATTGATGACATCGACAAAGAATTTATCCTTTCTAATACGAGAAAAGCTGTTCAATAAAGGCTCTTTAGTATAGATTCTTTATAAAACTTCTCGGGATGTTTATAGATACTGTAAAAAGTGGTTTCAATAGCCACTTTTTGCTATAATAGAGGCAGTAAACATGAAGGAGCAGACGATGGAACACTCATCTTGGCATAAGCTCATTAAGGAGCAATTACCTGAAGGGTATTTCGGGAAAATCAATCAGTTTATGGAGCAAGCATATGCTCAAGGTACAGTCTATCCGCCAAAAGAAAAGGTTTTTCAGGCTCTTTTGACAACGCCACTTGAAGAGGTTAAGGTGGTGATTCTAGGGCAAGACCCCTATCACGGACCAGATCAGGCGCAGGGCTTGAGTTTTTCTGTCCCTGACTCTATTCCAGCTCCTCCATCCTTGCAAAATATCTTGAAAGAATTAGCAGATGATATTGGCGTTAAGGAATCCCATGATTTGACAACTTGGGCTGAGCAAGGAGTCTTACTTCTCAATGCTTGTCTAACTGTTCCTGCTGGTCAGGCCAATGGTCACGCAGGTCAGATATGGGAGCCTTTTACAGATGCTGTGATTCAGGTTGTCAATAATCTTGATAGACCTGTGGTTTTTGTACTGTGGGGGGCTTACGCACGGAGGAAAAAAGCACTGGTGACCAATCCTCAGCACTTGATCATCGAATCCGCCCATCCCAGTCCTCTTTCTGTTTACAGAGGATTTTGGGGTTCCAAGCCTTTTTCTAGGGCCAATGCATTCTTAAAAGAAAGTGGACAAGAGCCAATCGATTGGCTTAGATAAGGAGAGAATATGCCTCAGTTAGCGACGATTTGCTACATTGATAACGGAAAAGAATTGCTCATGCTTCATCGCAATAAGAAACCTAATGATGTTCATGAAGGAAAATGGATTGGTGTCGGTGGAAAGTTAGAACGTGGAGAAACTCCACAAGAATGTGCTACTCGTGAAATTTTAGAAGAAACCGGTCTGAAAGCCAAACCAATTCTAAAAGGAGTCATCACCTTTCCAGAGTTTACACCAGACTTGGACTGGTACACCTATGTCTTTAAGGTAACAGAATTTGAAGGTGAATTGATTGACTGTAATGAAGGGACCTTAGAATGGGTTCCCTATGAAGAGGTTTTGAGTAAACCGACTTGGGAAGGGGACCACACTTTTGTCGAGTGGCTGTTAGAAGATAAACCATTCTTTTCAGCAAAGTTTATTTATGATGGCGATAAATTATTGGATGCCCAAGTGGATTTTTACGAATAAAGGAGAAAGTAGATGTTACTAATAAAAAATGGTCGAGTAATGGATCCTAAGTCTGGTTTGGATCAAGTATGTGATGTCTTGGTTGAAGACGGTAAAATTGTCAAAATTGCACCACAAATTAGTGAAAAAGATGCAGAGGTCATTGATGCAACTGGTCTTGTAGTTGCACCCGGTTTGGTGGATATCCATGTTCATTTCCGTGAACCTGGTCAAACTCATAAAGAAGACATTCATACAGGTGCACTAGCAGCAGCAGCTGGTGGTTTTACGACAGTTGTCATGATGGCTAATACCAATCCAACCATCTCCGATGTTGAGACTTTGCAGGAAGTTCTTCAATCTGCTGCAAAGGAAAAAATTAATGTTAAATCTGTAGCAACGATTACCAAGAACTTTAATGGCCAAGATTTAACAGACTTTAAGGCGCTTTTGGAAGCTGGAGCTGTAGGTTTTTCTGATGACGGAATTCCTCTTGAAAGCAGTAAAGTGGTTAAGGAAGCTATGGAAGAGGCTAAAAAACTCAACACCTTTATCAGCTTACATGAGGAAGACCCAGGCTTGAATGGTACACTAGGTTTTAACGAGAATATTGCTAAAGAACACTTCCATATTTGTGGGGCAACTGGAGTAGCTGAGTATGCTATGATAGCTCGCGATGTCATGATTGCCTATGCAACCAAAGCCCATGTCCATATTCAGCATTTATCTAAAGAAGAGAGTGTCAAAGTTGTCGAGTTTGCTCAAAAGTTAGGAGCTAATGTAACGGCAGAAGTGGCTCCGCAACATTTTTCTAAGACAGAAGCTCTTCTTTTGACGAAGGGAAGTAATGCAAAGATGAATCCTCCACTTCGTCTAGAGTCTGACCGTCTTGCCGTTATTGAAGGACTCAAATCAGGAATTATCTCAGTGATTGCAACCGACCACGCGCCTCACCACGCTGACGAAAAGAATGTTGAAGATATTACAAAAGCACCATCTGGTATGACAGGTTTGGAAACTTCTTTATCACTTGGTTTAACTTACTTAGTTGAAGCTGGTGAATTAAGTTTGATGGAATTGCTAGAGAAAATGACTGTTAATCCAGCTAAATTGTATAACTTTGAAGCAGGTTATTTGGCTGAAAATGGGCCAGCTGATATCACAATTTTTGATGATCAAGCTGACCGAATTGTAGACACACATTTTGCTTCTAAAGCATCTAACTCACCATTTATCGGTGAAACTTTAAAAGGGCAGGTGAAATACACCATTTGTAATGGACAGATTGTCTATAAAAATTAGATGGTAAACTGCTCTGTATAATCTATAATTAGAGAGACTGTATGTACCCAACCCACCATTTTAAAGACAAATTTATCTTATTTCTTAAGATTTTCTTTCCAATTTTGATTTATCAATTCGCAAATTATTCAGCTTCCTTTATTGATACGACCATGACGGGCCAGTATAATACGATTGATCTGGCAGGAGTATCCATGGCGACTAGTTTGTGGAATCCCTTTTTTACCTTTTTAACGGGGATTGTTTCAGCTCTAGTTCCTATCGTTGGCCATCATTTAGGAAGAGGAAAGAAAAATGAAGTGACTTCTGATTTTTATCAATTTCTTTATCTTTCACTTGCTTTATCCATTTTTCTTTTTATTTTAGTTTTTATCGCTGCTCCGCTTGTTCTAAGCAATATGGGGTTAGAACAAGCAGTGGCAGATATAGCAATTCGTTATCTATGGTTTTTGTCAATCGGAATTATTCCACTCTTACTCTTTAGTGTCATTCGTTCATTACTGGACGCATTGGGATTGACCAAGCTATCCATGTATCTGATGCTTCTTTTGCTACCTCTAAATAGCGGTTTCAACTACTTGTTGATATACGGGGTCTTTGGTTTTCCTGAGTTTGGAGGAGCAGGAGCAGGTCTTGGTACATCTTTGGCTTATTGGGCTTTATTGCTAATTTCTATATTCGTTCTTCTCAAACAAGAAAAATTAAAAGAACTACATTTAGAAAAACGATTACCTTTAGACGGAAATAAAATAAAAGAAGCGATAAAACTAGGATTGCCTATTGGTGGAACTGTATTTGCAGAGGTTGCTATTTTTTCAGCAGTGGGATTGATTATGGCAAAGTTTTCATCATTGATAATAGCTAGTCATCAGTCTGCCATGAACTTTTCATCTCTCATGTACGCTTTTCCTATGAGCATTTCAACAGCAATGGCTATTGTTGTTTCTTACGAAGTCGGTGCCAAACGTCTAGAAGATGCTAAGAAATATATTAAAATCGGGCGACTATCTGCTATGGTATTTGCGATTTTAACACTTTCTTTTTTATATATTTTTAGAGAAAATGTTGCTAGCCTTTATGGCCATGACTCGGAGTTCATCCAATTAACTGCTAGCTTTATGACCTATAGCTTGTTTTTCCAATTAGCTGATACATTTGCAGCACCATTACAAGGGATATTACGCGGTTTCAAAGATACAGTCATCCCTTTCTATTTAGGACTCTTGGGATACTGGGGAGTTGCTATACCTCTGGGCTTGCTCCTAGATTACTCAACAGATCTCGATGCTTATTCATATTGGATAGGTTTTATCGTAAGTTTAGTTGTCAGCGGATTACTCTATCAGTGGCGTTTACAAGTTATTATGAAAAGATTCAAATAATTTGTTGAAAATATCCATGGAAATCAGTTTGTGAAATAGCCATTTTACGTAAAGAAAAGTCTTGATTTCATTGACTTTTCTTTTTTTATATTGTGAAAAAATATCAAGCATAATCTTTGACTATAGTTAACCTATAAGTTAGAATAGAACTATAAGAAATTAAACTTAGAAAGGCAAGATTATGTCAACTTTAGATAAAAATCTTTTGCTTGAGATGTTCCGTAAGATGGAAGAAATTCGTCGTATGGATTTAAAAATTGCTCAATTAGTAAAAAAAGGTAAAGTGCCCGGTATGACGCACTTTTCTGTTGGTGAGGAAGCTGCCAACGTTGGGGCTATGTTAGCTCTAAACGAAGATGATCTCATCACCTCAAACCACCGTGGTCACGGACAAGCCATTGCTAAAGGAATCGACCTTAATGGGATGATGGCTGAGATCCTTGGTAAATATACTGGAACTTGTAAAGGTAAAGGTGGATCAATGCATATCGCCGACCTAGATGCAGGTAACCTCGGTGCTAACGGTATCGTTGGTGGTGGTATGGGAATCGCAGTAGGTGCAGCCCTTACTCAACAAATGAAAAATACTGGTAAGATTGTTGTTTGCTTCTTTGGAGATGGTGCGACAAATGAAGGTGTATTCCACGAGGCTGTTAATATGGCTTCAATTTGGAATCTACCAGTTATTTTCTACTGTATCAATAATGGTTATGGAATCTCTGCTGACATTAAAAAAATGACTAATGTCAAGCATATCCATGAGCGTAGTGCTGCTTATGGAATTCCAGGAATGTTTATCGAAGATGGTAACAATGTTATCGATGTCTACGAAGGATTTAAGAAAGCAGTTGACCATGTTCGTTCTGGTAAAGGTCCTGTCTTGATCGAAAGTGTAACCTATCGTTGGCTTGGTCACTCTTCATCAGACCCTGGTAAATATCGTACACGTGAAGAAGTCGATATGTGGAAAGAAAAAGATCCAATCGAAAACCTTCGCAAGTATCTTGTTGAGAATAAAATTGCTAGTGCAGAAGAACTCGAAGAAATTCAAGCGCAAGTTAAGGAAGCAGTGGAAGCATCTGTTAAGTTTGCAGAAGAAAGTCCATTCCCTCCACTAGAATCAGCTTTTGAAGATATTTACGCAGACTAAGGAGAAGTAGAGAAATATGGAAACAAAATTAATGTCTTTCCGCGATACCATTATCCTTGCAATGTCTGAGGAAATGCGTCGCGACGAAAATGTAATCTTGATGGGTGAAGATGTAGGTGTCTTCGGTGGAGACTTTGGAACATCTGTAGGGATGCTTGAAGAATTTGGGCCTGAACGTGTTCGTGACTGTCCTATTTCTGAAGCAGCTATTTCTGGAGCAGCTGCTGGTGCTGCTATGACGGGACTTCGTCCAATCGTTGATATGACTTTCATGGACTTTTCTGTTATTGCCATGGATAATATCGTCAACCAAGCAGCTAAAACTCGTTACATGTTTGGTGGTAAAGGTCAAGTGCCTATTACTATCCGCTGTGCCGCTGGTAATGGAGTAGGTTCTGCAGCACAACACTCCCAATCATTGGAATCTTGGTTCACTCATATTCCTGGATTGAAAGTTGTTGCTCCAGGTACTCCGGCTGATATGAAGGGACTTCTTAAGTCATCTATCCGTGACAACAACCCAGTCATCATTCTTGAGTACAAATCAGAATTCAACCAAAAAGGTGAAGTACCAGTAGATCCTGACTATACCATTCCACTTGGTGTTGGTGAAATTAAACGCGAAGGAACGGATGTCACTGTCGTAACCTACGGTAAAATGCTTCGTCGTGTTATGCAAGCTGCGGAAGAGTTGGCTGAAGAAGGAATCTCGGTAGAAGTAGTGGACCCACGTACTTTGGTTCCACTTGATAAAGACATCATCATTAATTCAGTTAAGAAGACTGGAAAAGTCGTTCTTGTCAATGATGCTCATAAAACAAGTGGATTTATCGGTGAAATTTCAGCTATCATTTCTGAATCAGAAGCGTTTGACTACTTGGATGCACCAATTCGTCGCTGTGCCGGGGAAGATGTGCCAATGCCTTACGCACAAAATCTTGAAAATGCAATGATTCCAACAGTTGAAAGCATCAAAGATGCAATCCGTAAAACTCACAACAAACAGTAATACATAAAATAAATTATGTAACATAAGATTGTTTGAGATACGTTTTGTATCCAAGTAATTAATAGAGTTGCGACAGGAGAGAGTCGGGTCGATTTTAACCGACGAACGACTTAGTAAGTCTACTAGGTTGATCGCCTAATAGCGGCAACCGTAGCAACTTGAGATACGTCATGTATCCAAGTTGCTTGTAGAGTTGAACTCGGGCTAAAGTCTGTGTGAAAAAGATAAACTTTCCTAGAAACTAAAGTTTCTTCGTCAAGTTTCCTATTTTCACTTTGACTTTTGACGCCCTTAGTATCTTGTAATTGAATTCGGACGGAGGTCTGTGAAAAAAAGATAGATTTCCTTGTGTTCATCGAACACATCGTCAATCTCCTATTTTTTCATTGTCCTCTTCGTCCTTAATATCTTAGTATAGAATAGGAGAGGTCATGGCTGATGATAAGCTAAGAGCGACTCCTGCAGCTAGAAAATTAGCGGATGATTTAGGAATTAATCTCTACGATATTTCTGGCTCAGGCGCAAACGGTCGTGTCCACAAAGAAGACGTGGAAACATATAAAGACACTAATGTGGTTCGCATTTCGCCACTCGCAAAACGAATTGCCCTTGAACATAACATTGCATGGCAGGAAATCCAAGGAACTGGTCATCGTGGTAAGATTATGAAGAAGGATGTTTTAGCTTTCCTTCCTGAAAATATCGAGAACGAGACAATCAAGTCACCTGCTCAAATCGAGAAAGTTGAAGAAGTTCCAGATAACGTAACACCTTATGGAGAAATCGAGCGTATTTCAATGACACCGATGCGTAAGGTTATTGCTCAACGTATGGTTGAATCATACTTGACTGCACCAACCTTCACGCTTAACTACGATGTCGATATGTCTGAAATGCTTGCCCTTCGTAAGAAAGTCCTAGAACCAATCATGGAAGCAACTGGTAAGAAAATTACAGTTACAGACTTGCTTTCACTTGCGGTTGTTAAGACTCTGATGAAACACCCATACATCAACGCTTCGTTAACGGAAGATGGTAAAACCATTATCACTCACAACTACGTCAACCTTGCGATGGCGGTTGGGATGGACAATGGCTTGATGACACCGGTTGTTTATAATGCTGAAAAAATGAGTTTGTCTGAGTTGGTAGTTGCCTTTAAAGACGTCATTGGACGTACTTTGGATGGTAAACTGGCTCCTAGCGAATTGCAAAATTCAACCTTCACCATCAGTAACTTGGGAATGTTTGGTGTTCAATCATTCGGTCCAATCATTAACCAACCGAACTCCGCAATCCTTGGGGTTAGCTCAACAGTTGAGAAACCAGTTGTAGTTAATGGTGAAATCGTGATTCGTCCAATCATGAGTCTTGGGTTAACAATTGACCACCGTGTCGTAGATGGTATGGCTGGTGCTAAGTTTATGAAAGACTTGAAAGCTTTGATTGAAAACCCAATCTCAATGTTGGTTTAGAGAATTTATTGTTAGAAATATAGATAAAGGAAGTAAGATATGGCCTTAGAAGTAATTATGCCAAAAGCCGGCGTGGATATGACAGAAGGACAAATCGTCCAATGGAATAAAAAAGTCGGAGAATTTGTAAAAGAAGGAGAAATCCTTTTGGAAATCATGACTGACAAAGTCAGCATGGAATTGGAAGCAGAAGAAGACGGTTACTTGATCGCTATCCTTAAAGGAGACGGCGAGACTGTTCCTGTTACTGAAGTTATCGGATATCTTGGTGAAGAAGGTGAAAATATCCCATCAGCTGGAGCAGCTGCACCAGAAGCTAGCCCAGCACCTGCAGCAAGTGCTTCAAACGATGATGGTAAGAGCGATGATGCTTACGATATCGTCGTTATTGGTGGTGGACCTGCTGGTTATGTATCTGCCATTAAAGCAGCTCAATTAGGTGGTAAGGTTGCCCTTGTTGAGAAATCTGAACTTGGTGGAACTTGTTTGAACCGCGGATGTATCCCAACTAAGACTTACCTTCACAACGCTGAAATTATCGAGAATATCGGCCATGCTGCAAATCGTGGTATTGTAATTGAAAATCCTAATTTCACAGTTGATATGGACAAACTTTTAGAAACAAAATCTAAAGTTGTCAATACCCTTGTAGGTGGTGTTGCAGGACTACTTCGTAGCTATGGAGTTGATGTTCATAAGGGTATCGGTACGATTACTAAAGATAAGAATGTCTTGGTAAATGGATCTGAATTGCTTGAAACTAAGAAAATCATCCTTGCTGGTGGTTCTAAAGTAAGTAAGATTAACGTTCCTGGTATGGAATCATCACTTGTTATGACTAGTGACGACATCCTTGAAATGAATGAAGTACCAGAAAGCCTTGTGATCATTGGTGGTGGAGTTGTCGGTATCGAGCTTGGTCAAGCCTTCATGACATTTGGTTCAAAAGTTACTGTTATCGAAATGATGGATCGCATTGTTCCAGCAATGGATGCGGAAGTATCTAAAAACCTTCGTTTGATTCTTGAACGTAAAGGTATGACTATCTTGACAGGTACTAAACTTCAAGAAATCATTGAAGAAGATGGCAAACTTCGTATCAAGGTCGAAGGAAAAGATGATATCATTGCAAACAAAGCTCTTCTTTCAATCGGACGTGTTCCAGATCTTGAAGGAATTGGTGAAGTGGAATTTGAATTGGATCGTGGTCGTATCAAGGTCAATGAATACATGGAAACATCTGTTCCTGGTATTTATGCACCAGGTGATATCAATGGTACCAAGATGTTGGCTCACGCTGCCTTCCGTATGGGTGAAGTAGCTGCTGAAAATGCCCTTAAAGGAAATCACCATGTTGCTAAATTGAACTTGACTCCTGCAGCTATTTACACACTTCCAGAAGTAGCAGCAGTTGGTTTGACTGAAGAACAAGCTCGTGAGAAATATGATGTCCAAATCGGTAAATTCAACTTTGCTGCAAACGGACGTGCCATTGCATCAGATGCTGCTCAAGGATTTGTTAAAGTCATTGCTGACAAGAAATATGGTGAAATTCTTGGTGTTCACATCATTGGTCCTGCTGCTGCAGAGTTGATCAATGAAGCGTCAAGCATCATCGAAATGGAAATCACTGTTGAAGAAATGCTTAAGACAATCCACGGACACCCAACATACTCTGAAGTTATGTACGAAGCATTTGCGGATGTTCTTGGAATGGCTATCCATTCACCTAAGAAAAAATAAAAATAGATAGACTAGACTGGAATTATTTTCCAGTCTCTATCGTATTAGAAGGTATCTTATGAAATACATTATCAATCATTCAAACGACACTGCCTTTAATATTGCTTTAGAGGAGTATGCTTTTAAACATCTCCTTGATGAGGATCAAATCTTTATCCTTTGGATTAACAAACCGTCTATTATTGTAGGTCGTCACCAAAATACCATCGAAGAGATTAATCGTGATTATGTTCGCGAAAACGGAATTGAAGTAGTGCGTCGTATCAGTGGTGGTGGAGCTGTATACCACGATTTGAATAACCTTAACTATACCATCATTTCTAAAGAAGATGAAACTAAAGCATTTGACTTCAAGAGTTTCTCAACTCCGGTTATCAACACACTTGCTCAACTTGGTGTGAAAGCTGAATTTACTGGTCGTAATGACTTAGAAATTGACGGAAAGAAATTCTGTGGGAATGCCCAAGCCTACATCAATGGCCGCATTATGCACCATGGTTGCCTTCTCTTTGACGTTGATTTGTCTGTCCTTGCTAACGCACTTAAAGTATCTAAAGATAAGTTCGAGTCTAAAGGTGTAAAATCAGTTCGTGCTCGTGTGACCAACATCATCGATGAATTGCCAGAAAAGATTACTGTTGAACAATTTCGCGATCTTCTCTTGGAATATATGAAAAAAGAATATCCTGAGATGACAGAGTATGTATTCTCAGATGAAGAATTGGCTGAAATCAATCGCATCAAAGATACTAAGTTTGCAACTTGGGACTGGAACTATGGTAAATCACCTGAATATAACGTTCGCCGTGGTACTAAATTCCCAAGCGGTAAGGTTGAAATCTTTGCAAACGTCATTGAATCAAAAATTCAAGATATCAAGATTTACGGTGATTTCTTCGGTATCGAAGACGTTGCAGCAGTAGAAGATGTTCTTCGTGGCGTTAAATACGAACGCGAAGATGTTCTTAAAGCCCTTCAAACCATTAACCTAGGCCGTTACTTCGCGGGGATTACTGCAGAAGAAATTGCCGAGGCTGTGGTGGAATAAAGTAAAAGAGAGTGGGACAGAAATCGCTCATTCGTTAGAATTCGATTTCGTCGTCCCACCTCCGCACAGTTGAGTAGGGCTGTAAAAGCTGATGAAATCAGCGTAGTAGAGCCCACTCAACCACTGCGTCTTGCTCGACAATCCAAAGACAATTGAGAGGCTAGGACTTTTGTCCCAGCCTCTTTATCTTAAACTTGATATTCAAAAATAATGAGAGTAGAATATAGAAGAAATCTATAAAAAAGGGGATCAAATTCAATGATGAAAGTTCCAGTGGAAAATCTTGGTCTATTTGAACAGTTAGATCGTATCGTAGTTGCTTTTTTTAAGAAGGAACAACCTTCTAGTCCTTATGATTTAAATATCAGTATCACACAAGAACACCTTGACCAGAAAAAGCAAGAGCTAGAACCATTAGGCTATCAAGCTGTTCAACTACCATTAGGAATGGCTTTAGATAATATCATTCAGCAACCTCATTATAAAAACTTAATCATTGGTGGACTTGCACCCGACGAAATTATGGTCAGTAAAGAGGAATTACTGCCTTTGAAAGATATCGTAGATAGTTTTTGTATTATGTACGCTGCAGCGAATAATAGACTGGAAAATAGTAAGGCTTATGAATTAATGAAAGATAAGACGGTTTATTTTATTGGTAAACTGTTTACAGATATTCCAAAAGCCGGTGCTGAAATTGCTTATTTAGGGATTGATCGGATAGCGAGCGATGGTACACAATATGAAGCAGTTAAATGCTTTTTAACGGAAGAGAGTGCAGAGAAGTTCAATGGTGAAAAAAGACCTGTCACCCCTGCAAACTTGGCCTATCTAAAATCATTCTGGGGTAAACCAGTTATTATTGAACCGCACCGTAATTATTGGATCGAATTTTTATAGAAAGAATAAAAGAGAGCGTAAGATAATTAAAAATCTATCGCTCTTTTTAAATATATTACATAATTTATATTATGTATATCATAAACTATCCAAAGCATTTTTCTGTTCATCATTAACGATATGGGTATACAAGTCGGTAACTTGTGTGCTGGCATGTCCCAGCTGGTGGCTGACCAAAACCTGTGACTTGGTTGCATCATAGAGACGGGTTGCAAGAGTGTGGCGAAGTTTATGGGGGGTTACTCGGACTTTGAAGTCTTCTGAATACTTGGCTACCATCTTTTCAACACTTGAAGCATCAATCCGGTTTGGAACACCTCGATACAAGGTCAGAAAGAGGGCTGTATCAGTCTTTTCTGTCTTGTAACGTTTGTCTCGAATAGCGAGATATTGTTCTAGATAAGGCTTAGCAAAGGCAGCAACATTAACAGAGTCTCGTTTTCCACCTTTTCGAGTGACTTCAATCACCATCATCTTGAGATTAAGGTCTCGAAGATCCAGATTTACTGCCTCAGAGAGACGAACACCAGAGGCAAGAAGGAGTGCGATAATGGCTAAGTCTCGCTCTTTATTCTTATTAAAGGAAGATAAGGCGCGATTTGAAAGTGTTTTAGGGTATTCCTGGTCGATATAGTTCAGGAAACCTTCTGTTTCATCACCTAAAAAGAGTTTTTGCTTGATATTTTCAGCTCGCGCAGCCAAGGTTTCTTTCTTTTTCTTGGTAGCAACCTTCTTCATGACATTGCGGTAGAAATAAGGTTCACCATGTTCGTTTTCAACTTCCTCGGTCAAATACTTATAGAGACTAGATAATGCAGAAAGGGTACGGTTGATTGTTGTTTGGGAGACACCATTCTTTGTCGTATTAGCATTAAGCAAAGGACGTTCACGTAAGTAAAGAATAAAAGATTCCATGTCTTTCTTAGTCATGTTCTCAAGTACATCCAAAGGAATATTAGCTATGGTGTCAGCATTCGATATGCCAGATTCTAAAACCCAGGTAAAAAATCGATCGTATTCCTTTAAGTATTCGTACAAGGTCGTAAAACTGTATGGAACAGCCAGTTTCGATTGATAGTATTCTAGAACATACCAGGGCATGACTTGTTTGAGTTTATCGATACGTTCTAATAAGATCTCGCGTTTCATGTTTTTCTCCAAATCTTTCTATACTAGTAGTATAGCATAGTCAGATATAATTTTCAAGAAAATTATAGTTTTTCGGAAAGATGTTATAGGGGATATATAGGAATCGATAACTAAAAAAGACGAGTTTTGTAACCAAAAATTTTTTTAGAGTTAATTATCCTTAATTATGTACTTTATTTAAGTGAACACTGGAAATTTTAAAAGCTGTCCATCTACTGTAATATGTACTTTATCTAAGTGAAAACTAAAAACTTTTCAAATGTACATTTTGACAAAAACTTAAAGTGTTCTTATTTTTTTATATCTTTTTTAAACTGTATAAAATGTTCTTGCTTTCTTCTGTAACCTTTGCAAATCGAACATGCCTTTTTATTTCGCTTTCTGTATGCCGCCATTCTTTAACTTGAATTTTATAACGATGTTCTGGATTTTCCTGACATATCCACTATACAGACATATTACTCAACTCTGTGATTTCAGTTGGATTTGCTATTAGGAGGTTATCTAAATAATCCCACTCATGCATTAGACTTTGTTGTGTCGTTGCTAAGTCGTTAAATCCTTTTAAAACTTTTTGATTCCTACAATATGGACGAGAATTTTCTCTGTAAAATTTTTCTTTAATGATTTGCTGATATTCTCCAGTGTATACAGGACATTTCCACCATGCGATATATATTGAATTAACTCTTACTGAAGACATTTCTTGTTTATTTAATGTTGACCATTCTTTAATTAACCAAGGATGTGTTGTTTCAAGATCGTTATAACCTTTTGCAGTCTTTTTAAATGAACAAAATGTTACCTTATCAGACTTTAATAAGTTCTTGCTACTCCAATAATCACATAATTCAGGATAAATATCTGAAATTGTATTATAGCCTTTTAATGCTTGTTCGTTATTTCAATATGGACAAGTATTAGGCACTTCTCTTCTAATTGGAATTGAACACAAGTATTAAACTTACTACAATTTTTACATAGCGGAAAAGAGGTGTAAAGAATAAATACTCTGAAAAGTTTGTATACATTTTTGATTCGTGCTCAAGTATGTAAATATTGTAAAACAATTTCAAAATGTGGTAGACTAGATATGAATTTGGATGGACGATAATTAGGTCAGAGAAAAGGTTACAGATGGAAAAATTAGCTTTTATCGGAATGCTAGTGTTCTTGGCATTTGTGTTTATTGGAATATTGTTTTGGCTACGTTTTAGAATGAAGAACACCTTTGAGAACGGTGTTCCAGTGTACGATGCCCCAGCAAATAATCAGACTAGGACGAGTAAGCTAAGCGTAGGAGAGTATGCAGTGCACATAATTTTAATACTAATTAGCGCTGTAATTGCCTTTAAGGTCATGAGCATGTTCCGTCATGGGGGGGCGGCGCCAATTGGTGCTGCTATAATCACGCCTTCTATAATGTCGCTTTTCAATGCACGAAGGAGAACCGGGAAATCTTGGATGGGTATCGTTGCAGTGCTTATGGTATTCGTGTTTTTGATGTTTGTATATATAATTATAGGTCTACCTGATAACGCACCTCCACTTAAAATTGACGCAACTGAAATTCATCTTACAGAGACTAAGATTTCGGATTTGATAGACAAGGAGTTTGAAATTTATGTGTCAAACGGTAGACATGATTATCCTAATTATAACGAGCTTTTGACAACGGGAAGCTATACTAAATACCAAGGAGCTGGGGTTAGCGTACCAAACGGCTTTAAGTCATATGACTCAGCAGTTACGCGATCTACCTATCTTCTTGTAAAGAAGAATGTAGTTCTCGGATGTATAGGTGTTTACGGAGATAAGAGGAAGAGTACGGAGCTGAAGGACTGTGTAGTTACGCAGGTTTGCTTCGATTCTGAGTGCGCAGCTGTTGCCAAAAAATATGGAATTTCATATAATATAGATGGTATAGATTTGCTAAAGAAGCTTGACGAAAACGAGTTCACGAAAGTATTTGGGAAAAAAATATGGCTGACTCCAAGCGAGCCAAGAGATGAATATTTGGATCATTATGGCGTGCAGTGGGGAGCAGGTAACAATGAATTCTTTTGGAATCATTATTTTATGAATTTAGACCTTGATTCGAATAATGATATAGTTAATTTTAATTTTAGTTCTAATATTGCAGCAGAGCGATAGAAGAATTTGCAGGGATAATTAGGCAAAATGAAAAAGAAAAAAGTATTAAGTAAGACAAAGTATGCTATTTATCTTCTAGTGGTCCATCTTATATGCATACTTTTCACTATAAGCAAAATAGTGATACCTTCATGGGGTCACTGGTTAGAGACGACACGCTTTCTTTGGACAAGCTTTCCTACCTATGTATGCGTGTTAATAGCCATTTTCCCAATGGTATGCTTTTGGCCATATTTGATTAGTGCAGATTTTAAGCCGGGTACAGCAAAGACCTTGCTTGCGACTTTTGGTCTAATAGTAGGTAACGTGACTCTGATTTTGATATATACGACTATTTTGCACAAGGTATTATAGGTATAAAAAAATCCCTTTATAGGGATTTTTTTATTGCTTCAAGTAGCTCGTCATATTCTTCAAATGCTGGAACCTCTGGGTGATCCTTCTTGATTGATTCGGTGCTTCTAAACAAGAATCCTTGTGGGTGTCTCCTTGAAAGAAGTCGTTTAATCGACGGTCAAGGCAGTTGATGACTTACTAGAAAATTGTTCTCAACCCTATGTTTTACCTGATTTAGCTTATCTTAGCTATGAACTCAGAGAACAGTTGAAACAGAAAGGTTACAATCTTTGGACGCCTTTACGTCAAAATATGGCAAGAGCTAAACAACATAATCATTGGAAACTAATGGCTATGAGACGGACTATTGAAACTCGATTTTCAGAACTTTGTGCTTTTTTTGATGTCGAACAAACAAACACTAGCTAGAGGCTTAACAGGATTGTAGTTGAGAATGGAGCAAATTGTACTGACTTATAATCTGAGATACTTTGAAATTAGCTAGCACCACGAGTAAAAATCTATATCTTACTATCAATAAGACCTTAAGTGAGTAGCAAAAAATGTACAATTGAACCACTACTTCTTCTGCACCTATTAGAGTAAAAATGTACAAATCAATTCCTTAAATCAGATGATGTTATGAACTAGAAAACATACAAAATAACACTCTAAAATAATGTACAAAACAAAAATAAAGTACACTGCTTAATGAGTGTACTTTATGCTTCTAATTCAGTTTTATCAATGGTTTAGCTCTAGTTAAGTCGATTGTACATAAACTTTTAGTTTTTCTAAAAAACGTCTAGATTCGCTAAGTGAATTATTGATCATTAATTTATTGACTGAAAAAGTTTCTAAAGCTACTACAGTTTATTAGAATACAATTTAAAAACTCGATACCATTATTTAGGAATCGAGTTTTGATTTATATGATTCGGTCTATCATTTTAATTACTAATTTTAGACCAACCATATACAAGACATAACAAAAGTTATGTAAATAACTAATTCTACAACAACAAATCTTTCACTTTTCCAATCTCATTTTTTGGAATAACGAGATGGATCATATCTCCTAGATACATTCTTGTTGAACCATTAACAGTATTACTTTTTCCGTTATGAATTTGGGTTGTGATCAGTACGTTGTGTGGTAAATTGAGTTCATGTACTTGTTTACCTGCTATTTTATCTGATACTGGAATTTCAATAAGGGTAACTTCTCCGTCGTCACTTACGGTTTCAGGCAACATTTTTTCTAGCATGGCTTCATAGACGGGCGCCCCTTTGAGCAGATCCATGACAATATAAGCAACTAGAGTCACCATACCTAAAGGCATAAGATTTCGGATGTCACCGACCATCTCAGTCACAAGAATCATAGCTGTCAAAGGTGCTTTTGAGATAGCCCCAAAATAGCCGCTCATTCCAAGAATCACAAAGATAGGGAATTGCTGCTGTGTAACGAGGCCAAGATTGACACAAATAACACCGACCAGAGCTCCAAGTAAGGATCCTAAAGCTAAAATAGGTAGGAAAATTCCACCAGGAAGTCCACTTCCGTAACTAATCATGCTCCATATAAAGCGAATGATGAAGTAAATTAAGAGAATTTGGAAGCTAAAATCTTGTTCTGTTAAGGATAAGACAACCTGATTTCCCCCACCAAGTATTTGTGGTAGGAAGATTCCCACAGGAATAATCAGGATAAAAGCAAAAATTGGATGATAAGCTTTGTCAATGTGAACCTTTTTCCCAATCCAATCATATACTGTTCCAACATTTAGAACAGCTTTCTCATAAACAAAGCCTGAGAGCCCCAGAAAAACGCCCATAAGCAGATAAATCCAATACTGGCTCAAACTCATAAGAGGAATATTATCAGGCATATCAAGCACAGGTGTTAAGCCAAAGATGAGAAGGGAAACAAAGTTTGCTACTAGACTAGCAGCCAAGGTAGAAACCCAGAAGAATCGTGAAAAATGGTGATAGACTTCTTCTACTACAAATAATAAGCCCGCAATCGGTGCATTAAAGGCTGCAGCGAGTCCAGCAGCAGCTCCGCTAGCAATCAAAGAACGCTCCTCAACAGGGCTAGACTTGAGCCATTTAGCAATTCCTTTTCCTCCAGCAGCACCTAGCTGAATACTGGGACCTTCACGACCTAGCATAAGCCCACTTGCAATGGCCAAGATACCGAGAATATATTTCTTCCAAAGAACACTCCACCAGTTGAGAGACATGAGACCTTTTAACTCCGCTTCAACTTGAGGAATACCAGAACCTTTAATATCTTTTTCTGAGCGTGTTAATTTGGCACTAAGTAAGCAAATGAGGATATAAAACAATAAAATGATCAATAGATTTCGAAGTAGATTTTCTTGGTCTTGATAAAATCCTTGAACGATATGAAAGCCTTTTTCAATCAAAAATCGAAATGATCCTACAATAATTCCTACGATTAATCCGACAATAATACCTCGCCCTACTTGAGCTAAGATCGTACTGGACGCGAAGGCAAATTCTTTCTTGGAACTAAGGGCTCCCGACTGCTTCTCCATAGTTGCTTCCTCTCAATTCTTTTCTTTACTTGACGTAACAAGTGTTTTAACGGGTTCAAAACTAATGCGATGAATAGGTGTGACACCGTGCTTTTCAATTCCTTCTAGATGCTTAGCAGTTCCATAGCCAGCATTTTGAGCAAAATCATATCCTGGAAATTCTTCGTCATAGTTAGCCATGATCTTATCTCTGGTAACTTTAGCTATAATCGATGCTGCTGCAATAGATAAGGAGTTGGCATCCCCTTTGATGATGGATGTCTGAGAAATCGGCAAGTCCAACTTCATAGCATCAATCAAAAGATGTTCTGGCTGAGGTTCAAGTTGTGAGATAGCTTCCTTCATGGCTAGTTTAGTCGCTTCGTAGATATTGACTTGGTCAATGACTTGATTGTCCATAATCCCAATACCGATTGCTAGGGCATTGTCTTTGACAGCCTGAAAAATCTTTTGGTGTTTTTTCTTAGGAATTTTTTTGCTGTCGTTTAACCCTTTTATTTTACAATCTTTTGGAAGAATGACTGTAGCAGCAACAACAGGACCGGCCAAAGGACCACGTCCAACTTCATCTACACCAGCAATGAAGCTGATGCCTTGAGCGTAAAGCTCTTTTTCATATCTAAGCATGCTTTCCAAGCGAAGCTCTTCATCCATTTCTGCTTGGATGGCTTTTTTACGCTTCTGAATTTCTTTTTGTACACCTGAACGAGAATCTTTTTCAAATTCCTTAAACAAGGGACTTTCAAGTTCAGCTATTTTTGCTAATGATTCTTTTATTTCTTTAATTGTTGCCATTGAGATCGTCCAATGTATCTAAGGTATAGTTACCTAGTTTTCCATCACGAACTTCTTTAACAAAGAGATTGTAAAAACGGTCGTAATCATCACGAAAACCAAGGATGCGGGTCATATCCATAATGATTTCTGGAGCTTCATCGTCCAGATTCATTTGTTTGAAACGTTCTTGAAGCTTTTCAGGATAATGCGTTTTAAAGTAATTGAGACCGAAAATCGTTACCTCATCCATAGGAAGTAACTGATCTTTGATGGCTCCTGTCAGTGCAAGTTTAAGGGCGACGGTCTCATCTTCGAATTTTGGCCAAAGAATCCCTGGAGTATCTAAAATTTCAAGATCCTTATTGGTTTTAAGCCATTGTTGACCTTTTGTCACACCTGGTTTATTCCCAACTACAGCAATTTTTTTACCAGCCAAACGGTTCATCAGAGTTGATTTTCCTGCGTTTGGAATTCCAATAATCATGGTGCGCAAGGTTTCGATTTGAATACCACGTTCTTTTTGACGAGCAATCTTATCTGCCATGAGTTTCTTAGCAGCATCAGTCACGACTTTTACTGTTACTTGCTCTTTAGAGTTAATAGCAAGCGTTTGAATGCCTTGCGATTCAAAGTGCTGACGCCACTCTTTTGTCAATGCAGGGTCTGCAAGGTCTGCCTTGTTTAGAATCAATAGCCTTGGTTTGTCCCCAATGATTTTAGTCAGCATCGGATTTTGGCTAGACAAGGGCAAGCGTGCATCTACTAAAACTGTCACAAAATCAACAAATTTTAAATTTTCCTGGACCTGACGTCTTGCTTTGGACATATGGCCAGGAAACCATTGAATAGTTGCCATTTTATTTCCTTTTCTTCATACAAACTTATTTCATAAAACATAGATGATTACTGACTATTTTATCATATTTTGGCTATTTTTGCAGATGAATTGTGTCTTTAAAAAAGGGTAATCCCCCTTTACCAAGAGGAAAAGAGGGATAAAATTCTTATTGATGAACAGCTTGCGCTGCAGTAATTAGAGTTAGTTTGTAAACATCGTCAGAGTTACATCCACGTGAAAGGTCATTTACTGGTTTGTTAAGGCCTTGCAAAACAGGTCCAACGGCAGCAAATCCACCAAGACGTTCTGCCATCTTGTAACCAATGTTCCCAGCTTCAATGCCTGGGAAGATAAAGACATTGGCTTGACCTGCTACCTTGCTTCCAGGAGCTTTAAGAGCTGCAGTTTCTGGAACGAAGGCAGCATCGAATTGTAATTCACCATCAATTTCAAGATCTGGGCGCAAGTCGTGTGCGATTTTAGTTGCTTCAACAACCTTATCAACACTTTCACCAAAACCTGATCCTTTTGTTGAATAGCTAAGCATAGCAATCTTAGGTTCAATACCAAACATTTTAGCTGTAATAGCTGAATTAATAGCAATTTCAGCTAGAGCATCAGCATCAGGATTGATATTGATCGCACAGTCACCAAACAAGTAACGCTCACTACCACGGACCATGAGGAAGGCACCTGAAGTACGGCTAACATTTGGACGAGTCTTGATGATTTGAAGAGCTGGGCGAACGGTCGATGCTGTTGAGTGAATAGCACCTGAAACCATACCATCAACTAAGCCCATATAAACTAACATAACGCCAAAGTAGTTTACATCATTGACGAGTACTTCTCTCGCTTCTTCTTCTGTCATTTTTCCTTTACGACGTTCAACAAGAGAAGCTACCATTTCTTCAAATTGTGGGTAATGTTCTGGATTAATAACTTCGTAACCTTCTGTAATTCCTTCAATTTCAAGATAGATTTTAATTTTGTCAGGATTTCCTAATAATACTGGGATAACTTCTGTTTCTTTTACCAAGCGCTTCGTTGCTTGAAGGATACGTGGTTCTTCACCTTCAGGTAGGACGATGCGTGCATTTTTACCAACTAAGTTGGCCTTTAAACTTTCAAAAATTTCCATGAGTTTTGACTCCTTTTAAGATAAATTATTATTTGATAACTGTGTTATAAGTGTGTTGAAATCATCCGGCAGTGGGCATTCCAGCTCTAACTGCTCTTCTAAGAAAGGATGATAGAACGATAAGTAATGACAATGTAGAGCTTGGCGTTCTATGCCATGATCTAGGCTTCCCCCATAAAGGTCATCTCCCAGCAATGGAAACCCTATATGTGAGAAATGTACTCGAATCTGATGAGTTCTACCCGTGTGAAGACGAATATCGACTAGATGAATATTCCCATAAGATTTTACTATTTGATAGGAAGTGTGAGCATATTTCCCACCCTTTGCTACTCGCCTAGTAATAATCGAATCTTCATCTCGAGCTATTGGAGCTATGATTTCTCCCTGAGGTTCCAGATACCCATCTCCCTTGACTAGAGCGAAATAACGCTTTTCAATTGCCTTTTTTTGCAACTGCTTGTCTAGTCTGGCATGCGCATAGCCGTGTTTAGCAAAAAGCATCAAACCAGAGGTATCTCGATCAAGCCGAGTCACGATGTGAACCTGTTGATTCTCATAATTCTGATTTACATAGTAGCCCTTAATAAAGTTTGCAATCGTATTGGAATGATTGACGCTAGGTATTGACGCGACTCCAAAAGGTTTGTTTATAACTAAGAAATGATCATCTTCAAACAGAATATTTAGAGGATAATTAATAGCTTCCAGGGTTTCAAAACCTTCCTCTGGAGGAATGTCAATGACAACTTCATCTCCAATATCTAAAAGATAGGTTGCATTCTGCGGATGTCCATTCACTCGAATATCACCACCTCGAAACTTAATCTTGGCAAGTAAACCTTTTGAAACTTCGTGTTTTTTCAAAAAGGTTTTTACCTTGACATGTTCGTCGGCAATAAACTGAAACCTCATTCGTGCACCTCACCAATAAAGGAATCTTTAACTCGATTCCAAAAACTGGTATGGCTTGGCGTCGCTACAAAATGAATTTTGTGATGGTCAATCTGGTACTCTATCCTCTCGATATTTCGGTAAGAATAGATACTATTGTCAACTGAAATTGTATGATAATCATTCCGTGTTGGTATGATTTCAATCTTATCCTTTTTAGGAACGATAACAGAAGAACCAAGCGTTCGATAAATCCGATTGTTCAAACTAGCAATTTCAGCTAATTGTAACGCTTCTATGGTCGGGTGAAGGACTGCTCCACCCAGTGATTTATTATAGGCTGTACTGCCTGTTGGAGTTGAAACCGTTAAACCATCACCACGAAAACGTTCAAAGGGTACATGGTTGATAATAACATCTGCTACCATTGTACGATCAGCACGACGAATACTTGCTTCGTTCAGTGCTCGGAAAGACTTTACCTCTCCGTTTTCCAGAAAGATTTTAACACTTAATACTGGATAAGAAACACGAGCTCCATTATCCAACTGTAAATTTGTAACCAATTGGTCCAACTCAAAATCCCGATAGTCTGTATAAAAACCTAAATGCCCAGTGTGAACTCCAATAAACCGAACCTTATCCAGTTGATTTTCATACTTGTGAAAGGCAGACAGCAACATGCCATCCCCACCAATAGAGACGACAATATCTGGATTTTTATCATTAAGAATAAAATTATTCTTTTTCAGTCGTTCTTTTAACTCGAATAGAACTTTCTGACTCTGAGGTTTACGGTTGGCAATTAGGTCAATTCGTTTACCTGTATTCTTCATCGGTATCGTCACTGTTTCCTACCCCGTCATTTAACTTTCTGTGCAAAGGATCAAAGAGCGCTTGTGCTTCCTGTATATCAGCTCGTATTTTACTCATTTCTTCGTCTAGCTGATGAGAAATTCTGGCAGTAATCTCAAGCCTTTCTTTGATTTCTTCAGGGAAGTCTCCCTGATATTTATAGTTGAGGGAATGTTCAATTGTAGCCCAAAAGTTCATAGCTAAGGTACGAATTTGAATCTCAACTAGAATCGTTTTTGCGCCATATATGGTATCAACCGTATACTCAATAATCACATGGTAAGAACGATAACCTGATGCCTTGCGATGTGTGATATAATCACGTTCTTGAACAACTCTCATATCCTGTCTTTTACGAAGGATTGCAACAACCTCTTTCACATCGTCTACAAATTGAACCATGACACGTAAACCTGCAATATCTTGCAAATCTTGTTCAAGTGTATCGTAGCCAATTCCACGGCGTGCCATTTTTTCTTTGATACTTTCAATCGGTTTCACCCGACCCGTGACAAACTCAATTGGAGAATGTCGGTTTTGTTTTCTATATTGTTTTCGGATTCCACGGAGTTTTATTTTTAGCTCTCCGACAGCTTGAATGTAAGGATCTAAAAATTCTTCCCATTCTGTAATCATATAACTATTGCATCCAATTCTTTAAGCAGTATCATTTATCTAGTTTTTGATTTTCTCATGAAAATCATATACAATAAATACAATGCTTATTATACCATAAATCGCTTTCAAATATAAAGAAAAGGTTGAAAAAATGAAACATTTAGAAATTGAAATGAAAACACTTCTCACTGAAGAAGAATATGACCGATTGCAAGCTCAATTTTTAGAAGTCACACCAGTTACACAGAAAAATTACTACTTAGATACGCCTGATTTTTATCTTCGCCAACATAAAATTGCTATGCGTATTCGTACCTTCGATACAAGCGCTGAATTGACCATAAAAATCCCTCAAGAAGTTGGAAATATGGAATACAACCAAGCGCTTACTCTGGAGGAAGCTAACTTTTGTCTTGAAGAATGTAAACTCCCTCAGGGGATGATTATGGAGGAATTAAACAGTCGGGGACTCTCACCAAATGGTTGGGTTGTTTTAGGTTGTTTAACAACCGTTCGTTACGAAAAAGAAACAGCTATTGGACTCATGGCCCTTGATCAAAGCCACTACTTCGATATTGTTGATTATGAACTTGAACTGGAAGTAGAAAACGGCGTCCAAGGGAACCTTGATTTTCAAGAGTTTTTACGAGCAAATGAAATCCAGTATAAGAAAGGTCCTTCAAAATTAGTACGATTTATAGAAAATATGAAAAAATACTGAAATAATCTTCTTTTTTTGATAAAATAGAAGGGATAAAAAATAATTGAGTCTGCGAAAGAAAACACTTTCTTTTAAATTTGTTATTTTCGCTGATTCACACAGTTTATAGAGGACGGTTTATCAATGTCAGATACAAAAAATATGAAGCTTTTTTCGCTTTCATCCAATCATGAAATTGCTCAAAAGATTGCAGATGCTGCTGGTGTTCCACTTGGAAAAGTATCTTCTCGTCAGTTCTCTGATGGCGAAATCCAAGTTAACATTGAAGAAAGTGTACGTGGATATGATGTTTACATTATTCAGTCTACTTCTTATCCCGTTAGCAATCATTTAATGGAGCTTTTAATCACGGTCGACGCTTGTGTTCGTGCTAGTGCAAATACAATTAATGTTGTTATGCCTTATTTTGGTTATGCACGTCAAGACCGTATTGCTTCTTCTCGCGAGCCTCTTACAGCTAAACTTGTTGCTAATATGTTGGTAAAAGCTGGAGTTAGTCGTGTATTGACTCTCGATCTTCATGCTGTTCAGGTTCAAGGTTTCTTTGATATTCCTGTAGATAACCTCTACACTATTCCACTTTTTGCTAAACATTACTGCGATAAAGGGTTAACTGGTTCAGATGTGGTTGTTGTTAGTCCTAAAAACTCTGGTGTAAAACGTGCTCGTAGTCTTGCAGAATACCTCGATGCACCAATTGCTATCATTGATTATGCACAAGATGATTCTGAACGCAGTCAAGGTTACATTATCGGTGATGTCGAAGGTAAGAAGGCAATCCTGATTGATGACATTCTTAACACCGGACGCACTTTCTCTGAAGCAGCTAGAATTCTAGAACGCGATGGAGCAACTGACATTTACGCAGTATCAAGTCATGGACTTTTCGTTAACGGTGCTGCAGAGTTGTTAGATGCAGCTAATATCAAAGAAATCCTAGTTACAGATTCTGTATTGACAGAAAGTAAAAAACCTAAAAACGTACAATACATCACTGCTAGCGAATTGATTGGTGATGCAATGGTTCGTATTCACTCAAGAAAACCAGTTAGTCCACTATTTAAATAGAAATTAGGTGAGTTTTTGATTTATTTAGATAATGCTGCTACGACCCCCATGTCATCTGCAGCTATCTCAGCAATGACTCAAGTCATGCAGGAGACTTATGGCAATCCTTCTAGTATTCATGGTCATGGGCGTCAAGCGGGAAAATTATTACGTGAAGCCCGTCAAGAGTTAGCTGGTTTACTAGGTACAAAGCCCCAACACATTTTCTTCACTTCGGGTGGTACAGAAAGTAATAATACAGCTATTATCGGCTACTGTCTTCGTCATCAAAATCGTGGGAAACATATTATTACTACTGCTATCGAGCATCATTCAGTTCTTGAGCCGATCGAATATTTGGTAGAAAATTTCGGATTTGAAGTAACGATCTTAAAACCTGAAAATCAAGATATCACGGCAGACCAAGTGAAAAATGCACTGCGTGACGATACCATTCTTGTTTCAACTATGTATGTCAACAACGAAACAGGTACTCTATTACCTATAGCTGAGATTGGTACAGTTCTAAAAGAACATCCAGCAGCTTATCATGTCGATGCTGTTCAAGCGGTTGGGAAATTAGAGATTCTTCCTGAAGAACTAGGAATAGATTTCCTCAGTGCTTCTGCCCATAAATTTCATGGTCCGAAGGGTATCGGTTTCCTATACGCTGCTTCTACAGATTTTGACTCTTACCTACATGGAGGAGATCAAGAGCAGAAAAAAAGAGCAGGAACAGAAAATCTTCCTGCAATTATAGGGATGGTTGCAGCCCTTAAGGACGATCTTGAACATTTAGAAAGCAACTTTGAAAAAGTTCAAAAGTTACAGGAAATATTTTTAACTGAATTGAATGGGACAGCCTATTATCTCAATCAAGGTAAGGAAAATCTTCCCTATGTCCTCAATATCGGATTTCCAGGCCAACGCAATGATCTGCTACTCCTTCGTTTGGATCTTGAAGGTATTTCTATTTCAACGGGTTCTGCTTGTACAGCTGGTGTTGTACAGGTCAGTCATGTTCTTCAAGCCTTCTACGGAGAAGAATCTCCTCGCTTACACGAGTCTGTACGCGTCAGCATTTCACCTCAAAATACAGAACAAGAAATGATAACTCTTGCTAAAACTTTTAAAAATATCATCGGAGGATAAACTTAATGGCATTTGAACAAACGATTAAACTTAAAAATTGTCGTTACGATTACACACTTAGTCCAACTGTTAAAAAATTTACGCTTAAAGATAATACTTTTTTTGAAACTAAAGTTGGTAACTATGAATTAACGCGTCTACTTGAAAAAGTTCCAAATAGTGGAGAAGGATTCCAACTTAAGATTATCATCAACAAAGACTTAACTGGTGTAAAAATCAATATCACTGATAAATTTGGTCTACGTTTAGTTGATATCTTCAAATCAGAAGAAACTCATATCCACCAAGAGAAATTCTACTTTTTGATGGATAGCCTGGTTGAACGTGGCATATTTACAAAAAGCGAAAGATAGAAGGTTGTTATGTTTCGATTAACTTATAAAGATGCCTATCAAGTAGTGCGTATTCAAGAATACGAAGACTATGAAGCTCTTATGCTTTCTCTATCAGGCTGTGTGACGCTTCCTGATACGACTGTTGTCACATCACTGACCCACAATGGGGTTAAAATCTATCAAGGTCTTCTTGGAAATCTTTATCGTTTTTTAACAACCTATCACGAAAATACCTAAACTAAGATTTTTCTTAGTTTTTTTTCGTTATTGTTGCAATTTTCACAAGCTTTCTATAAAATAGTAGATAGAAAGGTTGTGATTTTGTGAAAGAAAAACAGTCTGCTATTCCAAAAGCAACAGCAAAGAGACTTTCTCTCTATTACCGTATTTTTAAAAGATTTAATGCCGAGAAAATTGAAAGAGCTAATTCCAAACAAATTGCAGAAGCCATTGGAATTGATTCTGCCACTGTTCGTCGTGACTTCTCTTACTTTGGCGAACTTGGACGTCGTGGATTTGGCTATGATGTCAAAAAGCTCATGAACTTTTTCGCTGATCTTTTAAATGATAATTCTATTACCAATGTTATGCTTGTGGGTATTGGAAATATGGGACATGCCCTCCTCCACTACCGCTTTCATGAGCGTAACAAGATGAAAATCATCATGGCTTTTGATCTAGATGATCATCCAGAGGTCGGCACTCGAACTCCTGATGGTGTTCCAATCTATGGAATCTCTCAAATTAAGGAAAAAATTAAAGATGCTGATGTAAAAACAGCTATTCTAACAGTCCCTAGTGTTAAATCGCAAGAAGTTGCTGATCTTCTGGTCGATGCTGGTATCAAAGGTATCCTTAGTTTTTCTCCTGTTCACCTACATCTTCCAAAAGATGTAGTTGTTCAGTATGTCGATCTCACAAGCGAACTTCAAACCCTCCTCTATTTCATGCGTAAAGAGGATTAGAAAGCGAAATTATTTATGAAGAAACCAGTTATTGGGATTACAGGAAATGAAAAAACTCATCCAGATGATGAACTGATGATGAGTTATGCTGCGAAAGGCTTTATAGAAGGTGTTAAAGAAGCCGGAGGAATTCCCATTATCCTACCAATTGGTGATGAAGAAATGGCTCGTTACTACGTTAGCCTAATTGATAAACTCATCCTAACTGGTGGACAAAATGTTGACCCAAAATTCTATGGTGAACCAAAAGCTATTGATAGCGACGATTACCACCTTCAACGCGATATTTTTGAGTTAGCCCTCATTAAAGAAGCAATCAAGCAAAAGAAACCGATTTTCTCTGTCTGTCGTGGAACTCAACTCTTTAACGTGGCTATGGGTGGTTCTCTCTATCAAGAGATTGAGGATCATTGGCAAGACTGTTCGGCCGAATACACGACCCAACGCCTCATAACTGAACCAGATACGATTCTCCGAGAAATATATGGGGAAATCTCTCATATCAACTCTTTTCACCATCAAAGCATTAAGGACCTAGCTCCGAATCTAAAGGTTGTAGCTCATGATCCTAAAGATGGTATTATCGAAGCTGTTACAACTACAGACGGCTTCCCTTATCTTGGTGTTCAATGGCATCCAGAATTCCTTTTTGAAAATCGTCCCAAAGATAAAACACTTTTTGACTATGTCGTCAATGAACTGTAAAACCTGTATTATATACAGGTTTTTTATATCATATCTGTCTTCTCACGATAACTAAAATAATCGGAGTGAGAGACGATTAGATGGTCTAATAGGACCAACCCCATCAACTCACAGGCTTCTTTAACAAGCTTGGTAACATGGTCATCGTTGGGACTGGGAACCACTGCTCCTGAAGGATGATTATGAACTAGAATTACTGACGTTGCCATATGTTTCAAGGCGTAGTGGAGAATCTCTCTAGGTTCAGCAATACTTCTAGTAGCTGAGCCGATAAAAATGGTTTGCTGATGAATGATTTGATTTTGAGTATTTAGATAGAGCGCCACCAGGTGCTCTTGTTTTTTATCTCCCAGCTCAGCTTGCATCTTTTTAGCTAACTTTCGACTACTGAGGATACTCTCCATCTCTACAGTTTCTCGTTTATGAATCCGGTAACCTAGTTCAATCATGGCTTGTAGTTCGATAGCTTTAACTCGTCCAATACCTGATAAAGTCTGCAATTCTTGTAGACTCATTTTTTTTAAATCTGTTAAGCAAGTCAGCTGATTTAAAACCTTCTGCGCAATTTCAAAAACATTAGCTTGTTTGGTACCTGTCCTTAATAATATAGCCAATAATTCCTGATTGCTCAGAGCTCCTACTCCTTCTCTTACTAATCTTTCTCGTGGTAAGAGTGAATCTTCTTGAAATGAAATACTATACATAAAAATCCTCCTCACTTTATTATTCGTGAGAAGGATGCTTAATTTCATAAAAACTAGTTATTTTTAGATTTTTTCAAGCGCTAGACGTAAATCTTCAATCAAATCATCGACATTTTCTAGTCCAATTGATAGACGAATTTGATTTTTAGTTACTCCTGCTGCTTCTAGATCTGAATCAGACAACTGAGCATGTGTTGTAGTTGCTGGATGAACTACTAATGATTTTGCATCTGCCACGTTAGCAAGGTTTGAAAAGATTTCTAAGCTGTCAATCACTTTACGTGCTTCTGCTTCTCCACCTTTAACATGGAAAGTAAAGATTGATCCAACCCCTTTAGGTAGGTATTTTTCAGCCAAGGCATGGTAAGGGCTATCAGCTAATTTTGGATAGTTGACTTTCTCAACTTTTGGATGATTAACCAGGAAATCAACAATTTTCTCAGCATTTTGAACATGGCGTTCTACACGGAGAGAAAGAGTTTCAAGTCCTTGTAGGAGTAAGAATGAGTTAAATGGTGATAGAGCTGCACCTGTGTCACGTAGCAATTGAACACGAGCAGCAACGATAAAGGCTGCTGCACCTACATCTCGAGTATAACTCAAATTATGGTAGCTTGGATCTTCTTCGACTAATTGAGGGAATTTCCCTGAAGCTGCCCAGTCAAACTTCCCACTATCAACGATAACACCACCGATAGTTGTTCCATGTCCTCCGATAAACTTAGTAGCCGAGTGAACTGAGATATCTACACCGTGAGAAAAGACATTGATGAGATAAGGGGTTGCGAAAGTATTGTCAGCAACCAACGGAATTTTGTGTTTGTGAGCAATTTCAGCAATCTTTTCGATATCAGGAATGTTGATAACAGGATTTCCTAAAGTCTCGATCAAAACAAGTTTGGTATTTTCCCCAATCGCTCCTTCTACTTCTTCTAAATTATCAATATCTACAAAAGTTGTGGTAATGCCATATCGAGGAAGAGTTTCTTTCAAAAGGTTAAAGGTCCCACCGTAGATAGTTGAAGCTGCAACAACATGATCACCTGCGTGAGCAAGTCCAAGAATAGTGTATGTAAGAGCTGCCATTCCAGAAGCTGTGGCAAGAGCACCAACACCACCTTCAAGAGCTGCAATACGCTCTTCAAAGGCTGAAGTTGTTGGGTTAGTGATACGAGTATAGATATTACCAGCCTTCTGAAGTGCAAAAAGTTCTGCACCTTCCTGTGTATCATCAAATACAAAAGATGTTGTTTGATAAATAGGGACAGCACGAGACTTGGTAGTAGCGTCTACCACTTGTCCTGCATGCAATTGTAGGGTTTCAAATTTAAATTCACGAGTCATCATCAGACCTCCAAAGATTTTATTAAATTAATTGTATCATCTATGGCAGTCAGTTACAAATAAAACTTTATTATATATAGGATAAGAAATAGCTATGGCTTTTATTAAAATTGTAGAACTTTTTTCAGATAGTTTTAAAAGTTTGTATTCACAATTCCTATATTTTATAATGGATAAAAAGGAGAACACTATGTCAGAAAATACACATGAAATTGATGCAAACTTTGCTGGCCGTTTAAACATTTTGCGTGCTGGTGTGCTAGGAGCCAATGACGGGATTATTTCTATCGCTGGAGTTGTTATCGGGGTTGCTAGTGCAACTACCAACATCTGGATTATCTTTCTATCAGGTTTAGCAGCAATCTTAGCAGGTGCCTTTTCTATGGCTGGAGGCGAGTATGTATCAGTATCAACTCAAAAAGACACTGAGGAAGCCGCTGTAGCTCGTGAGCAATTACTTTTGGATAAGGATATCGAGGCTGCAAAGAAATCTCTCTATGCTGCTTATCTTCAAAACGGTGAGTGTGAAACCTCAGCTCAACTATTAGTCAACAAAGCCTTTTTAAAAAATCCACTGAAAGCTTTAGTTGAAGAAAAATACGGAATCGAGTATGAAGAGTTTACAAATCCTTGGCATGCTGCGGCATCTAGCTTTATCGCTTTTGTTCTTGGTAGTTTACCACCGATGCTTTCCATTATCATCTTTCCAAGCGACTATCGAATCCCTGCTACTGTTTTCATCGTTGCGATTTCTCTATTGATCACTGGTTATACCAGTGCGAAACTCGGAAAAGCGCCAACCAGAACAGCTATGATTCGTAACCTTTGTATCGGTCTCTTAACCATGGGAGTTACTTACCTATTTGGACAATTGTTTAGTATTTAAAAAAGAGAGTGGGACAGAAATCGGTAATTCGTTAGAATTCGATTTCGTCGTCCCACCTCCGCACAGTTGAGTAGGGCTGTAAAAGCTGATGAAATCAGCGTAGTAGAGCCCACACAACCACTGCGTCTTGCTCGACAATCCAAAGACAATTGAGAGGCTAGGACTTTTGTCCCAGCCTCTTTTGCAATCAAAATATAAACAGTTAATAAAATTTACCAAAACCAACCTTCGTCATCCTTGATTGGTTCAGCCTCTTTTATCTTACGTGGTCCTGTTCCGTACATTTCTGCCTCGATATCTTCCTTAGTTGGCAAGATAGAGGCTAAGATGATGTAGATGATGATTCCAAGTCCAAAGTTTGCGATTGTAAAGATAGCAAAAATGAAGCGCACGAGAGTAACATCAAGATCCCATTTATCAGATAGTCCAGCAAGTACTCCTGATATCATACGGTTTCGTCTCATTTTATAAAATTTGTTATTCATGATTTCTACCTCTTTCGCTATTCTTGAAAACAGTATAACATGAACCAAAACTGCTTGCATCAGTCCTTAGGCCGATTTTGCAAAATGAGTTTGCCCCGACAAAGACCACATCGATAACGATCGGTATTAATCTTTCTCTTTCTTTGATAGATTTGCTGACAAGACTGACAAGTATAGACTAAGTTTGGCTTTTTATTAGCACTTAATAAGGGAGGAACAAAGCGAAGCCCATCTACTTCTTTTAACAGTTTTTTAAAGGCTGAATCTCTATGTTTATACCCCTTACCCTCATAGTATAGATGATAATGGCAAAGTTCGTGCCGAACGATTTTCCTAAAAACCTCTAGACCAAGTTCTTGGTAGACTTTGGGATTAAAATCCAAATGCCCATCCGTAGGGAAAAATCGTCCACCTGTCGACCGTAAACGACTGTTCCATTGAGCCTGATGTTTGAAATGTTTCCCGAAATCTTCTATAGAAACTTGTCTGACATAATCAGTTAGATTCATCTGGTGCAAGGAGCGACAGATTTACTTTTTCGCGTTGGACATCAATCTTCTTCACCCAAACGGTTACCAAATCACCAACTGAAACGACTTGACTCGGATGTTTAATGAATTTCTTGCTCATATGAGAGATATGAATCAGGCCATCCTCGTGAATACCAATATCAACAAAGGCACCGAAGTCAACGACGTTACGAACAACACCCTCAAGCTTCTGGCCAACTTTCAAGTCTTTGATATCCAAGACATCCTGACGAAGGACTGGAGCATCAAAAGAATCACGGAAATCACGTCCTGGTTTGAGAAGATCAGCAATAATATCTTTAAGGGTTTCCTGACCGAGGCCTAATTCTTGGGCCATTTCATTGATTGAAATAGATTTGAGTTTGGCTTGCGCTTCTTCATTTAGGTCTTTAATGTCCAAACGTTTGAAGAGTTCCTTAACAGCAGTATAGTTTTCTGGGTGGACACCTGTGTTATCAAGGATATTGCTACTTTCAGGGATACGGAGGAAACCGGCAGCCTGTTCAAAGGATTTTGCTCCTAAACGAGGGACTTTCTTGATTTGGGCGCGTGAAGTGATTTTGCCTTCTTCTTCACGGTACTTCACGATATTTTCAGAGATTGTTTTGTTAAGCCCAGCTACGTGCGAAAGTAAGGCTGGACTAGCTGTATTGACATTGACACCGACTTGGTTAACTACTGTATCAACAACAAAGTCCAGACTTTCAGACAGTTTCTTTTGACTAACATCGTGCTGATATTGACCGACACCGATGGATTTAGGATCGATTTTAACCAACTCAGCAAGAGGGTCTTGCAAGCGACGGGCAATAGAAATAGCAGAACGTTTTTCAACGGTTAAGTCAGGAAACTCTTGACGAGCAAGCTCGCTAGCCGAGTATACAGATGCACCGCTCTCATTGACAATAACATAGCTAACCTCAGGAAAATCTTTAAGTACTTCAGCTACAAATGCTTCACTCTCACGACTAGCAGTACCATTTCCGATAGCAATGATTTCCACACCATATTGGCCAATCAAATCTGCCAAATCTCTCTTAGCTTCTTCAATCTGACGGGCTGAAGCTGGTTTGACTGGATAAATGACTTGCGTTGTTAGCATCTTCCCAGTCGCATCAACGACCGCAAGCTTAGCACCTGTACGAAAGGCAGGGTCAAATCCAAGGACCACGCGCCCTTTAAGAGGAGCAACAAGGAGAAGATTTCGAAGGTTTTCTGAGAAGAGTTGAATAGCTCCTTCTTCTGCCTTTTCTGTTAGTTCAGTGCGAATACGACGCTCAATAGCTGGTAATACTTTTTTCTTAACAGATTGCTGAATAACTTCGTCAATATAAGCATTCTTAACTTTAAAACGACCACTAAAGAAAGATAGAATACGATCAGTCGCATGCTCAAAGCCAATTTTCAAAATGCCTAGTTTCTCACCGCGATTAAGGGCAAGCGTACGGTAACCTTGCATGTTTGCAACTGTCTCTGAGAAATCGTAATAAATCTGAAAGACTTGTTTTTCATCAAGACTCTCATCTTTGACTTGAGAAGTAATCTTAGAACGTCTAAGTACCTCTTGATATGTCATTGAACGTAAATGAACATCCTCGGATAGTGCTTCAACCAAGATGTCCACAGCCCCAGCCAAAGCCTCTTGAGGAGTTTTGAAACCTTCACAGACAAATGCTTCTGCTTCTTTTTCTAGGTTCGAAACATTTTGTAAAATTAAACGAGCAAGTGGAAAAAGTCCAGCCTCACGCGCAATCGTTGCCTTGGTGCGACGTTTCTCCTTATAGGGAAGATAGAGTTCTTCTACATCTGCGAGTTTTTCAGCTGCTAAAATAGCTTCTTCTAACTCCTTAGTTAGCTTGCCTTGCTCTTTGATTTTTGCTAAGACGGCTTCCTTACGATCATTTAGAGCAGTTAAACTCTTATCGAGGTCGATAATAGCTTTAATGGCTACCTCATCTAGACTTCCGGTCATATCTTTCCGATAACGAGCGATAAAGGGTATAGTTGCTCCTTCTGCTGTCAAAGATAAGACAGTATCAATCTGCTTTAAAGTTACACCCAAATCTTGGGAAATTTTTTCATATTTTTTATCCATGAAACTATTATACCATAAGGAAGAAAGCTTGTTTTCATTAATTTGTTGCTTTATTTCAACTTTATAAAGATAAAAGCCATGTTTATTTTAAAATCCAAACATTTCTCAGAAATAATAGTATAATAGTGTTAACTAAAAGAATCGAGGTATGCCTTATGGCTGTTAAATTTACAAAAACTGATGACTTAGATAAGATGTTCGAAGAATTCGCTAAACTACCTGATTTGAAGCAAGTAACATTTCCAGATGAAAAAGAAAAGAAAGATAAGGCAGAAAATAAAAAATAGATGACACTCTTTCAAAGTTTACCTTCTAGTGTGCTACAAGCTGGTGCCATTTTTCTTTCAATTATCATTGAAGCTTTACCCTTTGTCTTAATTGGTAGCATCATCTCTGGCGCCATTGAAGTCTACGTCACTCCTGAAAAGGTCTATAAATTTCTCCCTAAAAATCGCTTGGGGAGAATCTTTTTTGGTACCTTCATCGGTTTTCTCTTCCCTTCTTGCGAGTGTGGAATCGTTCCGATCATCAATCGTTTCTTGGAGAAAAAGGTTCCAAGCTATACAGCTGTTCCGTTTTTGGTCACAGCTCCTATCATCAATCCCATCGTACTTTTTGCGACCTATTCAGCCTTTGGTAATTCTATTCAAATGGTTATCCTAAGAGCTTTAGGCGCATTTCTAGTAGCTACTATATTGGGGTTCTTTCTTGGTTTTGTCTGGGAGGAACCTATTCAAAAAGAAAATAGACTTGCTTGCCATGAGCATGATTTTTCTCACTTGACTAAAAGTCAAAAACTGCTTCAGGTTTTTATCCAAGCTATTGATGAATTCTTTGATATGGGGCGTTACTTGGTCTTTGGTTGTCTTTTTGCAAGCATCGTTCAGGTTTATGTACCAACTCGAATCCTAACATCTATCAGTGCGACACCACTGCTTGCTATTCTTCTTCTGATGGTCTTATCTTTCCTACTATCCCTCTGTAGTGAAGCGGATGCCTTTATCGGATCTTCACTTCTCTCTAGTTTTGGCTTTGCTCCAGTGCTTGCCTTTCTAGTTATAGGTCCCATGCTGGATGTCAAGAACCTCCTCATGATGAAGAATTATCTTAAAACTCGATTCATTTGGCAATTCATGACAATTGTAACTCTTGTTGTTCTTGTCTATTCTTATCTAGTCGGGGTGATGCTATGATTCGATTTTTTATCTTATTTGGCTATTTTATCTTAAGCCTTTATCTGCACCTATCAGGTAAGCTCAATCAGTATATAAACCTCCACTACTCTTATCTGGCTTATATCACTATGTTTTTATCTTTGCTACTAGCCATCGTTCAAGCCTATATTTGCTTCAAGCGTTTGAAAGAACATAGTCACTTACATAGTTTTTCAGCCAAGCTTGCTAGTTTTGTCCTCTTAAGTTTTCCCTTGTTAGTTGGATTTACCTTTCCAACCGTCACTCTGGATTCACAAACAGTATCGGCAAAAGGATATTATTTCCCTTTGTCGGAAGGAACTGACAAGGCAATCCAAGCAAGTGAAGGAACTAGCAGTCAGTTTCTTAAGCCGGATACGAGCAGATTTTATTCACAAACAGCTCATGAAAATATTATTCGAAAGAGTGCTGATAAATACTTAGCTCAATCTAGTATAGTTATCAATGATGAAAATTACCTGGAGGTCATGGAAGCTATCTATGATTATCCAAATGAATTTGAAGGAAAGGAAATCGAGTTTATTGGCTTTGTCTACAATGATCCCAATTACTCTAATAGTCAATTTGTCTTTCGTTTTGGTATCATGCACTGTATCGCTGATTCAGGAGTTTTTGGACTTTTGACTACAGGAAACACCAATCAGTACGAAAATAATACTTGGGTGAGAGTCAAAGGTAAGATTAGCAATCGCTATCACAAAGAACTCAACCAAGTCCTCCCAACCCTGGAAGTTCAATCCTTTGTAAAAGTCGATAAACCAGAGAATCCTTATGTTTATAAAGAATTTTAAAAAAGTAGCCTGAGTGGGCTACTTTTTCTTGTTTAGTAAGTTTTTAACTTCTCGGGCTCCGACCTGATCTCCTGCTTTTTCAAAAAGTTCAATAGCTTGTAAAAAATTCTCTTGCGATTTTTCTGAATTTTCAGCAGAATAAATCTCACCTAAACCTCTATAGGAACAGGCTTGAGCTATCAGATCATCTGTTTGTAATGCTTGCTTTAAGGACTGTTCCATATACATGATTGCTTTTGCTATTTCCCCTAGTTTTAATCGTAAATAACCTTGCTCATAATTATTGACAGAAGATTTGAGTGCATCCTCTGAAAAAGAATCTTCAATAACTTCTCGCTCTTTATCGATATAGTTAAGAGCTGTTTGATAGTCATTCATTTCACGATAAACCATGACTAACTGGTGATATCCTATATGTTCATTTTCTTTATCTTGACTTGATATTGCTATTTCAAGATAGTTTTGATAAATTATCAAAGCTTCTTTGTAATCTTTTTCAAAGAGCTTAATATACCCCATTAAATTGAGAAGGCTGTAATCCTTGCAAGTTTCTAACGAGAAAGTTTCTGAGACTAATTTCTTGGCCTCTTCAATCTTCCCCTCAAACAATAATTCCCAGGCTTGATTCATGTTTATTCTCCTTTAGCTTATGTTGTATAGAAATCAATCGACAAATCACTATCAGACTCGTATTTTTTCCAAGCTAAACTAAAGCCATAATAGTCTTCAAATTCTGGATGCCAGTCATAATAAAGTGGGATACGGCTAAATTTTCTTGCAACTACTTCATCTTCAAATTCTGGGGACTCTCCTGCAGTAATTCCAAATTGAAGACCATTCAATTCCCAAGTATTTCCCCAAACATTTTCATCTGATAGAACATCAATCCAACGAGAGGCGTCAATATCAAAATCTGCACATAACTCTAGTGTAAAGAATTTTCTATAGTTTACTTTGGCGGTTTTTATATAAAAGGCACCATCCACCTGATACTTTTTATCTCTGGCTTGTATTTGTGAGATTTTCATTGGAATAGGAACTCCATTTAACTCTAACCAAAAGTGTCCCAAGGGAGTTTTGATTGCATGGTAAATTTGTTTAGAATCTACTTTTACTTTTTTCAAGCAAGCATCTAAAATCCTTCCATGTTTAACTATATTTGCACAAACTATTGTAGAAGTCAGTGGATCAAAATCTGTATACCTACGAATGACACGTTTTAACTTTTCGACGGGAAAAGTGATATCCTTTGGTAGGGCATGATACTTCTGGACAACTAAAGCAGTTTTTTCAGTATTTTCCTTTCCTACTGGGACAATAACAGCATGTCCAATATGGATATTGGGCTCGTCACATATATAAGTATAACCATTTCCACCTTCTTGAAACTCAACGACAACGAGATTTAACTCTTGATCAGGATCGAAAAGTGGTTCAGCTTTTGCACTGGTCTGGCGCTCATAAAAAGTGAAACAATCTTTATTATCCTCTTCACCAAAGACCATAAAACTACCACAATTTGGACATTTCCACATATAGAAGGAAGCCTCCGAAATGTCTTCATAGGAAATTCTATCATGTTCGTCAGTATTGTTAAAAATATCTTCAAGCAACTCATCCGAATAAACCGAATAAGCATTTGGATCAGGGGCTTTGTGGTCGTTCATTGCTTGACCACATCTACAAGTCCATTTTCCCATATCTAACCTCAGTCACGACTTAATTCTTCAAGGAAAAATTGATTGAGAGCTTTCCAGTCTTTCTTTTCCTCTGTAACACTTTGGACGTAGTCATCCAGCTCTTGGATATTTTTGATGATAAAGTCCTGAATTGGCTCTATCGGCTCAATTTCCATACCTTCAGGTCCCTTTACCTTTATATCAAGCAATCTAGACACATGCTCTTTCATTTCATCAGGGAGGAGTTCTTTGACCAAATCATCAAACAAAATCGGTGGAACAGAATGATGTTTTTCAATCCAACGACAAGCTAAAATGGGACGAAGTGCATAGAAGTACTTTTTAGGTTTGACCTTGTCTCCTGAAAGATACTTATTCATTTGAGTTCTAGCAGTATTCAAGTAATGGTGGAGCATCTTTTTCTCGGAAAAATACTGACTGACAAGCGGACGGATACGGTTAATAAAATCTGCATCTTGCTGGTAAACGATTGGCGACTGTAACCATTCAAACAGTGTTGGATTTGACTTATAAAGGAGTTTTAAAGTCTTGTCCAAATCCCAGCCACTCACATCCCATGTATCGTCAATTGGTAGTTCGATGACATCGCGATGATCATTCAAGCTAAGATAAAAATCTTGCTTGTGTTTGTATACGAAACGCACATCAAAATCACTATCCGGAGACTCAAAGCCCCAAGCGCGACTGCCAGACTCAATTGCCCACAAAACTGTAACATCATAATCACGTTCAATTTCCGCTAGTTTTTCAGGTACCAGAATATTCATTTCTTCTTGTGTTTGCATGGTAGTTCTCTTTCTTATTAACTTCTTATACCCCATTTTAGCAGAATCCTAGGACATTATCAAAAATTATTATAGTATCTACAGAAAAAAGCCTATAATAGGCCTTTTCTTATCTGACAATATCTTTATACATGTCTGGTCTTCTATCTCTAAATAGCCCCCAGTTCAGGCGCTCATTTTCCCCTTTATCAAGGTCATAAGTAGTTAAGAGGATTGCTTCACCTTGTCGTTCGGCTTGGCTTAAAATAGCTCCTGTTTCATCGGTCATAAAGGATGAACCGTAGAAGTTTAGACTGGAACTTTGTCCCCCATTTTCCTCACAAGGAGTAACTTCTTCCAAACCATAACGATTAGCAGCAATAACTGGGACAATATTCGCTGCTGCGTGTCCCTGCATGGTACGTTGCCAATGACCACAGCTATCTGTATCCAAAATCGGCTCCGAACCAATGGCTGTTGGGTAAAAGAGCAATTCTGCACCATTTAGCGCAAGGCAACGAGCTGTTTCAGGGAACCATTGATCCCAACAGATACCAATCCCAATCTTGGCATAGCGAGTATCCCAGACCTTGAAACCAGTATTTCCAGGAGTGAAAAAGAATTTCTCTTGATAATAATGGTCATCTGGGATATGAGTTTTGCGATAAACTCCTAGAACTTCTCCATCCGCATCAATGACAGCAATGGAATTGTATAAGACATTTCCATCTTTTTCATAGAAACTAATGGGTAAAACGACTTTTAGCTCCTTGGCAATACCTTTAAAATGCTGAATAGCTGTATTTTCTGTCACTGACTGGGCATACTGGTAGTAATCATACTGACGCTCCTGACAGAAATAGGGACGTTCAAATAATTCTGGTAAAAGAATAATTTGGGCTCCTTGCTCAGCAGCTTGTCGAACTAGACGTTCAGCTGTTTGGATATTGGTTTCCACATCCTTAGCGCATTGCATCTGAATAGCTGCAACCGTTACATTTCTCATCTTTTTCTCCTATTCTGGGATTTGTTGGGTAATACAGTGAATATTTCCGCCGCCTAAGAGAATATCTCTTGCAGGAATGCCGACAACTTCACGGTCTGGGAAACACTGGCTCAGAATATTCAAGGCTACTTGGTCGTTTATATCCTGAAATTGTGGCACTAAAATCGACTTATTGGCGATGTAAAAGTTCACATAGGAAGCTGCTAGACGTTCCCCAGCATAGCGCTCCTCTTCTCCTTCTTCATAAGTATAGCCCGGCAAATCTTCTTCTGTAACGACTTGATGACGAGCTGGAATCGGGAGTTTATGAATAGTGAAGGGACGGCCTTTTGCATCAGTTTCCTTCTCTAAGAGAGCTAAATCAGCTGCAGACATGGCATACTGGGGATCATCTTGGTCGTCCGTCCATGCTAAAACAAGCTCTGCAGGGCCAACAAAGGCTGCAACATTATCGACGTGTTCATTGGTTTCGTCTTGATAAATACCATAAGGCAACCAAATGACTTTTTCGGCACCAAGGCTCTCTAGTAAGGTCTTTTCAATCTCCTCTTTAGTCAGGTGAGGATTGCGACCCGGACTAAGCAAGCAGCTTTCTGTAACAAGGATCGTTCCTTGACCGTCACTATGAATAGCTCCACCTTCCAGCACAAATGGTTTGGCATCGTAAACAGGTATATTTAAGACTTCTGCAAATCGGCTGGCTACTTGGTCATCTGCTTCATAGTCTTGGTAGAGACCATCAACAGCACCACCCCAAGCATTGAAAGACCAGTCTACTGCCAACTTTTCCCTTTTATCATTGAGGAGAATTGTCGGTCCAGTATCACGAGCCCAAGCATCATTTGTCGGGATATCCAGATAAACGACCTTATCATCAAGACAGGATTGCGCCTCAGTTAAATAGTCCTGCTCTACCAAAAGGTAGACTGTTTCCCCTTGAGCAATTGTTTTGATTATCTGGCTAAAAGCCTTCTTAGCTGCCTTGCCTTCAAAAGGCCAAGACCCTGGTCGAGTAGGCCAAATCATGAGAGTCCCATGGTGGGGTTCATACTCTGCTGGCATACGGTAGCCTGCTTTTTTTGGAGTCTCTATCATGATAATCTCTCCTTAAAGTCTTGGTAACCAAAAGCTTTGACTAGACTGCACTCACCCTCTTTATCCATGAGATACAAACTTGGAAGTCCAATACCGTTAAAAGTATTATTTTTGACAAATGAGTAAATAGCCATGTCTTCAAAATAGAGGCGATCGCCGATTTCAATCGGTTTTTCAAAGCTGTAATCCCCAATGATATCCCCTGTTAGACAGGTATTGGAAGAAAGTCTATAAGTATAGGCTTTTTCTTGTGCCTCAAAACCATCTCTCAACGGGGGACGATAAGGCATTTCAAGAACATCTGGCATATGGCAACTTGCTGAAGCATCTAACACCAAGGTCTCAATCCCATTTTCCACGATATCTAAGACTTCAGTCGCTAAATAACCAGCATTCAGTGCAATGGCTTCTCCAGGTTCAATGTAAACGTCAAGATTATAAGTTTCTCGAATTCGTTTAATCTCAGAAATTAACAGATCTAGGTCATAGTCATCTCTGGTAATGTGATGTCCACCACCCATATTGAGCCATTTAAGGTGATGTAGATATGAACCAAACTGCTCTTCTACTGCTTTCAGCGTTGTCTGCAAATCATCTGCCCCTTGCTCACAGAGGGTATGAAAGTGAAGTCCGTCAACCAAATCCAACAAATCACTTGGGATCTTGTCTGAAGTCACTCCAAAACGGGATCCAGGTGCACAAGGGTCATAAAGCGCGTGGTCACCCTGTGTTGAACATTGTGGATTAATGCGCAAACCGACACTGATACCAGCCTCACGACAAAGTTGACCATATTTTCGTAGTTGTCTCTCTGAGTTAAAAACAATATGATCAGATATTTGCAGTAGCTCTTCCATATCTGATTCCTTGAAAGCAGGTGCAAATACATGAACTTCTCCTGGGAACTCTTCTCTGGCTAGCTTAGCTTCATAGAGTCCACTAGCTGTCGTACCTGACAGATACTGACTAATCAAAGGATAGGTTTTATAGAGAGAATAAGCCTTTTGAGCTAGCAAAACCTTACAACCAGCCTTTTCCCCAACCTCTTGTAGAATGCTACAATTTTCTTCTAGTTTTGCTAAGTCAATGATATAAGAAGGTGTTGGTACTTGTTCTAGCTTCATTAGTCCACCATTTGTGGATTTTCAACCACAACCCATGGCAAACCGTATTGATTCAAAGCTTCCATGAATGGATCTGGATCCAACTCTTCAAGGTTATAAACTCCTGGTTGTTTCCAAGTGCCATCCATCACTAATTTTGTCCCAATCATAGCTGGAACACCTGTCGTGTAAGAAATAGCTTGTGAACCAACCTCTGCGTAGCATTCTTGATGGTCGCAAACATTGTAGATGTAGATAGTCTTTTCAACACCATCCTTGACACCTGTAAAGATACATCCAATATTTGTTTTACCGACAGTACGTGGTCCAAGGCTGGCTGGATCTGGAAGCAAGGCTTTCAAGAATTGGATTGGAACGATTTCTTGTCCATTGAAGTTAATAGCATCAGTACGAAGGAGACCAACGTTTTCCAAGCATTTCATATGAGTTAGATAAGACTGACCAAAGGTCATAAAGAAACGAATCCGTTTAACGCCTGGAATGTTTTTGGCAAGTGATTCGATTTCTTCATGGTGAAGAAGATACATATCTTTTTGCCCAACTTGAGGGAAATCATACTCGCGTTTGATAGACATAGCTTCGACTTCTACCCATTTTCCATCTTCCCAGTAAGAACCTGGTGCAGAAACCTCACGTAGATTGATTTCTGGGTTAAAGTTTGTCGCAAATGGATAACCGTGGTCACCACCATTACAGTCTAAAATATCGATATAGTGGATTTCATCAAAGTAATGTTTGAGTGCATAAGCTGAAAAGACACTGGTTACACCTGGGTCAAAACCAGAACCAAGCAGAGCTGTTAATCCTGCTTCTTTGAATTTGTCTTGGTAAGCCCATTGCCATGAGTAATCAAAGTAAGCTGTAAAACCAAGTTCCTTGCAACGCTTCTCATAAATAGCACGCCATTCAGGGTCTTCTGTATCCTCAGCCTCATAGTTGGCAGTATCGATATAGTGCACACCTGTTGCCAAACAAGCATCCATAATGGTTAAGTCTTGGTATGGCAAGGCTACGTTCAAAACAGCTTCTGGTTTGTAGCTTTCAATCAAGGCAATCACTTCTTCTACCTTGTCAGCATCAAGAGCAGCTGTTTCAATCTTAGTACTGGTTTTCCCCTCTAATTTAGCCTTCAAGTCATCGCATTTTGACTTTGTACGGCTAGCAATCATAATTTCTTTAAAAGTTTCGCTATCTTGGCAAATTTTTGAAATAGCAACTTGGGCAACGCCCCCACATCCAATAACTAATAAACGACTCATTTTCTTCCTTCCTCTTCTTCTAAAATGTCTTCTACATACTTGGGCAACATAAAGGCACCGACGTGTAGATTTGCAGTATAGTATTCAGTAAATAACTGGCGTTTTTTCCAGCCTTCCTTGTCAAAATCTTTAATAGGGTGATATTTTTTCGATGCAAATCCAAACAACCAATAGCCAGCAGGACTAGTTGGGATATGTGCCTGATAAACCCGGCTGATTGGAAAGGCTTGATTGACCTTGCGGTGCATGCTTCGGCAAGCTGACTCATCTTCGTCAAAGAAAGGACTACCATGCTGATAGATCATGATTCCGTCTTCTTTGAGAGCCCTATAGCTATTGCCGTAAAATTCCTTTGTAAAGAGTCCTTCCGTATGACCAAATGGATCTGTCGCATCGTTGATAATAATGTCGTAATCATCTTCACAATTTCTCAAAAATCTCAGTCCATTTTGGTAGTAAATGGTGACGCGAGGGTCATCAAGTCCTGCAGCAAAATCTGGGAAGTATTCTCGACAAACCTCTACCAACATTTCATCAGGTTCTACAATATCGATTTGTTCCAATTCTGGATAGAGGGTTAATACTTGGGCAACACCACCGTCACCACCCCCAATAACCAAGACTTTCTTTGGATTTGGATGGACAGCCATAGGAACGTGAACTGTCATTTCGTTGTAGACGAAATCATCTGCATCTGAAAATAAAACATGGCCATTTAAAATTAACACTTTTCCAAAAGCCGGAGTATCGAGTACTTCAATATCCTGCCATTCACTTTGACCAGAATATAGTTGTTTGGCTGTTCTCATCGTTAACTTGACATCTGGAGTATGAACTTCAGAAAACCATAAATCCATCTAGTTCTCCTTTCTTTCAATAACATTGATGTGATTGACCTCTGGGTCTTCCGTCCCTTGTAGAGAACAACCACGTTCTTTTGCAAATTGGATATAATCAACAATTTCTCGTGTAATGCGTTCACCTGGCGCTAGGATTGGAATACCTGGAGGATAGCACATGACAAATTCCCCACATACCTGGCCAATGGACTCGTCTAATGTTAAGCTTCTTCTATCTGCATAGAAGGCTTCCTGAGGAGATAGCACCAACTCAGGCTGGATATATTCTCCAGCTATCAAGTCCTTCCCATCTCGTGAGTATAGTCTCTTGATATCAGCTAAGGCACCGACCAAGCGTTCAATGTCTTGGATCCGGTCACCAATCGAAATGTAGGCCAAGATATTCCCAATATCACCAAACTCAATCTGAATGTCATATTCATCCCGTAAGAGGTCATAAACCTCGATACCTGTTAGACCAATCCCCTGAGTGTAAACTGACAGCTTGGTTACATCAAAATCACAAACTGAGACACCATCTACTAGTTCTTTTGAGTAGGCATAGTAGCCACCGATGGAATTGATTTCACGACGTGCATACTCAGACAACTCAATAACTTTCTCAAAGGACTCTTTTCCACGCAGGGCTAGGTTTCTACGAGAAACATCGAGACTAGCCATTAGCAAGTAGGATGCGGATGTTGACTGTGTCAGGTTAATAATCTGACGTACGTACTCAGGATTCATCTGATCGCCAACTAAAAGCAGCGAACTTTGAGTCAAGCTACCGCCAGACTTATGCATAGATACGGCTGACATATCTGCACCTGCGTCCATAGCAGATAGAGGAAGTTTATCTGTAAAGTGCAGATGAGCTCCGTGTGCCTCGTCCACTAATACTTTCATTCCTGCAGCGTGAGCCATCTCTGTTAATCCCTTAAGATCTGAACAGATTCCATAGTAGGTTGGATTGTTAATGAGGATAGCCTTGGCATCCGGATGATCCTGAATAGCTTGTGCCACACGGTCATTTTCAAGCCCAAGAGCGATACCGATCTTTGGATCCACACTCATCTCGATGTAGATGGGAATGGCTCCACATAAAACGAGAGCATTAATAGCTGATTTATGGACATTCCGAGGAAGGATGATTTTATCACCTGATTTGCAGGTAGAAAGAATCATAGTTTGCACGGATGAAGTTGTCCCACCAATCATCAAAAAGGCATGAGCAGCACCAAATGCTTCTGCCGCTAGTTCTTCCGCTTCTCTGATAATCGAAATGGGATGTCCCAAATTGTCCAAAGGCTTCATAGAGTTGACATCAATACCAACGCATTTTTCCCCTAAGAGTTCGACTAACTCTGGATTCCCACGGCCACGCTTATGACCAGGTACATCGAAAGGTACAATTCTTTTTTTTCGTAACTTGACCAGTCCCTCATAAATAGGAGCTTGGTTTTGATTTAACATTATAGAGACATACTCCTTTATCATAGTTTTTTTCACCTTGTGTAAGGCGCTAAAGGATACTTATGAAAAAAGAGCAGGTTGGCACCTGCTCTACAATCTTCTGACGTTTTTATGTTTGTTTCTTTTGAGTATGTCTGTTCCTGATGTTTCCTAACTCTCTAGTAGCAAATATTACGTACTTTATTGATCGTTTCACAAGATGACGTGTGCTTTCACCACACTAACAAATCTATACGAATTAGGACAAGTGTCCTAACATCAACTTATAAAAGTAGGCTTTTAACCCTATCAATAATGTGGCTTTTCGACCACGCTTCGGCATTCAACCCTGCCTGTCCGTAGGCATTTTTTACTCGGGTTTATATTTACTAGAAAACATCATCTCATTTTCTAAGCCTTATAACTATATCATGTTTACAAAAGTTTGTAAAGTATTTTGGGGAAACTTTATAAATTATTTACATTTTTGTTCGTATTTTTACTATACCCAAAAATTGAAAACTATTTCAAATTTGCCTTTAAATAATAAAATAGGAACTAAATAAATTAATTAATTCCTTTAGATAGTCATAAGCAAATTCAACTTTTCAAAATCGTATTTACTCATCTCGCGCTACTTGGGCAGCTAGTTCAAAATCAGTCATCAAATAATTTTCATCTAGACGGATAAGACTGTAATACTCATTCCAAAATAGAGAGTCACTGTTGCTAGCCCATTGTAATCCATACCACAATTGAGTGACATCACTTGTATTTGATGGGGGAATTGACCATAGATGCTTTTTGAAAGTTTCTTGAACAAGTGGAACATCCAGTCGACTAGTCAAGTCGAGTTCATCCAATTTCAAAGTGATAAAATGTTTCTTAGCCGCTTCAATGCTATCCTTGTTAAATCGAACCTGAATAACCTTAGAATCTTCTAAAGCCACATTCTGGTCCTCAGCACCGTAAAAGGAAATACTTCCTAGTACAATACCATCTTTTACAAGAAGATAGGGAGCGTAAGGGACTGCATTGCTATCAAGTCGGAAGCCTTTTTCGATAGTGACTGTTTTATTGCCCAAATACTTCTGGAAACTGCCATCTGTCAGGAGCTCTTCATAGTCGCTAGCACCATCACCTTGTCTGACATAGATATCAAACCCAGCTTCCATCAGATCACTTGCTTTTGTTTCTGCTAAAATGATTTTACTTTCATTAATTTGCAAAATTGGTGTTTGAGGTGGCAAACCAATCGTGATATTAAACATAACTCCTACTAGAAAGACCATAAAGGTTATAAGGAGGGCAAGTAAAGACTTTCCAGTCCTTTTTCTTGCATTGAAAAGAGCCATTATAGCTGGGAGGAGGATCATTTTAGCTAAAATAGAATTCCCCACACCACCTCTATTTAAGGTCTGAAAAGCAAACATACCCGCGATTGCAATCAGGGACAGGTAGACCAAAATCTCACCTAGACCTAGTCTTTCTGTTCGAGTTTGTTGATTTACAGGAGTTTCGTACAATGACTGTCCATTCTCTTTCCTCTTTTTTAGAAAGAGATAAAAGCCCAGACCGAGTAGTAAATTAAAGATTGTATAAGCAATTAAGGTACCTATAATCACCGTTCTAGCCATGGCTCTCTACTCCTTTATCTTTTCTCTCAAATCTTATCTTTCTCTTTAATATCCGATTCCCAATCAATAAAACCATCAAGAAGAAGGGGCCGCCTTCTATCAGCACAATCGGTAAAGCCAGTATAGCAATCATCAAAAAACTAGCCTTCTTTTGCCGCAAACTACCACCCCAGTCTCCATTTATCCGCTGTCCCAAATAGTCGATGTAGTCCGTAAACATCAAAAACAAAGGATTTTGGAAATCACTGATTCTAAGGTAAATGAACAAAGCAGCATTTAGAAAAACATACAGAATTCCTAAGACTAGAATAATCTTTCTAGTCGTTCGAGTTGCCTCAAGACAAATTCTTTCTTTATTTTCTGGTTTTATTTCCTTGAGACTTTGGTTCTTACAAGAAACTTTTTCAAATCTATAGACCAGATATCGGTAAAGATAATACTTTTTTAAATCACGTTTCATAAAAACCTCATTCTAGGTGGAGAAATCAATCGAAAATCATCTTCTAAACATCTAATTTTAAGGAATTACCTTCTAGAAAGACAGCTTTTGACTCAGTGATTTTGATTTTTTGATCTTCTGAAAAGCCAATGGTTTCACCGTCCTTTAAGGTGACATCACTGCCTAAAACATACTGAAGAATAGACAGGAGGAAATAATATAAGTCATCGCTATTCATAGGAGACTCGATAATTTCAATCTCAATTTTTCCGAACTCTTTCAAACCATAAGTGTAAATACTAGTTTTATCTCCCTGGTTGATAATTCCCATATAAATCCAGAGTTGAAGGGGAAGCATTTCTTCTTTCAAAAGGTCAGCCAGGTCTAGATAAAGATCTTTGGGCAAGAGCAAGGTGGTAGAACCCTGATAAATACCAATAGCTGATTGACTAGTTTTTAGGATAGAGGCATTGACTTTAGTTAATAGGGAATAAGTTTCTACTGGCGAAAGATTGTCAGACAAAATAGAAACAATGGCGTGTTGTGTGTGCTCCTGTGTTTCCTTCTCAACATCCTGCCAGAGGTAAGAATAGGCATACAATTCTTCAAATTCTTGACTTGGAATAGGCAAATCCATTAAAGCCAGCGCAACAAGAGCACCATCAATCACAAAGGTTGCACTAGAATCATCCCCAGAAATTTCGGAAACTTGAAGCTCCCAGTGAGATTTCAATTCCTGAACGACCTGGTCTAAAGAATAGGCTTGATTTCCTTTGAAAAGAGGCATGGACAAGATCAGTTGTTTTTTCTTCTCTGACTTTTCTTTCTTACTAGTAAATAGATTTTTTAAAAAATTCACAGGACTTCTCCTTTTTCTCATATCAGTTGGAAAGCAAAGCTCTCTTACTCAAAGTAAGTCGCCATACCAAGTTTCCTCATCCTCAAAACCGTAAAATTTCTCATCAAGCAGCCAATTCCCATCCACCAATCTAAGTACAAACTGGTGCTTCATTTCTAAAGCTTCTTGATAATGGGTGATGACTCTTGCTTCTTCAGCTTTTGTCATGATAAAATCTACAGAGAAATCATTCCTTTTAACATAGTTATACTCACTTGGGGAGCCATAAGAATTTCGAACTCCTCCTTCCAAGCATTTTTGGGTCACTCGTCCAGTTAGAAGTTGCATTTGCCTCTGAAAATAGTCATCCATAAGATCATTCCACTTTGGATGAACTTGATTTGCTGGGATGGCAAGGGCTTCTTTTTCCTTATCCAGTGCTCTGTTACGCTCAAAAATTTCCTCTTCTAACAAGGTTAAACTTTTGAGTAAATTAAGCAATGGTGGCATGATTGTTTCTGCCATAGCTCGATAGTTTTCAGGTGTATTTTTATAGTTCACTCTCATGATTACTCTCTTAACTCTCCATGATTAATTGCTTTAATTCTATCTCTGAGAGTTGTCCTTCCATGTAGAGTTTCCTAAGTAAATCTTTATCTACGGTAATTGAATAATAGTCAGTCACAAACTCATGAAATCTCTCAAAGCTATCAAAGAGGTAAGATAGCAACCATTCTCCTCCATCCTGATCTTGGTAAGTGTGTTGATGCGCTTGACCGTCATACCAGATAAAGAAAGTTGTTTCATCTTTTTGGTCCTCAGAATAAAGTGAGAGATAGTTTTCATCCAGTCCTTTATAAAAACCTTTAATGACGTCTTGATTCCACTCATCAGCAGCAAACTGACTTAAGCTGTTCTCGTGATCAAAACCTTTTATGAGGATCATTTTGTCAGTCAAAATCACATCTAAAGAATCACCAGTTCCATTGTCAATAAGATAGCGAACTCCATAGTCTTCCTCAGTCTTAATCACGAGTCTGAGCCAATCCTCACTCGGATCTGTCAGATATTCGTCAATGACTAGCAAAGCATCTAAGCGAGTCTTTATCTTGTCCCAATCAATCTTTCTCATCTCTAAAAACCTCTATCTTATTTTTGCTATTTATCAAGATCACAAGCCCTATAACGAGCTGTTAGATAGCCTGAAAAGCTAATCTGAGGGATATTCCACTCATTTGGCAAATAAAGCGAACAATCTACCTGATCACCTAGAGGGGAACTTGCTGAGAAGACATATCTTCCCAAATCCTCATTATTAGAATTTCTTTCAACTAGACTTAATCTACTTGCATTGAACCAGTCTTTAAACAGTAACCAGATTTGTTCAGCATCTTCGTTTGATAGGGAGATTTTCAAGTTGTAACTGACTCCGACTCTACATCTTTTTTTTAATCCTGACTCATCAGCCTTACAAACCTTTATCGATCCCTTATCATACTGCCAGTTATCACTATCTAATAGGGGAAATTGAGCAGATAGATTGTCTTTAAATCCCTGCATAGTATCAAATAAATCTTTGGAGGCAGCTTCGAATAATTCTAGTTCTTCCATAGTCTTCTCTTTAATTTTCATAGCTAATCACATTTCGATTTAATCTGCATCAACCCAGATCTGGTATTTTTGACAATGGAGACATCTAAACAAATAACCACAGATAGGCCCGTCTTTGACCAAGTAGTCTTCAATATCTTGAAATTCTTCACGCGCTTCATAGTCTATCAAGACTTGCTCAGCGATTCCCATGGCCTTCAATTCTCGAGTTCCAACTGTACCCAAGTAAGCACAATAATCTTGGCAACAAGAAAGCCAATATTCTCCCTGCCAACTAGAGTAGCCTGGGGTCTGACAAAAAAGCAACTGATTCTTTTCTGGATCCAATTCACCCTGCCACTCGGCATCTTGGATAAATTCTGCATCGAATTTTTTAGCTGCTTGACCGTTTGCAATGCACATTGGGCAAAGGTATTCTATATCCTCGATACAATAAGGGATCAAGTCATAATAAATATTGCTTTCTTTCCCACAAGATGGACAAACCTTAGCTTCTCCTTCAACAAATGAACCTGTAGCCAACGGATCTGGATGATAGATAAAATGCGGCAAAGACTGTAATAGCTTCTGCCTATGCTTCTTCTCCTCTTTTCTTAGAGGACGAGGAAGGGCAAAACGATCGCCATGACTCTGACTCGTTTCTTGTAAACGGCTCAGTTTCTTTATCTGTTTTCGATCAGGTTTGTCTAAGATTTCGGTCAATAAGCTATAGGCACTAGTGTAGAGACCCAATTGGTCATAGAGGTCAACTAAGACCTTCTTTGCATCTAAATCATCAGACTTAGCTAATTCATCAGCCAAATCATAAAGAGCTGCGACACTTGAAGGCTTTCCATCTTGAGCATGGTATTCCCTTGTCAGGGTGATATATTCTTGTAAATATGGATTCATCTGACTACCTTTTCTTACATGGATAAATTCTGATTAACAAATGGTAACTAAAACATTTCCTTCTAGACTTAAGATTTGCTTGTAAAACTTTTTCATATTTTCAAAACTGATTCGAATTTCATCCTTGATTTCTTCCTCTTCCTCAAGATAATCCCAAATATCAGGATACAAGTCTGCTTTTTTACAAGCTTCCATACTAAAGTCTTTCAAAGCCTTGTCCATATCAAATTCTTCTAAAGCTTGACTGATAGCCGCTATTCTCGATTTTTCAGTATAGGCGATATATTCAGATACATCCTCTAGAGGAGTCACTCCTAAAACCGCTTCTCTCAAGGGACTGTCATCCAAAAATTCTGAACTACTAAATCCTGTCATGACAAAGACTAGGGCATCCCACATCTTATCGATATCTATTAAGATATCATGAGTATCAGCGGAGTCCTCAGCAAAATCTAACAAGTCATCTTTTTGGTTAGAAAGAGCTTTTATTTGTTCTAATTCATTGTCTGGTAAATATTGATAATTGGCAATCATTCCCATGATTTTTCTCCTTTGAATCTTGTAGGATAATACTGATGTTTCTAGCTCTTTTTCTATAGAAAATGCTATAATGGAGCTAAGAAATTGTTTTATTGAATGTTAAATAGGGGGAACAGTCATGTTCACTAGTATTGTTTTAGCTTTTTATGCTCTTTTCTTTCTATCCTTGTCCTTTACTATCTATCTCTATATCAGACTTGTAGTTGCGGTCAGACAAGAGAAAGATGTCCCAAAATGGATCTATAAACTTGGTCATGCTGTTCAAGGAAGAATTCACGTTGACTATGAAGAAATCACTGATGCCAATGCCATTAAAGAGATTCATTGGTTCTTTCTAATCTATCTAATCGTAAATCTATTGGTATTGGCTGGCTTCTACTATCATGGTAATAGCTTTCCTCAAGCCATTTATGAATGTTTGAAAAAACAATTTTTTATCGTACTTGTTAGTATGGTTTTAAAAAGTATTGGCAAATTTGTTGTACTGGCTATAAGCAAAAACTTTCAAAACAGTCATGCCTATGCATCAACCAACGCTTTTATCGGAACAGCTTTTTTAACGAGTTATGTTTTTATGTTTTGCGTGATGATGAGTGGCCTTCCAGCTCAACCTGTTCCATTAACCATTCAAGATACTACTGTCATTATCGGTGAGAGCAAGGCTTCCGAGCTTTTAGACCAAGGCTTTAGCTTCGAAGATAAAAGTCCAGAGACTTCCATCACCAATCCCAAAAACGACCACTTCTACTACGGACAACTTCTTGAAGTCAAGCGAGACAATCAGTCTTATGGCTTTATGATCCTTACTCCCACAGGTAAAGATACTGATCAGCTCAAAAACTGCGTCATCACCTATTACAGAACACCTAAGGATAACAAGCAACTAGAAAAAATTTCCATCAATCATGTAAAGCTAGCAAATCTCAAGCTCCAAGATTTTCAAACACGAAAATTAATCGATATTTTTGAAGTCAATCCAGCTGATTATAACGTCTCTGATAAGGATAACAACTTTATCCTAACCATTCAAACAGCAGATTACGACCTCTGGAAAAGATACCGTATTGAATCCAAATTCAATTCAGATGGTTCGATTGATAGCTATGGAGTCAGAGCCCAGCATAGCATGTGGGAATGATGGAGTGTTAGTTTTAGTCATTAGTAAGCATATAATCAAATAGATGAGCGTTTAGGCTCTCCTACTTGATCTTATGCTTTTTCATTTTCTCTTGGAAAATGTCTGTAAGAATTTGGCGTAATTCTTGAGCTTCTTTTTCTGGCAGCTGGCCTTCTTGTTCAGCAACAGCGTACAATTCCGGATACTCAAGAGAGATCCTCTTAATCGTGCGTGTAATCGCATGTTTTCTAACAAAAAATGGAATTCGTTTAATCATATCTTGAGGAATTAAAGCGATAATCTTATCGGCAGTTTCCTTATCGTTAAGCTTAGAGAAAGTTAAGCCCTTTTTAATCATTTCTTGTTCTTGTTTCATAAAATCTTGTAATTCCATATGTCTACTCCTCATCTTCAGTGACTTCCCAAACCTCTGCTTGGTAAGGATCTCCATCTTCATCGTATCGATTGATATAACCAATAAATCGTTCATTATTTCTTGGTCTCTGCTGGTTTCCTTTGATAACCCAAACAGCCCATACCCCTATTAGGAATAAGACTATCAGTCCAAACAATACATCCATAATGTCTACTCCCTTAAAATTGAACCCACTTATCATTATCCATAATAAATGGCTTCGCTAAACCTTCACCTGTATAGTTTTCGTATTTTGTATCTAGATATTTGTAACAATCTTCCTTGGTCGCAAATTTGATGGCTTGATAAGGCTCCTCAAAGGTTAACTTTTCAACAAAGAGATAGCCGTCCTCGCTCGGCACAAGTATGCCGACATGGCCAATAAAGAGGGATTGCCCATCCAAGTCATCATGGACTACTACGGAGAGCATCCTTGCATTTTCATTAAACTTGAATTGAGAAAGAAATTGTTCCATCTTTGCAGCATGAACTTTGACATCTGTCGTTGCTTCGGTCTTGACTCTTGAGAATAAAATATCAAAAGCATCCTTGTCTTCTGCACCAAAGACCTTTCCTTTATCAATGGCATCATTATCGACAAACAAGAGGGAATCATCTTTCTCTAACTTAGGGATTTCGATAGAATTTTTCAATAAACAATAACTGTTAATACGGCAGTTGGTACCAACAAAATCACCTTTTTTGGGTGTCCATAGATTGCTTATCTTTTCAACATCATAGTTTGTTTTGGTAAATGTAGAAAAATCTCCAGTTAAACCTACTGAACCAACAGTGGCGTTATAATCATTTACAAGGTTGAAAAATGCATTGACACTATCTTTATCTAAATATGCTGCCAAGGCTTTTCGAACTTCTTCTTCACTAGGTTTACTGTTCAAATTGCTATAAGTGGCTTTCCAAGAAACCTGATTGGACTGTGATTGACTGGCTGAAGTTTCAGTAGTTCCATTAGATGTCTTTTGAACTTGACTACATGCCATTAAGCTTAAAAGAAGCATTGAGCTAAGCCCAATAGATGCTAATTTTTTTATTTTCATAGGTTTTCCTTTGTAAAGTTTAAAAATCTTATTCTCTCGGTTGAGAATAGACTTCGATATGCTGCCCTAGCACTTTGATTTCTACTGGTAGGTCATCAGATTTGTCACCATCAACATCCGTTTCTAATGCAGCATCTGATGAAATTTTTATGTGGCGAGCTTTTATGTACTCGATGTGATCATTTTCTACAACATCACCTTTTAATAAATCAGGGATAACTGACAATTTAGTAAGGATTGAGGCATCTTTTAAAATCAAAATATTAGCATAACCATCCTTGTCTTCATCAAAGATTTTTTTGTCAGCGAAATAATTTGTAAGGAGAATCAAGACATGACTGGCAGGGCCAATATAATTTCCATTTTCTGTCTCAACTCTAATGTTGAACGCTTGATCTGTAACGACAGACTTCATGGTGTTAATCGCATAGGCGAACATACCAAACTTTGTTTTATCTTCTATCCCAACATTATGGATGGCTTCTGGCAGTGAACCAATACTAAAAATATAACCAAAATAATTTCCGTTAGATTTGCCAATGTCGATCTTATTCGTAGAACTAAAATCAAGCTCGTCAATGGCTCCATCAATATCCTGATTGATTTCTAATAGTTTGGTAATAAGATTCCCAGTTCCTCCTGGGATAATCGCAAGTTTGGGAATGTAGTCTTTTTCAGCGATACCAGAGATAACTTCATTGACAGTCCCATCCCCACCAAAAACAAGAACAGCATCATATCGTTCACGAGAAGCTTCTGCTGCAAAGTTTGTCGCATCAAGAGCTTTCTCAGTGATTCTGGTCTCAACATGCTCAAAATGTTCTAAAGCTTTATTCTCGAGTTTGACTTTATAATCCAAGGCTTTTTCGCCACCAGATGTTGGATTAATAATCACCATTATTTTATTCATATATCATTCTCCTTACGACCTAACTATAAAAAATTAAGCTTCAATATAGCTTTTTTAATACTATGCCATTATATAACTAATTTCTTAAAACTAAAAATTGAAGGTCCTGAGTTTAAATAGATTGATCTCTTACCTAATATTGCTTTAATATTAATTCTTAAAGTTCTTAAGTTTTCAATGTTAAAAATCATCAAGAATAGAATGCTTGCTACTAGTATCCTTTGACACCCCGTCTTGAGAGAACTTATTAAATCTAGTTAAAAAGGACGTTTATAGTAGTTCTACTTTTATTCCTTGACTCTTAAAAATATCCTTAACTTGTTCAAAATTACTAGTCATAATTGTCGCTTTCTTCAGATTTGGAAACTGTTGCAGTTCTTTAAGACTAACTTTATTTAGATCGAAACTATCATCTTCACCGTCCCACTGAGGTATCAGATTCATATAAATCTCGTTACCTCCATCCATATCGATTTCTTGAACTTGTTCAGCATATTTCTTAGGTATAGGAAGATTTATCAAATAATCAAGTGCTGGCTGAATAATCTCCATACTTTCTGTGTCGATATTCGACTCACTGACTTCCTCTGCAAAGTCAAAAATATTAAAAACAGGTTTCAAAACCTCTAAATCATACATCAAAACCTGGATAATGGCTAGTTTAAAAGTTATATTGTCAAAGTGAAGCACTTCTTCATCAGTTGTATTTAACTTGTAACTTTCCCGTTCACGTTTTATCTCTGGAAAGAAGGAAATAGAAAGTGTGTCTGTGATAGTCTCTGTAATTCCATTAAAATTAGTACCATAAGGAGTCCATAAAATAAGGTTAAAATCCCCTACTCTATGCCTATCAGAAAAGAAATAAGGAGATTTTCCATCTGATAATACCACAGCTTGACATGGCTGCTTTGGCAATTCTTTCTCTCCGGTCATAGATTTTACAACATCGCCATAGTAGAGAAAAACTGTAGAAATCAAATGTTCCTCATCAATGTATGTTTTAGATTTTTTTAAATGATTTTTAATCGAGAAAGAATGTTCAAATACAATACCAATATTGTCATAAATGTATTTAATAAACTTATTATCTCTTTTGGCAATCTGATCAGGCTTCCCCAATACAGCTTCAATATCTTTCAAGGACAAAGGAAAAGATAAACTGGTTCCGTTAATAATCATTGAATTGTTGTGGAGATTGATTTCAAGTTTTTTGTGTGTTGCTTTCTTAAAAAATTTAAACATATTACTACCTTTTCTTAAGTTTCTTCCAGATAAATCTTGACCGCTTGGTATTTCTGATCTTTTGCATAGGCAAATACTTCTGAATTTCTAATGTAGTCAAAAATATTTTCCTCTAAATCTTCATCCCAGGTCGATTCACTAAAGATTTGATTATCTTGACTAGCTTCATAGAAAATATCAAGGTGAACTTGATAAAACTCTTCATCCTCATTAGGGACTTGCCTTACTAAGGATAGTTGAAACAATGGCTTATCAGATATGCTTGTAAATGTCCCTACTTCAAACAAAATCATTTCATCATCAATTGGCTCACGACACAAGTCTTCAAAGATTGCGACCATATCCTCCAATGACATCTTATCAGTGATTCTTTCTCTTAAAAATTCAAGTGATTGTTTCATATTTTTCCTCTTTCTAGATGAATTTTCGTTCTTGGAAAAATCCTATTAAAAAATAGAATTCCTATACCCTCATTATACTACATTAACAGAAAAAAAGACTGAACCAGACGGTTTTCACCTTGGTTTCAGTCTAGTTTTTTTATAATCGGTCTTGCCTCTGTAAGGAGGTCTATCTCAAAATTAATTCCCTGTAAAAGGGTTATTAAATACATATGCTAGGAAGCTATGGAAATCATAAAATCTCCTAAGAACTAACCTGGCTCATCTTTTAATCTAACTTGATAGTTTCAGATAGGATAATTGCCCCAGTACCACTGACATCAAAAAATCCCACATCATGTTTTAAGGCTAACATGAGCATTGTATTATAGGCTGTTTCGGCTTGTGACCATGCAAATCCTGCATAGATAAGATTCTTACCAATACTATAGTCAGTAAAACGACTTTCCAGCTCTTGGTCATTCTCTAAAGCATCATCCATATCAAAGTCACCATTCATAGGAGGAAATAGTTTTATCATGTCCAGAAACCAACTTTTTAGTTTGCTTGAACTAACTTCAATTGAATCATAATCGTGGTCTTCCTTCCACTCCACTTGCTCCTCATACCAATCTAAAAATTCAGCTTTACTAGCTGGTGCGATTGATTTCTCAAATACTACTAAATCATAAGACATAGCTATACCTTTCTCTTTTATTATCATTACGCATATTTTCTCAATATCCTATACAGCTTCTCTCAGCTATGCAAACTTTCAATCATGATTAAAACCAGAGATTGGGGATTGATTTCAAAGCCATCAGCAGTAATTCTGTCATTAAAATACTTGACCGCTTGATCATGATCAAGAAAGCGATTGCTACTAAGATACTGTTCAATCTCATCCAAGAGAAAAGCACTTTCTTTTAAAGATTTATCTTCAAAACCATTCGCATAATGGATGCTCTTCATCATTCGTTTGAGCTTAGTTTTAGGATAGCATTCTTTAAGTTTATCCCTTAAAGAAAGAACAAGATCCTCAAAGGATTGACTATCTATATCATCATCTAACAAACCTGATATTATATTTTTTTCGTACATATCTTCGATTAGTTCTTTCAAAGCCTGTTTCAGGACAATATTGCTTTCTTCAGAATTTGGTGTCATATAAAATTCTTTACCCATTATCTTTCTCACTAAATATATTAAAAATTATGATTTCCCACAAAAGTATTTCAGTAAACTTTTTAAAAGCAAGCATTTTCAATTTGCAGCTCACCTTCTTCAGAAATTCTCATGAGCGACTTCTTCAAGATAGTCATCCAGATGATGGTAGATTCGCATATCTTCTTCTGAACCATCTTGCAAAACTGCAAATACCTTCACTTTCTCATCATTGACAAATACGAAATTATGTTCACCAAAATAAGCCTGATAACCCTTGTCAACTAAGGTCCAAAGATCATCTTTTTTTAAACCAAAAATATCTTTTTTTACAAGATAGGTTTTCCCGATTTCCATTTTCATGATAGATATTTCTCCTTAAGAAGCTAGATAGGGCTAGATGTTTCCCTTTACTGTTCAAGCCGTCTACGCAAGCAGTGGCATACACTCAAAAGGAAATTTGAGTGACTATTGCATATCCTCCATCGCTTCTTTAATATATCCTTCTACATCTTCAATCTCTACAAACAGCGGGTCTAAGTGGCATAAGAAGTGCCAATCTTGGACGCCTTTTTTTCTGTAGACAATCGCTTCGCCGTCTTCACTTCCGAAAAAGCTTCTGTCGACTTCATATCCTTTGCTTTCTAAGAATGCTTTTGCCTTGCGGAAGTTTGCTTCTCTGGCTTTGACATAGGCTTTCACTTCATCGTTGTTAACGACATAGGCATCGATTTTTGTAGCGCCTTCGATTACTTTATCATTTTTAAGGGACAGATTCGAAATTACTTTCCAAATAATGTCCACATTTTCTTCGGGTTCAAACGAAAATCTAGATAAAGGGACAATATTTCCATTGAAGACAATTTCCATATAATCCGGTAGATTTTTTGGATTAAAATACTCCATTTCAAACCCGTCTTCTATTTCTAAAGTATATCCAGGGATTTGAGCTACAAAGGCTTTCCCCTCCTCTAAAGAATCAAACACGACTAAATCTTTAGAAAAATCATTTTGGTACAATTCCAATATAACCATCTATCATCCTCAAATCTTAACTGTTTCTATTAATTCTGATCATTTTTACGTTATTACTCATTCTCAGGTGGTACTACTGTTGAAAAATAAAAGTAAGACATTAAATTTTGTCAATCTCCTGCTTAAACTTTAATTTAAGTATTTTATTATAACCTTCATAAGAACGATCTCTTGTTACCACTTCACCTGGATATTTCTCTTCTAGAAGTTCATAAATTTCAATTGGTCTAATCCCTTCTTCCGCCAAATTTTGAAGGAATGGACTGCATAGCCTCATCTCACCTTTACTCGATTGTTTTAATAAAATTCCATATATAGGAATCATAGTTAATAGATTATGGGTACTCTTTTTCATAACATTTATCTCCCCCATAAATTCAGATTGATTGGCAAGTCTACTTAACAAAATGATGCTGAACATAGCTTGACTTAATTTTATGAAAAGAGGCCAGTAACAAACTTAAGCCCAGCCTCTTAGATAATCATTTTTCTTTGTAGCAAATAATGTATGCTTTGATGAAATCACTACCCACGACAATAGTTAACGGAACACTCAAAACAACTTCATCAGTTTTGCCATTCTCATACTCTTGTCTTTCTTCAGGATAGTATAGGTACATAGCTATTGAATAGGTGTTTCCAGCCTCCAAGTCAAGATCCATACTGATATTTTCTGATTTGATATTGATTGTTTTGTTCAATCGAGTCTCAGTCGTTTTATAAACGCCCTCGATTGTATATCTCCCTGGAACTAAAGCAACTACCCTTTCTAGGTTTTCTCCAGTTATTGGATTAAAGTCAGCAAGATTCCGTCCATTAATTTTAGCTTTTGAACAGTATAAATGAACAATAGCTTTATCATTATTATCACTAACAAAGCTAACAGCTTTTTTCTTTCTATTGTTATATACAATCATAAATCCAACAAAAAGCAAGAGCCAAAGGACAAGAAAAAATACAATAATATAAGTTGAGTTCATCATATATCTCCTATATTTTCTTTACTTTTTAACTACATTATAGCACCAATCATTGAACAAAGCAAAAAGATATACTAAATGCAAGTAATTGTTTTGGTTCTTCTCTTTCAACTCCTTTTTGTCACTTTTAAATAGCTCTTTTCAGAAGCATTTTTATTTATATTAAGTAAACGAGAACACTAGAATAAATCTTTTATCAATAATTTTTATAAAGCGCTTGCTCATGACCTTACGTCATGATGTATAATATATATTAGGAGGTGAGAATGATGGCAAAACTCAGAGCAATCCCAGAAGGGTTTATGACAGTTGGGGAAGTTGCCAAGAAAATGGGAGTTACAGTCCGAACTCTACAATACTACGATAAAGAAGAATTGCTTTCCCCGTCTGCAGAAAGTGAGGGAGGACGTAGGCTTTATACCGATAAAGATCTAGTTATGCTTCATCAGATTATATCCTTGAAATCACTTGGTTTTTCTCTTAAGGACATAAAGGGACGTTTGAACTCTTTGAAAACTCCAGCTGAAGTTGCAAATGCTCTTACAGAACAAGCAGATGATATTCGCCAAAAAATAGAACAGCTTCAGGCATCATTGTCAGAAATAGAGCAGTTAAAAGTTGAAGTTTTACAAATACAGACAGTTGACTTTAAGAAGTATGCAGATATTATTGTCAATTTACAAATGAAGAATGAATCTTACTCTCTGATTAAACGTTTTGATGATGATACGCTGGACCACATACGCGGTCGATTTGACAAGAAAAGCGGAGTAGACTTTATGGACAGATTTAATCGCCTAAGTGATGAGATTATGCTACTCCAAAAAGAAAAGGTGCCAGCTGAAAGCGAAAAATGCCAACAAGTTGTACAAGAATACTGGAGCTTGATCATGGAGTTTACAAATGGAGATATGACTATGCTTCCGAAGTTGATGGAAGTCGGTAATATTGATACCGCCACTAACGCTTGGGAAGAAAAACAAAAGATCGTTAATGATTATTTAGAACCAGCTTTGCAAGTTTATTTTTCAAGACTTGGAACCAATCCCTTTGAGGAGGTGAAACCATGAAAAACGCAATAGAGGTTCGTGAACTAATTAAAAATTACGGCTGTCATAAGATCTTAAAAGGTCTTAATTTTCAAATCGTAAAAGGAGAAATTTTCGCTTTGCTCGGTGCGAATGGAGCTGGGAAAACAACAACACTTGAATGTATCGAAGGTCTGAGAAAATATGATGGAGGTACTATTGTTGTAAACGGCAAAATGGGAATTCAATTACAGTCATCTTCTTTGCCAGCCCATATCAAACCTATGGAAGCGATAAAGCTCTTTGCGAAATGGAACAATTCAATAATTGATGGTACCATACTTGACAGTCTTGGAATAAAAGAACTTGAAAAATTGCAATACAGTCAATTATCCACAGGCCAAAAAAGACGTTTACATCTTGCTCTAGCGCTCATAGATAATCCGGATATTATTTTTCTTGACGAACCGACAGCGGGACTTGATGTTGAAGGAAGATTATCCCTCCACGAACAAATCCGAAAGCTCAAATCACAGGGAAAGACAATCGTCTTGGCAAGTCACGATATGGCAGAGGTAGAAACTTTATGTAATCGTATTGCAATTTTGAATAGGGGAAAGATTGTTTTCTGTGGAACTCCTTCAGAACTGACAGATAAGGTAGGTAGAAAATATTTTATTCAAATCAAGACCCCTGAAGGTATCAAGTCTTATGAATCGGATAATATCGAGGACAGTCTAATTTCATTACTAACAGAATTAAAAGAGAAAAAAATTCATGTGTTGGATATTAAGGTAGATCGTGGCAACTTGGAAGAGCATTTCATCAAAATGGCAAGGAGGGAAACAAAATGAATGGTTTTTTATATAGCCTAACATTACAGTGGAAATTAGATATACGAAGCAAATCTCTCTTGGTTACTTTCTATATTGTACCGCTTGTTTTCTTTCTTATCATGGGTGGTATTTTTACTTCCGTTATGCCTGGAATGGGAAGCACACTCATACAGTCTATGATAGTCATGAGTGTTTCAATGGGCGCCTTTCTTGGCTTGCCACCTTCATTGGTTGAAATTTATGGAAGCGACATTAAAAAAATCTATAATGCAAATGGTGTGCCTATTTATTTAGGATTGGTAACCATGGTTCTCTCGGCCTTTGTCCATTTGATGATGACCTGCATTGTGATCCTGCTACTTGCCCCTATTTTATTTAAAGCAAGTCTACCGACTCAACTTCCGTTTTTCTTACTTTCACTCACCATCTATATCATTGTGTCATTGAGTATTGGAAGTATTCTTGGACTAACTTTAAAAAATCAGGCAAAGCTGACCATGTTAGCTCAACTTGTATTTTTACCTTCAATTATGCTTTCGGGGATTATGTTTCCAATTAGTTTGCTACCTGATTTTCTTCAAGTAATAGGCCATGTTTTTCCCGCTTATTGGGGATACCGTTTGATGTTAGATAAAGGGCTTCGGCTTGAAAATCTATGGTACTTGATTCTGCTATCTTGTATAGCAGTAATGATAGGTATCTTACTACTGAATAAGCAAAAGTCTGAGTAAGTAGTTGAATAAAGCAAAATGGATTAATTACGCCATTAATTTAATAGTAAAAATCGACGAGATTTATTTGTTATCTCGTCGATTTGCTGTATTTCAGTGGTCAAGCTCATGAATTGGTTAAGTTAGTTTCTTCCTTTTCTTCTCACAAGGTGATAACTCTTTACCCTAGTATTTGCTCGATTTCCTTAATCTTATCTTCAGAGTTGGATATTGACTAGTTAGTATCTGTTATGATATTGAAACTTCTTCCTCCCATCGTCTGAGCACATCTTTTAAAGTCTCATCTAGATAGGTATAGGCCTTGTCCTTAATCCACTCAGGAATTCCGTAAGCTGCCTCTGCGATACTTCCTGTGATGGCAGCAAGAGTATCACTATCACCGCCAAGAGAGATGGCATTTCGAATTGCATCTTCAAAATCTGTACTTTCAAGAAATGCAATGATGGCTTGAGGCACCGTATCCTGACAGGTTTCATTGAAACGATAATGTGGACGAATTTCATCTAGTGATTGAGAAAGATTATAGCCATACTCTTGCTCTATGTGTTCCTTGATAAGCCTCTTACACTCCGCAGGGTTGTCGTTGATCGGTTTTCCGTAGTCGCCACTGTAACCTCCAAAATAATACCGACACATAAAGATTGCATCAGACGTCGCCATAGCTCCTTTGACCCCCTCTGGATGGTTATGAGTCACTTCTGCAGAAAGTCGTGCAAGAGCTCTTCTGGACGGCCAGGCTCCCGTTCGTGCACAGAAACTACAATCCATGGCCCAGGCACATGGAGAAACTCGCATGGCTGAGCCATTGCCAAAGCTATTATAAGGTTCTCGATCGTCGCCATCAATCCAATTACCAAATCTAGCACCGTAACCTGCATCAGGATACATCCTACCGTACTTCTTCATGGCATCAATGAAGTCATCTTTCTGACCGCCATTCATGATTGCTTCTGCAACTGCGCAAGTCATAACAGTATCATCTGTGAAAAAGCAGTCATCCCTAAATAAGGGAAAGTCTTTCGTTTTAATGTTGTCCCATTCATATACTGACCCAACAATGTCTCCAACTATTGCTCCTAGCATCAGATTCCTCCTTGTGTAATACGTGTGAGACTTTCAACTATAGTTTAAAAATTTTCTATTAACGAAGTTTGGACTATTTATAATTTTCTATCTAATAGAAATAAAGTTCAATGACTTATTTGATTCCACTTTCTATTACACTTAAAATGGAAGTACACCAGCCATCAGACCTTGAGCAATAAAACTACTATTATTTTGAAAGTCTGAAAAATAAGTATCACTAATAAAATTGTATAGTTTATCAATTGGTCTATTGTACCAATCCTTGTATACATAGTCCATCTTATAAATCAGCAAGGGCTGTCCATCTTGACTATAGCCCTTAAAAGTTATCGAGAATGAATCTCTATAACCAATAACTTTATCCATCTTATTTGAATTCTTTCCCACTCTATATTGTTCAAAATCAATAAGACGTGTATAGTTCATTAGTTTGGACAAGTATTTTTCTGACAGTTTCTGACTATGTTCAAAAGAGAGTCTTCCAGTAACCCCAGACTCTTGGTAAGATAATTCAGAGTTCATAAGATTACACTTAAAATACCCAATAATTTCACAACCACAATAAATAATAAATTCAATTTTTGAAAAATATTCCTTAGTCCAAATCATCTTTTATCTCCACATCTAGCTATCTACACTGTAAAATTTTTTCCTGCAAATCTTTCAAACTTTCTAAAGGTACATAATATTTATCAAGTATGACCAACTTCTGAAATTACAACTTCTTCTTAATACACTTTATTTTATTATTGACTAACTAAGATCACACGAGTAATATCACATACTTAACTTAATAAAAATTGTTATGTATTAAACCAAACTGACAAATCATCATCAGATACAAAATACTTCCAAGCAACTGTAAATCCATAAAGTTCTTTATATTTTTCAATCCATTCCACATAGTATGGAAGTCCAACTGGAGTTTCAGAGACTTCCTGTTCTAGATAAGAATATGGATGAGCCACAATACCTAGATCAATATTATCTATTTGCCAATTATAACCCTCTTTATGTTCACCTCCTAAATTATCTATTAATCTTGCACTTCTTAAATCAATATCTGAGCAGATTGTCAACGATTTAAACTTTTCAAAATCTGGATTGAGAGGTTTTATGTAATAAGAAGCCTCCACATAGTATTCATCATCATTATTTGGATAATGTGAACCAATGGAAATTTTTATGGGGGAACCATTAAGCTCTAACCAAAAGTTTCCGATTGGTGTTTTAAGGATATCATAAGCTTGCTTGGAATTTACTCCATCTTTAGCTCCTGATAAATCGCAGATAACACCTTCACTTAATAGACTATTTTGCGTTTCTAAAATCTTTTCGTTTCTAATAGATAATTTTCGTTCTACTTTTTTTATTTTTTCAAGAGGAAATGGCGGTTTATTCGCTTGTCTTTTGAAAACTTCAGTAACTTGTGCCTCTTTTAGATGAGATTTTTTCCCAACAGGAACTTCTATCCAATCATATTTCTCTATTGACTCATCAGGACAATAATACACATATTCTTTGTCACTTGGAAAGAATCGAACATTACAAAAATTCAATTCTTTACTTGGTTTCCATAACAACTCTGGTTCTAGGGGTCTTTTTTTAAAATAGTGTGATTCATCTCTATCCCAAAAATCTTTATACATCCATATATTACAATAGGGGCAAAAATACTCATCATAATCGTCCAAATAGCATTGATTAGCACCACATGTCTTGCATATAGAATCTTCATCAATAAAACCCTCAAGTTCAACACCATTGATATAAAGAGCATAATCATCTTCTGGTTCATAAACAGTTGTCTCAACGGAATGTGGTAAACAACTCAACCAATCATCAAGTGGCAAAGAATAGATACTATAAATAGTAACTTCATCCCACCTTTCTTTTAGAGATTTACCATCATAAATTTTTGCTTCAAAAAGTTCATCGGCAGTCTGAAATCTTCTACCATCAGGTAAGTCACATAGACCCGCCCAATATGGCAAGGGATTATGTTCTGAATAACCAATATACCGAAACTCTGTTATAGGATCACTTTCAAACGAGAAGCAAGTTTCGTCTATATTCTTTCCAGCCTTAAATTCCTGAAGTAGATAATCTATATGTAATCTTTGAATATCATTCCCAATTGAAGTTTTAGAGCTATAAGGAATACCCAATTTGTAATCAGTTACCTTAAATGAAAAATAGCCATCTAACAGATGAAAATGAAGGTAATTGTCTTCAAAGTATAGAGCATGAAGCCACCATTTAGATAATCCGCCCATATCTTTCATGAGGAAATCACTAACACCTTCACACTTTAAATCCCAAACTAATGAAGAAGAGTTTGTAAAATCACTTGAGGTTTTATCCTCTTCAATTGTTAGATATAAAAATTGCTTTTCACTATTGAAACTGAAAGAGCTAATGATACAGTCAGTAAAATTATTTACTTTTTTTAAATAATCCAAAAGTTCACTTACTTCTGTTAAATAATGTATTCTTTTAGTCCACATTATCTTCTCCATTTTATTAAAGTAATGATGGAGAGACGCATTTATTCCCATTAACTTCTTATCTTTGGTAACAAAAACATCCCCACAGTGTCTATGGAAATAGAACCCATCTCAAATAAGTTATCAAACCTAGTAAAAAGTACTTGTGGTTACTTTAATACTTCCCGACTAAACGAGAAAAGGTCTTACCTACAAGGCTTTTCTTAACCCTTTTCGTTACAAGTTTTTTACTTTTTTACGAGCAAAGATACACACTCGACGTGATGCGTTTGAGGAAACAAATCCACCGGCTGTACTTCCTTCAATTCATAGCCTAATTCTTGATAGAGTTTGATATCACGCGCCATGGTGGCGACATTACAGGAGATATAGGCAATGCGGTCAGCTCCTGTTTGAGCGCTTGCTTTGATAAAGCTTTCGGTCAAGCCCTTGCGTGGTGGGTCGACCAAGATGGCGGTTGGTTGGATACCTTTCTTGAGCCAATTCTTCATAGCATTTTCAGCTGTGTCACAGACATAGTGGACATTGCTAATGCCATTTAAGCTTGCATTCTTCTGGCTATTTTCTACTGCTTCTGGGATAACTTCGACACCATAAACTTCCTTGACATGTTTAGCGACAGATAAGCCAATGGTCCCGATTCCTGAATAGGCATCGATCACCACATCGTCTTCTCTTAACTCCGCAAAGTCAATGGCTATCTGATAGAGTTTCTCTGCCATTTCGGTATTGACCTGGTAAAAGGCTGGGCCCGATATTTGGAAATCATTTCCCAACATTTTGTCCGTAATGTAATCTTGACCATAGAGAACCCGCCATTCTTTCCCAAAAATGGCATTGGTGTTCTGGTCATTGATATTTTGCATGACAGACACAATCTCTGGAAATTGCTTGGTCAGCTGTTCAATCAACTGTTCAACTCGAAAAATTTTAGGACGAGTTGTCACCAAAATAACCATGATTTGCCCTGAATGATGACCACGACGAACTACAAGGTTACGAATCAAGCCAGACTGTTCCTTCTCATCATAGGGCTTGAGGTCGAAACGACGAAGCAAATCTCTTAAGGCTACAATAACTTGGTCAATCACTGGATCTTGGATATAAAAATCTTCAAGCGGCATGAGGTCGTGAGAATTCTTACGGAAAAAGCCAGTTTCCAGAACACCATTAACACGACGAACAGGAACTTGAGCCTTGTTACGATACTTAATAGGATGTTCCATGCCAAGTGTATCAGCAACCTCAATATCCGTGATTCCTGCAATCTTATAAAGGCTGTCTTTTACTTGCTTGGTTTTAAACTTGAGTTGCTCTGGATAAGCTAGATGTCCCAAGTCAGCAATACCTGAACGCAGGTAAGCCAAATCTAAGTCTTGATTACGATGTGGAGATTGTGTCAGGTATTCCTCGACTTTACCAAAGCCAATCTTTTTATTGACTTTAAGGATACGCATAAGGATTTTCTCAGTCGGAAGAGCATTCTCTACAAAAAAGACCAAGCCATCTACCTTGGCAACACCCGCTCCTTCATGTGTCAAATCGACAATCTCTACTTCAACAATATCATTTTTCTTTAACATATGTTTCACTTTCTATGAGCCGACAAAAAAAGACGGCAACAATCCTGTTACCATCTATTATACCATGAATTGACCTAAGCACCAAAACTCTTGAAGAAATCAAGGATGGCTTGCCAAATTGAGCTGAGGATATTTCCACCGTCTTGAATCGCTTTATTGGCATCAAAATTAAGGTCGATATTGTTGAAACTATCACCAGCTTGCGCAACAATACTTTGTTTCAAATCTTTTAGCGTCTTTGTAAAGTCTTCGTTATTAAGAATATCGCTCTTTGAAAGATTGAAAGCGAAGTTGATGATGACATTCACTTGATTACCTGTAATAACCTGATCTAGTTTATAGTTCTTTAAAGTATCCTCAACAATCTTACGAACATCATCTTCTGTAAGTTCACCCTTAGACTCTTTAGCCTTAGCAATAGCAGCCTTGATATCAGCAAGGGCTACGTTCAGTTTATTGGCATCATAGCCTGATTTGTCCTTGTTTTCATCATTGATATCTGATAAGGCTTTTAGCTCTTCCTGAGCCAAGTCTTTATTTTCTTGTGGAAGTTGGACACCATTGGACTCAAGAGAATAGTAAATACCTGCTAGGGCACTTTCACCAGTAACTGGGATTGGTGCCGCAACGGTGATACGTGCGTGCTCCACACCCAAGGTAACAGCCGCATTACGGTACATATCTTGCGTCACTTTAGTGATGTTTTCAGGTGTTTCAATCTTTACCTCAAGTGGAGACTTTTCACCTAGTTTTTGAATTTTTGCTGATGAATAAAGTTGAAGACTTGAATCGTTGGCTACATTCATAATCTTTGAGTAGACATCTGGTGTCATCGTCTTCAAATCTTTAGTATCTTTAGAGGCATCATAGCCAAGTTTTTTCAGTGTTTGATTTTTTTGATCTTCTGTTAGTGAAGAACCCAAGACGTACTCAGGTTGAACATAAGTTTCATCAATTACTTTTTGAACATCAGTAGCTGCCTGGGCGCTTTGCAGTGTTGCAACTGCTAAAAGTACTGCAGCGCTAGTCAGAAAGAATTTCTTTCGCATGAGACGTTCCTCCTTTTCTACTCTAGCATATTAAAGTATCCTTAAAGAAAACTTATAAAAGAGGCTGGGACAAAAGTCCTAGCCTCTCAATTGTCTTTGGATTGTCGAGCAAGACGCAGTGGTTGAGTGGGCTCTACTACGCTGATTTCATCAGTTTTTATAGCCCTACTCAACTGTGCGGAGGTGGGACAACAAATCGAATTCTAACGAATTAACGATTTCTGTCCCACTCTCTTAAAATAGATTAAAAATTTTTAGGATAGAGAGATTTAGTTGAACCTGTCTAGAGTAATAATAGTTTCCCCCATCCACATAAAGTTCTCCACCCTGAAAGATAGAAATGGGGGTGATGTAGCGATAGGTTTTCCCTGTTGTATTCCCTAATATCGGCGCAACTGTATCTCTGGAGTATTGCTTAGCTAGTGCAAGAGTATTCTTTTTCCCATTTTGAGCGATAAAATCGATATAAGCAGGCCCGAAGTTATAAGCTTGAATGGCTGTCCAGACATCCACTCCTTTTTCCTGGGCTAGATAGAGATTTTCTGTCAAGGTTTGAACCCCTTGACGAATACTACTTGCATTATCATTTATGGTATCAGTAGAGCCGCTAGCAGATTCACTTGACTGCATCACGTCCCCTTCTTTACCCTTAGTTTCTGTATAGATCATAGCGAGCACAAGCTCTTCGTTTGCTGGAGTATCTCTTTCATTCAAGATTTCGCGAACCATGGGTTGGTAGGTCATGACTTGTTTGACATCCTGACGAATGAGATAAGCTTTATATCCAACGAAAAGGAAGATTGCTAGTACCAGCATTCTTCGTATAAATTTAAACATTATTTATTTTGAATATCCTCGATATTTTTGATTAAGATAGAGTAGGTTCCATTATCGTTTTGGATAAACTCAACTGATTCCGCATCTTGATAGACATTGTTTGGTACGATGAGTTCAATCCCGTTTGACAAGGAAAGTTTCTGATTCTCAAATCTCTTTAACTGACGACTGGCATCAATCTCATCAAACTGTACTGGCTCTGGTACTGCTTCTTTGACCTGGTCAATGAAGCTAAGTCGAGCAGTCAGATTATTGTCAAAAAGATCATTGGCTAATTTTTCTGGAGAAAGCTCATTGTTCTCTTCAAGATTGTTGAAAATGGCCGATTTTACCTTTGATTGAAATTGAAAATCATCTGTGTTAAAGGTTTCGGCAATCTTTTGAGCCGTTTTTTCTAGTTCCTTAATGGATTTCTTAGGTGAAATCTTTGGTTGTGCTTGAATAAGATTCTCGGAAAAGTAGTTCAAAAAGGCACCATTATACTTGATGCGTTTTTCAATCAAGTGGTACTTGCGACTTTGAAGATTAACAACTAGGGCCTCATCTGCTCCAGTTCCAAATCCAGGTAAGTTATTCTGTGTCAGTTTAATCGGATTGTCAACCTCGCCACCCAAGTGTATCAAGGTTTCACGCAAGGCAATTCGTAGAAATGCAAAGTGTTCGACTCCCTCTTTTGAAAACTGGACAAAGACCAAGTCATTTGTCTTTTGATTTTCAGATACAGAGAATTCCTCTTTCCAGAGATTGGCAATTGTCACAGATGTTTCCATTAGATCTTCTGTGATGTTGTTGAAAAAAGGATTATCTTCTTCGAAAATTCCAGTTTTGGCATCATCCGAATAAACGCGCTCCACTTTTTTACGCAAGTATTCCTCGATTTTAGGAGTGATATTGAGAAACTTATCCGCTAAGAACAACTCTGTATCATCAGGGCTGAACTGATGGATAATGGCTTTCTTAATATAAATGTCCATAAAATATTAGTCCTCGTATAATGGGAAGGCATCTGTCAAAGCTTTGACTGCACTTCTTACTTCTTCTAATACAGCTTCATTATCTGCATTCTTGAGTGCTTTAATGATGAGCTCTGCCACTTTTCGGCTTTCTTTTTCACCAAAACCACGTGCAGTTATTGCGGCCGCTCCGATACGAATTCCACTTGTCTTGAATGGAGACAAGGTTTCGTAAGGGATAGAGTTTTTATTTAGGGTAATGTTAACCTCATCAAGTAGGTTTTGAGCAACTTTTCCGTTCTCTACAACCTTGGTTACATCAACTAGGAAAAGGTGGTTCTCAGTACCTCCAGAGATAATACGGAAATCAGGATCTTGCAAGAAGACATCTGCCATAGCCTTGCTGTTCTTGATGACATTAGCAGCATATTCTTTAAAAGCAGGATCCAAGACTTCTTTGAAGGCAACAGCCTTAGCAGCGATAACATGCTCTAATGGTCCACCTTGAATACCAGGGAAAATAGCTGAGTTAATTTTCTTAGCAAGTTCTTCATCGTTAGTCAATATCAAGCCACCACGTGGTCCTCGAAGTGTTTTGTGGGTCGTTGTCGTTGTGATATGTGCATATGGAACTGGACTTGGATGAAGACCAGCTGCCACCAAACCAGCAATATGAGCCATATCAACCATGAGTTTTGCACCAACAGCATCTGCGATTTCACAGAATTTTGAAAAATCGATAATTTGCGAATAAGCTGAAGCTCCAGCAACAATTAGTTTTGGTTGCACTTCTTGGGCTTGTTTCAAGATAGCATCAAAATCCAAGACTTCTGTTTCAGGATCAACGCTATAAGAAACAAAGTTATAGGTTTGACCTGAGAAGCTGACAGGAGCTCCGTGGGTCAAGTGACCACCCGCAGCTAAATCCATCCCCATAACTGTGTCACCTGGTTCAATCAATGCCATGTATGCTGCACAGTTAGCCTGACTTCCTGAGTGGGGTTGTACATTGGCAAATTTAGCTCCGAAGATTTCCTTAGCGCGTTCAATTGCTAAAGTTTCGATAACATCTACTACATCAGTTCCACCATAATAACGACGTCCTGGGTATCCTTCAGCATATTTATTAGTCAAAATAGACCCTTGCGCAGCCATTACAGCCTTAGATACAACATTTTCGGATGCGATCAATTCAATGTTGTTTTGTTGGCGCTCTTCTTCTCTGGCAATGGCATTCCAAAGGTCTGCGTCATATGTTTTAAAATCATCTTTGTCAAAAATCATAGGCCTTCTCCTTTAATCAATTTAATAAATCGTTTCTGTATTTTATCGCAGGTATAACCAACTTTTTCATAGAAAGTATGAGCGCCAATACGATGGTCTGCAGAGTTCAAACGTATAAACTTATAGTCACGTTTTTCTGCTTCTTTCTCTAATCCTTCGAGTAAAGCTTTTCCGATTCCCTTACCTTGCATTTGGGGTAAGACCGCTAAAGCCAAAATATTAAATCCTGCATGTGAATAGAGTGATTCGTAGACTTCAGCATGAACATAACCTAGGAGATCATGGTTGCTTAAACCCTCGAAACCTAGTAGGAAGTGATGGGAATCTTGAGACAACTTCGCTAGCTGACTAGCTGTTTCCTCTGGGCTAAAAGCATAACCTAAAGCCTCTTTGTTAATCTCATAAATAGATTCAACATCTGTTTCTTTCAAAGCACGTAGCATATTATACCTCCTTAAAAGGGATTGCTGGTATCTTGGCAAGAATATCTTCTCGAGTAATTGAACCTTGGCGTAGAATTTTCGCCTTGTCACCAGATAAGTCTATAATAGTCGAATCTTGACCTGTTAAAAAAGCATCATCTTCGAGTCCCAGAACCTCTTGTCCGAAGTCTTTTAAAATTTCTTTAAAGCTAACTCCACTTGATTGGCCTGAGATATTGGCAGAAGGTCCGATTAGGGGGCCAAATTCACGAATCAACTCCAGAGTTACAGGATGACTCGGCATCCGAAATCCCACTGTCATCAATCCTGAATTGACCCAGTCAGGAACCTTGTCATTAGCTTCTAGGATAATGGTCAATGGGCCTGGCAAAAAACTTTCAACGAGTTTTTGTAAATAAGGTGGCTGATTCTTAGAAAAGTTCAAGATATCTTCTAGACCTGCGACATTGAGATTAAGCGCCTTGTCTCTTGGTCGACCTTTAAGCTGGTAGACATGATCAACAGCTTTTTCATCCAGTGCTTTAGCAAAGAGGCCATAAACTGTTTCAGTCGGCAAAACTACAGCTCTACCTTGTTCCAACTCTTGCTTAATGTTCTCCATCATCAATGACAACCATCCTATCTTGGCCAAATTGGTCCTTCAGAGTGCGAACTCGTTTTTCAGGAAAATGTTGCCTGAAGAGAGCGGGAACACTTTGACCTTGTTTGTAGCCAATTTCAAGATAAATCTTACCACCATCATTTAGATAGTTCTTGGAATCTTTTGCGATTCTGCGATAAATCGCTAAACCATCTTCATCTGCAAAGAGAGCCAGATGGGGTTCTGAATGAAGAACATTCAAACCGACTTCTTCTCGATCTTCACGAGAAATGTATGGTGGATTGGATACAATTATATCATATTTTGCAGAAATTTCGGAGAAACAGTCAGATTTGATAAATGAGAGATTTAGATTTTGAGCCTTAGCATTCTCCACTGCTAGTTCTAAAGCATCCTGAGAAATATCTGTAGCCGTAACCGACCAATCTGGTCTATTTTTAGCTAGAGCAAGAGCAATCGCTCCGCTCCCTGTCCCAATATCAAGTACTGAAAGATTCATTTCAGGATTTTCAGCCAAAATGACTTCTACCAACTCTTCTGTCTCTGGGCGAGGAATCAAGACTCGCTCATCCACCTTTAACTGCATGCCAAAGAATTCAGCAGAACCAATGATGTACTGGGCAGGTATATGTACTGCTAATTTCTTGTAAATTTCCTCCACAAATTCTTTTTCTTCCTCTGTGACTTCTTGTTGGAGAGCGAAAACGAAGTCTGTAAAAGAGAGATTTTTCAGGCTACGATAGACAAAGGAGAGGCTTTCTGCTTCCTCTCCTTTTGCGATTAACTTTTCCTCAAAATCTTTAAACATTTGAGCTAATTTCATTATTTATTTAATTCTTCCAATTTTTGTGTTTGGTCATAAAGAACCAAGGCATCTACAACTTCATCCAATTTACCAGCTAAAATTGTATCAAGTTTTTGTAGAGTCAAGCCGATACGGTGGTCTGTTACACGGTTTTGTGGGAAGTTATAGGTACGGATACGTTCTGAACGGTCACCAGTACCGATAGTAGACTTACGCTCAGCATCTTGCTCATCTTGCGCAATCTGTGCAAAGTGGTCAGCAACACGCGCACGGATGATCTTCATGGCTTTTTCGCGATTCTTCTGCTGGGTACGTTCTTCCTGCATCTCAACCTTGATATTAGTCGGCAAGTGAACGATACGAACGGCAGTCGCAACCTTATTGACGTTCTGTCCGCCAGCACCTGATGCGTGGTAGATATCAACACGAAGGTCTTTTGGATCGATATCGTATTCTACTTCTTCTACCTCAGGCATGACGAGAACAGTCGCAGTCGAGGTATGTACACGGCCTTGGCTCTCTGTCACAGGAACACGTTGCACACGATGGGCACCAGACTCATACTTAAGCTTAGAGTAAACAGACTGACCTGACACCATGGCAACCACTTCTTTGAAACCACCGACACCGTTCATAGAAGCCTCCATGACTTCAAAGCGCCAGCCTTGGGCTTCAGCATACTTTTGATACATGGTTAGAAGGTCTCCAGCAAAAAGTGCTGCTTCGTCTCCACCAGCTGCCCCACGGATTTCAAGGATGATGTTCTTGTCATCGTTTGGATCCTTTGGAAGAAGCAAGATTTTCAATTTTTCTTCGTACTCTTCTTTTTCAGCCTTAGCATCTTTGAGTTCCTGCTTGGCCATTTCTTCCAAGTCCGCATCTCCGCCAGATTCTTTAATCATTTCTTCAGCATCGACGATATTTTGGAGTACTTGTTTGTATTCTCGGTAAGCTGTTACCGTGTCACGAGTCGAAGCTTCTTCTTTTGAAAGCTCCATGAAACGCTTGGTATCAGAGACCACATCTGGGTCACTGAGCAGTTCTCCTAGCTCTTCATAACGGTCTTCTACAGCTTGTAGTTGATCATAGATATTCATTCTTACTGATTCTCCTTATTGATTTCAGGGGCAAAATAATGTTTGCGGCATACCGAGATATAGGTTTCATTGCCACCAATCTGGATTTGTTCTCCATCATAAACGGGCAGCCCATCCTGTGTACGCAACACCATGGTCGCCTTTTTCTTACAATACTGACAGATGGTTTTGATCTCATCAATCTTATCTGCTAAGAGTAAGAGGTGTTTTGATCCTTCAAAAAGTTCATTTCGAAAGTCGTTCTTCAAACCAAATGCCATAACAGGTATGTCTAACTCATCGACGACACGAGCTAAATCATAAACATGATGACGTTTCAGAAACTGGGCTTCATCGACAAGAACACAGTAGGGCTTTTCAGGTAAATCTCGAATAAATCCAAAAATATCCGTAGTATCATCGATAGCAACTGCTGGTCTTTTCATCCCAATCCGACTTGAAACATAGCCAACACCATCACGTGTATCCAGAGCTGAAGTCATGATGACAACACTTTTGCCTTGCTCCTCATAGTTATAGGCTACCTTGAGAATCTCGATGGTCTTTCCTGAATTCATGGTCCCATAACGATAATACAACTGTGCCATGTTTCTATTTCACGTCCATTTCTAATTTTCTGCTACATTCTAGTATATCATATTTTCCAAAAGCTTTAAACGGCAAAATGTGGTAAAATAGAAGAAATCAAAAACTAGTGGAGGAAGCTATTATGCCATTTGTACGCATCGATTTATTTGAAGGTCGCACGCTCGAGCAAAAGAAAGCCCTAGCAAAGGAAGTAACCGAAGCTGTGGTTCGTAACACTGGTGCACCACAATCTGCTGTTCACGTTATTATTAACGATATGCCGGAAGGAACTTACTTCCCGCAAGGGGAAATGCGCACTAAGTAAAGCTTAAGCAATATGCTTAGGCTTTTCTTAATAAGTGGCATTCGTTGAATAAAACACTATATTTTGTTACAATTTTAAGAGATATTAGTCTATAAAAGCAAACGAATAAAATTTAAAGGAATTGAAATGATCACACGTGAATTTGATACCATTGCAGCAATCTCGACACCGCTTGGAGAAGGCGCTATTGGTATTGTCCGCCTAAGCGGAACAGAAAGCTTTGCCATCGCGCAAAAAATTTTTAAAGGCAAGGACTTGAGCAAGGTTGCTAGCCACACACTGAACTACGGCCATATTATCGATCCTTTGACTGGTAAGGTACTGGATGAGGTTATGGTAGGAGCTATGAAGTCTCCAAAAACCTTCACTCGTGAGGATATTATCGAAATTAACACCCACGGTGGGATTGCCGTAACCAATGAAATCCTCCAACTAGCTATCCGTGAAGGGGCACGTATGGCAGAGCCTGGTGAATTTACCAAGCGTGCCTTTCTCAATGGTCGTGTGGACTTGACTCAGGCCGAAGCTGTTATGGATATTATCCGTGCTAAGACTGACAAGGCCATGAATATAGCAGTCAAACAGTTAGACGGTTCTTTATCAGACTTGATTAATAATACTCGTCAGGAGATTCTTAATACCTTGGCTCAGGTTGAGGTTAATATCGACTATCCTGAGTACGACGATGTGGAAGAAGCCACTACTGCTGTTGTCCGTGAAAAAACTATGGAGTTTGAACAGCTCTTGACCAATCTTCTAAAAACAGCCCGTCGTGGTAAAATTCTGCGTGAAGGGATTTCAACGGCTATCATTGGACGTCCAAACGTTGGGAAATCAAGCCTACTCAACAACCTCCTACGTGAAGACAAGGCCATTGTAACTGATATTGCTGGGACTACCCGTGACGTCATTGAGGAATACGTCAATATCAACGGTGTTCCACTCAAATTGATTGATACTGCAGGTATTCGTGAAACAGACGATATTGTGGAACAAATCGGTGTTGAACGCTCCAAGAAGGCCCTCAAGGAAGCGGACTTAGTTCTACTAGTCCTAAATGCTAGCGAACCTCTAACTCCTCAAGACCGACAACTTCTTGAAATTAGCCAAGATACCAACCGTATCATCCTACTGAACAAAACTGACCTACCAGAGGCTATCGAAACTGAAGAACTTCCAGAAGATATTATCCGCATTTCAGTCCTCAAAAATCAAAACATCGATAAGATTGAGGAACGTATTAATGAGCTCTTCTTTGAAAATGCTGGACTTGTTGAGCAAGATGCCACTTATCTATCCAACGCTCGCCACATTTCCTTGATTGAGAAGGCAGTTGAAAGTCTGCAAGCTGTTAACGAAGGGCTCGAACTCGGTATGCCAGTCGATCTCCTTCAAGTTGATTTAACCCGTACTTGGGAAATCCTCGGAGAAATCACTGGTGATGCTGCGCCAGATGAGCTTATTACTCAATTGTTTAGCCAGTTTTGTTTGGGTAAATAACATAAAAAGAGGCTGGGACAAAAGTCCTAGCCTCTCAATTGTCTTTGGATTGTCGAGCAAGACGAAGTAGTTGAGTGGGCTCTACTACGCTGATTTCATCAGCTTTTACAGCCCTACTCAACTGTGCGGAGGTGGGACGACGAAATCGAATTCTAACGAATGACCGATTTCTGTCCCACTCTCTTTTTCTTACAATTTCTAAACTAGATCCTACCTTAGCAGATAGCTGAAACAAACCTTATACTCAATGAAAATCAAAGAGCAAACTAGGAAACTAGCCGCAGGTTGCTCAAAGCACTGCTTTGAGGTTGTAGATAGAACTGACGAAGTCAGTAACATATATACGACAAGGCGACGTTGATGCGGTTTGAAGAGATTTTCAAAGAGTATTTCTAGTTCTTTCCTATTTTCACTTAGTCTTTGGGTAATTTCCCAGCTTTTTCAAGCATTTTTTTGATTAAATAAGGCATCTTGACATTTTCACGACCTTTTTTCTCAATCAATTTTTTAACAAATTCTGGCATTTGTAAATCTTGTGATTCATCTAAAATATTTTTTGTTTCATCCGAAGGGACTAATTCATCAAAGGTCTCTTCTTCTGGGAAGAATTCTCTAAATTCTTTATGTTCGTTAGCTCGGACAGTATTAACCAAGGCATCAATCAAACGAGAATCTGTATTTGGCATTGGTGGACGATGGTAGTTCACCCCCAATTCCTGACACAATTCATAACATTCCACATCATTGTCAAACAAGACTTCAATGTGCTCACTGATAAAACTAATAGGTACAAAAATATAATGATTTGGATGTTCTTTCTGTTCTCTGAGATACTCCAAAACATCTGGCTTAATCCAAGGAATACCAATATCACTTTCGCTCTGCCAAGTATTGGTATATTGCTCTGGATTCAAGTCTAATTTTTTAGCAATTAACTTGCTATTTTCAAAAATTTGATCGATATAGGGATCACCAAAATCCAAGGCGAAAATGGGCACACTGTGGGCAGAAAAGATGACTTTAAAGCTATCCTGCTTTACTTCTTCATTTAAAATCTTAGCAATTTCATCTGCCCAATAGTTTAAAAGCGATCCTTCTTGATACCAGTCCTTAATGACTAAAAACTGAATTTGTTTGCTTTCTAAAAATTTCTCATAGCCCATAACAGAGTAGAAAGAATAATGGGGCTCCAAAATCAAGCAAATACACTGCTCAATGCCGTCTGCTTCCATCTGACCAATCACATCTGGAATAAAGGGTCTAGAAAACTTATTAGCAAAATAGACACTATATTCATGTCCCAATCTAGCTTCTACCAAGGCAACCTCTTCACGGGTAATTTTTTGCAGAGGAGTTCCTCCAATTCGTACGTAATTATCATAGAGAGTTTGAATCTCGTGATCTTGAGGTCTCACCCCACGACGAATGTTTGTGAAAAAATCAGCTACACTTTCAAAGGTAATCTCTTCTGGTGAACCAAACGTCATCATTAAAATTGCTTTTTTCATAATCTAATCCTTGTGATATTTTTATCTTTTTTATTGTATCACTAAACCACTCATAAGTAAACGTTAACATAAGGCTGTTATCAACTTTCCTAATTTTGTTTTTATCATCCTTCTATGATACAATGGATTAAAAGAAATGAAAAAGGAGTTTTTATGAAATACCCTACACTACTAGAGCGTTTTTTGACTTATGTCAAGGTCAACACTCGTTCTGATGAGCAGTCAACTACTACACCGAGTACTCAAAGCCAAGTAGACTTTGCGACTAATGTCCTCATCCCAGAGATGAAACGTGTTGGTTTGCAAAATGTCTATTACTTGCCAAATGGTTTTGCGATCGGTACTCTTCCAGCTAACGATCCTAGCTTGACTCGTAAGATTGGATTTATCTCCCACATGGATACAGCTGATTTTAATGCTGAAGGTGTTAACCCGCAAGTTATTGAAAACTATGATGGCGGTGTTATCGAACTTGGAAATTCTGGTTTCAAGCTTGATCCGGCAGATTTCAAGAGCTTAGAGAAATATCATGGACAAACGTTAATTACGACAGACGGGACTACCCTTCTCGGTGCTGATGATAAATCAGGTATCGCTGAAATCATGACAGCTATCGAATACCTAACTGCTCATCCTGAGATTAAACACTGTGAAATCCGTGTCGGCTTTGGACCTGATGAAGAAATCGGTGTCGGTGCCAACAAATTTGATGCCGAGGACTTCAATGTTGACTTTGCTTATACAGTTGACGGCGGACCTCTTGGAGAATTGCAATACGAAACCTTCTCTGCTGCAGGTGCAGAACTTCACTTCCAAGGTCGTAATGTTCACCCAGGAACAGCTAAGGGACAAATGGTTAACGCCCTTCAGTTAGCCATTGATTTCCACAACCAACTTCCAGCTGGTGACCGACCTGAATTGACTGAGGGTTACCAAGGCTTCTACCATCTCATGGATGTGACTGGTACGGTCGAGGAAGCGCATGCCAGCTATATCATTCGTGACTTTGAAAAAGAGACTTTCGAAGCTCGTAAAGCTGCCATGCAAGCTATTGCTGATAAGATGAACCAAGAACTTGGTAGCAATCGTGTTACTTTAACATTGACAGACCAGTACTACAACATGAAGGAAGTCATCGAAAAAGATATGACCCCAGTAACCATTGCAAAAGCTGTTATGGAAGACCTTGGTATCACACCTATTATCGAACCAATTCGTGGTGGAACTGACGGATCTAAGATTTCCTTTATGGGAATTCCAACGCCAAATATCTTCGCTGGTGGCGAAAATATGCATGGCCGTTTTGAATACGTCAGTCTTCATACTATGGAACGTGCAGTCGACACTATTATTGGAATTGTAGCTTATAAAGACTAAAAAAAGACGAGGTAGCTAAGCTACTTCGTCTTTTCCTTATTCTGCTACTTTTTCTGTTGATTCAGGAGTTGTAACTGTAGCTTTTGAGCTTGAATCATCTTGTTTATCACTTGCTGATTCTTTGTTTGTCTCAGCTTGGGTAGCTTTTGTTCTAATTTCTTGATTCAATAAGAGGATTTCTTGAGCAACCGTTAGCAAAGCTTGTTTATCTTTACTTGCTGCTGCCAATTTATCGAATAGGGCATCTACTTTTTCAAAGTCAGCATCTGAACCATTATTCAATTCCAAATAGCTATGGAGAGCAATGATACCGTTATAAAGCTGTTGATAGAGAGCCATGACCTCTGGATCTTGTTTTGCATTTTCACGTTCATTCTGAATAGTCTGTGAAATGCGTTTTAGAAGATCTTGGACTTGTGTATTTAATTCATCAAGGTCTGAGTCTTCTTTCTCCAACGCGGTTTTCAAATTTTTCACTTCGTCAGCGAGTGAAGCTTTAACACCCTCCTCGTTGACTTGAGCCACTAATTCATCAGCTTTTGTTAGCAATTCTTCTACTTGCCCTTTTAAGACATGGTTACTTTGTTCCTCAGGTTTAATATCATCATACAAACCTTTCAAGAACTCATAAACAGCAGTTTTAGCACTATGACCATCTACTTTTTCTGTATCTAAGATTGTTTCAGAAGTCTTGCTTGCAACTGGTTCATTTTTCAGTGCTTCTTCAACTTCTAGTTTTGTTTGATAGATTTCTGGGAAGAGTTTGTTCAAGTCAGTTGCCTTAAGGAAGGATTGTGACTGGTAAAGAGTCCACGTTAAGTTTGCAACTTTATTGCGGAGATTGTCATTTAAACGTCCATCAGAAAGATGTTGATAGAAATACTTGATGTATTCGACCGTTGTAACTCCAGTACGATCATTAAAATCTTGCAAAGCTTGTAACTTAGCTTCAACTGCATCTAAACCAGCCTCATCTTGGGCTAGTTTATTTTCTTGAAGTTGAGTCAAGAGATCCTTTTTAGGAAGTCCATAAGCATCTGTATCCAAGGTATTGATCTTATCTACTAAAGCTTGATATTTTTTGTCTAAAGGACTGATTTCTGTTGGTTTGACACTTGAGTCAATATGGATATACTGCTTATCAAACAAATCCAAAGCTGCAAGATATCCTGCAGTTGAGTTGGTTGAAAGTTTCTTCATATTTTCAGAGAATTGCCCCAAAGCAAGCTCGATCTGTCTTTGCTGAATTGGTTTATCTTTATAAATTTCGCGACTCTCTGCCAAGAGTTGATCAACCTTATACTGTACTGCTTTTTCATCAAAAGCACCAGGTTGGTAAGTTGTTTGCAAGGCCGGGATTTTATTTTTCAAAGCGACTTCATAACCTTTAGTTTGAACCTTGATATAGTGGTTATGGTCTCCATGAGGAATGACGAAACTACCATTTTCAACCTGCAAACTATAAGGAGAGACGCCATCACGTAGAGCCGTCGTATAGAGTTCATTTAAGAAATCAAGTTCTGCATCACCAGTCTGAAGCGGAATTCTAACGTGTTCCTTACGAACGGCGTAAGGGTGAATGTGAGTTGGGTCATAAGCCTGGTCTGGATTACCAAATACAAAGAATCCATTTGAAATTCTGATAGCCTCAAGCGGAACGCCATATGTTTTAGAAATATAAGCTATTTTTTCTTCATCGCTGGCATCTCGAGAGAAACTTTCAACCGTCTTGGCAAGAGGTTTAACAGGTTCTGTCTGCTGATGGCCATGAAGGTGGTCTTGTGCAGCCTTAATCTGCTCTGCTGATAGATCTTTCTTAAAGAAATAATGGGCATGATCTCCATGTGAAACTACAAAACCTTGCTCATCTTCACTTATCACTCGTTCAGCATCGAATCCGTGATTGTGGTCTTCTCCATGGTGGTCATCATGCCCGTCTTCATCATGGTGTTCATCTGATGGATTAGGTTTAACTTCGGCTTTGCCTTTCAAGTTTTCCTGAGCTTCTTTAATCTGTTGGGCCGTCAAATCTTTCTTGTAAAAATAATGTTTGTGGTCTCCATGTGACACTACGAATCCTTGGTCGTCCTCGCTAATCACTCGATCAGCAGCGAAGTCATGGTCATGCTCCTCTTCATGGTGATGATGATCATTTTCGTGATCTTCTTCGTGATGATGATTTGCATCTTCGTGGTCATGGTGGTGTTCATGGCCTTCACTTGGTTTACTTGGAGTTTCTACAGGATTTGATGGTGTTGCAAGACCTGAAAGTGGTATTAAACGTGCAATCTTTTGCTCCAGAGCAGACATGCTACTATAAGGGATGAAATGGTAATGATTTCCATGAGGGATAGCAACTCCATTAGCCGTACGACTGGTAATTTTAGCTGGATCAAATACCAAACCATCAGATTCTTTATAGCGTTGACTAACTGGTAAAGCGTAAAGCTGTTCTAGAAGTTTTTGAAGATTATTTTCTTCTTGTACAGGATTGCTTGTAGCTGGTTTCTCTACTGGATGACTTGGTTCAACACTTGGAGTCGGTTTGTAATCTGTTGAACTTGGTTGACTTCCTCTTCCGGCCAGATAAGCTTGTGCAGCAGCCAATTCGGTTGAGGATAAGGCACTTTTTGGAACGTAATGATAATGCCCACCATGAGGAACGATATAAGCGTCACCGGTATCCTCTAGAATATCCGCAGGATTAAAGACGTAGCCATCATCCGTAGTATATCGACCTTGAGCTCGAGCAGCGATTACTTCCTTAGAGTCACTGCCTCTATCAGATGTGTGTTCTTGTTTTTGTTTCTCGATTTGGTCTTTGGTACGAATATTATCAGCATGACTTGCATCCTTCAGATAGACATAATATTTGCCATCCACCTTGATGATATAGCCACCTTTAATCTCATTGACAATATCTCCATCACTTAGTTGATAGTTTGGATCCTTCATGACCAAGTCTTCGCTAAAGATAGCATCATAAGGTACCTTGCCATTGTAAAAATGAAAATGATCACCGTGAGAAGTCACATAACCTTGGTCAGTTATTTTTGTAACAATTTGTTCGGCTTCTATTCCTTCTTTTTGATTGACTAGATCAGGTGTCAGATTTTCATTCTTTTTAGCATCCGGCTCCTTGCTCTCAATATAAGATACACGGTTATTATCTTTATTTTCAGGTGTTTGATGCTTGTTTAGAACATAAGCACAAACACTTAAGGTAAGGAACACTGCAGATCCTGCTAAATATTTTTTATTAATCTTCATAATCTCCTCATTTCAATTCATCAGCTAAGACTGTTATATTTTCTTCTAAATTTTCCAAGTAGGACTTATCGTTTTGTGGATCGGCCTCTAAAGGATTGAGTGTTTTAAGACTCACACCTGTTGATTTGACAAGTGTATCAGCGATCTTAGACGAAACAGTGCTCTCTGTAAAGATGGTTTTAACCTTATAAGTCTTTACAAATTCTTGAATTTCAGTCAATTGTCTTGGGCTTGGTTCTTGATCAGGAGAGACCCCTGCAATCCCAAGTTGATTCAACCCAAATCGTTTTGCCAAATATGAAAAGGCCGTGTGTTGGGTTACAAAAGTTTTTTGATTGGCTTTTTCAAAGATAGGTTGGTATTTATTGGTCAAATCGTGAGCTTTGGCACTAAAACTTTGAGCGTTTTTCTGATAAGTTTCCTTGTTAGCACTGTCTAGTTCGGATAACTTATCAGCGATGATCTGTGCTTCTTCCGCAACCTTTTCAGGATCCAGCCAGGTGTGAGGATCATATAAGGTCTTCTCATCAATCCCATCTCCAGCTTCCATATCTTCTAATCCAGGCACGCGCTCCAAGGTCATTCCCTCAGATGCTTCTAAGACCTTTACCTTAGACTTTTGCAGGCTTGGATCCAAACTTCCCGCCCATGATTCCAAGGTATGGGAATGATAAACGAAAACATCAGCATCATAAATGGCTGCTATGTCATTTGCGGATGGTTCGTAAGAATGGATACCCGAACTAGACTGAATCATCCGAACGTCATTTAGGTCGCCAGAAATTTCTTTGACCATAGCATAGACAGGATAAAAACTCGTCACAATCTTCATTCCCTTAGTTTCATTACGATTATCTTGACTGGCTTTTTGTCCACACGCTCCTAAGGCAATTGCAAAGAAGGCAATCATAAGCCATCGGATACTTCTTTTTATCATAAACACTCCTTAACTAGTATTTAACCATTTAATTAACTAGTAAACATTCTACTCTTTAAAATTTAAGATGTCAAGTGATAAACTCGATTTTACAACATTTTTTTATAAATAAAAAAGCACCGATTTTCGGTGCTTTCATACTAAACTCCTAGATGAATTTCTGGAAATTTATTTGAGATTAAATCCCAAAGTTCTTCCAGTTGCTCTTGAACTGTTTTTGTTGTTTTCAAAGTCATGTCTTGTTTCTTCTTAGCATTCTTACGAATATAGCAGAACTGGTAGACTTTATTTGTGATTAGAGAACGGTTAATTCTCGTTTCCACTAGATAAAGTTGCTCAACATCTCTTAGGTCTAAAGCTTGAGTCCCTTTAAAGTAAGTGATGAGATGATTTTTATAGAGGATTACCTTTAGACTTTCATCATAAAATTCTGCCAAACCAGCTAGATTTTCAACATTTCCTTGCAATTCAGGATAGGCTTGATAAAGCTCTTCAAAAGCTGCGATAGATTTTTTACGAAGAAGAAAGGCACTCACTAATGTGACTAGGCCAATTCCGCCAAAAATTGCAGCACTTATGAGATGCCACCAGCCATCTTTTGAGTGTTCAGTCAAACTCAGATAGACACTTGAGTTCATGTTCAATGCAACAGTTGAATCAGGTTCAAGGATAGAGTCAAGAAAGCCAGACAAGTCTACAATTCTATTATTTCGAGATTTGTTGTTAACATTTTTACTTAGAGGTTGTAACTGTGTACCTACTAGAGTAGCTGGATTATCTATAAGTGTTTTAGTTGTAGCTTGTTCCATAAGTTTTTGAATCTCTTTATCATTTTCTTTAGCTTCTACAACTGCAAATTTACCATCACCATCATTGCTATATTGCACAAGGTATAGAACACTTCCACCCTCAACTTCTCCAACTACTTCTGGATAGATATCATAGACAGTCATAGTAACTTCTTTACCAGACCGTGTGTCGTCTGAAAATGGTTCCATTGGATGTTGATGATGATTCCACATGAAGACAGTTCCTGCAGAAAAAGCAAAAAAAACTAGCGAAAGAATAAGCCCTGAAATAAAGCCTTTATTTCTTTTTTCTTTAAACATCATAATCTCCTTTAGTTTGATGATTAAATTATAGCAAAAATTCCTATAAATTTCAATAATAATCTTTAATACAAATGCTATTAAACAAAGGAAGAAAGCGCTTATCAAAAAATAATATATGATATTTCAAAAAAAGAGCTTGAGATAATCTCAAACTCTCCTATTATTTCAAATTCTATTTTCTTGCAGCTTTTTCATCTTCTTTGAGTTGTTTGACCAGTTGTTCAACACTATCAAATTTTACCATATCTCGGATACGATCTAACCAGTAGACAGTCACTGTTTCGCCATAAATATCTTCGTTAAAATCAAAGATATTCACTTCAAAACGTTCTTCTTCTCCATCAAAGGTTACATTCTTACCGACACTGGCCATTCCTCGATAGAGTTTTCTCTTGATTTCGATATCAACGGTATAGACACCATCTGCGGGCATATAAGTACGGTCCAAAAGAACAAGATTTGCAGTGGGATATCCAATTGTCCGCCCACGGGCATTCCCATGTACGACAATTCCTTTTGTTGGAAGAGGACTTCCTAGTAACTGACCTGCTTCTTTCATATCTCCTTCAAGGATAGCTTGTCGAATACGTGTAGAGCTAATTTTCCCTTTTTCATCTTCTACAGCCGGAACGACAACTACTTCTCCATCAAAGATTTCTTTTAAATCTTCTGCTGATTTTCTATCAGAACCCAAACTATAGTCAAATCCCACCACAATGGTATCTGCTTTAACTTCTTTGACAAAGGTATCTACGAACTCTTGAGCTGTCATATTTGCAATACGACTTGAAAAATCCATCAGATAGAGATTTTCGACGCCAGCTCTTTTAAGCTTACGTTCACGTTCTTCTGCATTTAAAATATGAAGAAGATTCTCTGGCGAATAAGCATTCAAGGTTAATTTTGGTGATTCATGGAAAGTGATTAAGGCAACACTCAATCTTTTTTTAGCAGCTATTTCACCAGCAATGCTAAATAATTTTTGATGCCCTAGGTGAATACCGTCAAAATATCCCAATACAAGGACGGTTGGACCTGGAGTTGCAATGTCTTTTTCAGTTTTTATAGGTATTGTTACAATCATAGTCATATTATACCAGAAAGAAGAAAGCATTCAAAATATTACGAATTTAAAAAACTATAAGTTACTTTTTACTTCTTTTCTCAAGTGCTCCAGAGTTTCGATATTATATTTATCCATGATTTTTGGTAGGTTATCAATGATATCAGGACAGGCATAAGGATTGGTAAAGTTTGCTGTCCCAACACCAATAGCTGAGGCACCTGCCAAATACATTTCTAGCGCCGCCTCAGCCGAGTCAACTCCTCCCATTCCAATAATCGGAAGATTAGTTGTTTGAGCTACTTGACGGATTAGTTTAAGAGCTACTGGAAAGACTGCAGGCCCAGACATTCCACCAGTACCATTGGCAATGATTGGTTTTCTAGTTTTGAGATCAAAACGCATACCAACAAGGGTATTGATCATAGTGAGACCACTAGCACCTGCTTCCTCTACTGCTTTTGCGATAGTCACGATATCAGTTACACTTGGTGTCAATTTAACGTAAACTGGCACATCTGATGCCCCTACGGCTGCTTTTACCACATCATAAGCTAAATCTGGGTCTTGCCCAATCAAAAGTCCGTGATTACCGTGGTCGACGTTCGGACAAGAAATATTGAGTTCTATTGCCTTTACATTGCTCGCTTTAGAAATACCATGAGAAACTGTTGCATACTCGTATTTGGAAAAGCCAGCTACGTTTGCAATGATTGGAAGATTTGGATACTCTTTTTCTAGCCAAGGTAATTTTTCAGAGAGAACGGTATCTAGTCCTGGATTTTGTAGACCAATGGCATTCAGCATACCAGCAGGTGTTTCTGCTACTCGTGGAGTAGGATTACCAAAGCGTGGTTCAAGGGTTGTAGCTTTAATCATGATAGATCCTAAAAGGTCCAAATCATAGTATTTGGCATACTCTTGACCGAAACCAAAACAGCCTGAAGCAGGAATGATAGGGTTCTTTAATTCTAAGCCTGGTAGAGAAACTTGTAATCGATTTGTTGTCATGTAGACTCTCCTTATAAAATAACTGTTCCTGTTTTAAATACAGGCCCATCTTCACACACACGTTGGCTAACTGTTTCACTATCTGGAACTTTCAAGACACAAGCATAACAAGCTCCCATACCACAGGCCATACGGGATTCTAGAGATAGATAAGCTCTTGGATGGTCGTAAAATGTTTGATTGATGTATTTCATCATGCCAGGAGCTCCGCATGAGTAAATAGCATCAAACTCAGTGTCACATTCGGAAATCACTACAGATACATTTCCTTGGGTTCCATAAGAACCGTCATCAGTCGTTACAAATACTTGACCATATTTGGCTAATTCGTCTTCCAAAATAACAGCATTTTTAGTAGCAAAACCAAGAACAGTTGTAATTTCTACACCTCTCTCATGAAGTTGTTTAGCTACTTCAAGTAAAGGAGGTACACCGATTCCTCCACCAACAAGAAGAACTTTACTATGCTTGTCTAGCTCTGATAAATCAAAACCATTTCCTTGAGGGCCCATGACATCTAAACTATCCCCTGGTTTTAAGCTTGAAAAGATTGCTGTGCCAGAACCTTCAATACGATAAATCAGATGACATTGTTTCTTAACCTTATCTATGGATGAGATTGAAATAGGACGACGCAAGAGATGGGCATCATCAGGTACACGCAAATGAAGAAATTGTCCAGCTTTCATAGCTTCAACCATTTCTCCTTCGAGAACGAGTTCAAAGATTGCTGGTGCAATTTCCTTTTGCTCAATAACTTTCATGTTTTCTAAGCGAATAGCACCCATGCGCTTTTTACAATTTGGATTCATAACTTTTCCTCCTTAAATTTTAAGGGGATCAGATAAAGAAAAACCTTGCAATTGCAAGGTTTCAGTTAAGATATTTACACAAAAGTAGCAAATAAGCACTTGATTTACTTGCTTCAATCGTAGTTTCTTTTCTCTGACACCTTGTGAGTCTCTCTGGACTTCCCTTAAAGGTTAAATTTTCACTAGTATACTGCATCAAGCCTAAAAAGTCAAGTAAAAATAGGTCAGGTATCAGTTCATAAAAAATACTTATTTTAGTGAAGAGAGAATCTTCTCCAATTTTTGATAATCTTTGACACTGTCGATTTCATAGATAGAATTTTCTTCCAATTCTTCTACGTAAACATCTAATTCTTTAATATTATCTTTAACCATGTTATCCCAATAGAGGTCAACAAACTCGCCGCTTGCATAGGCCTGGTCAATAAATCCAACAATTTTTTCAGCTGTTGGAGCATCCCAGAACGATACACCACTCAAGATGCGACCATTTTTGCTATCGACAATGATATCTTGAACTTTGTAATCATCTCCGTAAACCAAGAACCATTCATTATCACAGTCTTCACGATAAACACTGAAATAAGTTGAACGGTCGATATCATTACGGAACATATTTTTGAAAAGATAGTTATCCGCATCAATAACATAGCTGTTGGCCAACTCTTCTTTTACCAAGTAAAGAGAATAGAAGTTATTGTAATCAGCATACTTATCATTGAAGACCAAACGAACTCCGTACTTTTCTTTTAGATAGTCGAATTGTTCTTTTAAATAACCTACAACGATAATAATGTCATCAATTCCACGTTCTTTTAAAAATTCAATTTGATATTCAACCAAAGGTTTTTGATTGACTTTAACCAAGGCTTTGGGAGTATTTTCTGTCATGGGTCTCAAACGAGTTCCCAATCCCGCTGCTAAGATAATCGCTTTCACGCGTTTTCTCCTTTATTCTTTAATAATAATATAAACACCAGCCATTACGATAAGTGAAGTAATGATGGTCAGTAAATTAAGGGGTTGCCCCAAGAAAATTGCTGCAAACAAAACAGTCCATACTACATAACTCACATTCAGACCTGTTGCCTTTGCTGGCTGCAATCGATTAATAGCAATATAGTAGGCTAGATAAGAAATCATATTACATGCTGCAAAGACAATCATAAGTCCCAACAATTGTCCGTTTGCCACTTCTGCAAATGAATGATGCGAGAAGAGAACAATCACTAGATAGGACAAGAAGGATGTGACTTGTCGAATCAAGAGGGCTTCAAGTTCACTGAGATCACTTTCCATAGCAAATGAGCTTAGAACACTTTCGCTTCCCCAAGCAAGCGCACAAATCAAAGCGCAAAGAATTCCGATATAAAAGGAATTGACTTGTTCAACCTTGTAGGTTTGAGCAATAATCCCTGCAATGATTAACAAAATTCCAAATACTGTATTCTTAGAAATCTTATGCTTTAGAAAAAAGAAGGCAAGAATGACAGAAACTGCAGGATAAATAGCTGAAACGGACGATGCTAATGAACTACCGATGTATTTGACCGCATAGAGATTGGCCTGCATACCAATAGGACCAGCTAGTAACGCTCCAATAATAACACTGACATTTCGAATGTTTAGGAAGATTGAAAAGCGAACTTTTCCTTCTTTAACGAGAAGGTATCCTAGTAAGATAAATATACTTAGAAAGTCGTGTGCTGCTGCTACCACAAAAGGCGAAAGTTCTGTAAAGATTGAAAAAATATAGGCACTAATAGTTAATCCTAATCCCCAGAATACACCTGATAGTAGACCAAAAGAAACTCCATTTTTAGTTTTCATGAGAACCTCCCTTAAAATTCAATTCTTTCACTGCTCTATTGTAACGAGAGATTCCATAATCTCCAAAGTCTGCACCATTTTCTTCTTTGTAAATAGTCCAAAGACTCCAAATGATATCTTGCAAAATTTTATAAATTCGAATTTTCTCTCTTGAAACAGGTGTCTTGTCACTCTCATAATGAGCCAAAAATTCTTCCTCTTCTTCCGGTGTGAATTCAGACTCTAAAAAGAGAGCCGCAAGATCCCACATAGGGTCATTCATGGAAGAATATTCCCAATCAATCAGATAAAGATGCCCATCTGGTGCTTCAATAAAATTTTCAGGAACCAAATCAATATGACATGATTTCTTCTCAATTCCGATTTGTTCAAGCTCTTCTTTCAGAGAAAATACTGATTTTCTGACAGTTTCATAGTTTGGATAGAAAATCTCTCCTTGAATTAAGGATTCATATTTTTTGATTTCCTCAAAAGGAGCAAACTCTCCTTTTAATTCTTTACCAGAAGCATGAATCGTTTGTAGAATGGGAGCAATTTTCTCAAATTTAGTTTTAATGGTATTTAAATTAAGTGTTTCGGCATTTTCGATGTATTGATTGACTTTGATACCAGCTTCAATATCAAAAAGATAATTTTCGACATCTAATTTTAAATCTTTCAACAATTCAAGATTGAACTTTTCATTCTGGCGGTCGATTAATTTATCCGTACCTTTACCGAAAAACTTAACGATATACTGATTTGAGGATGTTTGAACCAAGTAGTTTTGATTGGTCATTCCACCCAACTGTTCAACGCTCTGAATTTCTTCATCACCTGATAATAAAGAGGCAATCTTCTCTTTAACGATTTCCTTCATAATCTTCCCCCATTAGACTTCCCACTTAAATACTGTCTTAAAGGCAGTATTGAGGTCTGTTGCAAAAACTCGATGAATATCTTTAATCTCTCTTACTGGTTCTTCTAGATAAATGATATTCTTCAAACGATTGGCAAATTTTTTAATTTCCATCATTTGGATAGCTTTTTCAAAGTCAACTCGCCCAGAACGAGAAGATCCAACTAATAACAAGCCTTTTTCCAATGAATCCCGAGTGTTGATATTAACTTTATACTCACTAACCCCCATCATCAAAATGGTACCTTGTGGTTTAATGTAGCGAATCAAGTCATTAATAGCAGGTCCACATCCATCACCACCAACGCATTCGAAACCATGGTCAAAACTGAGGTCCTCTGGGATATTATCCGTAATGTAGAGCTCTTTAGCAAATGAAAAGAGTTCTAATTTCTCCCAGTGGCGGCCAATGACAATAATTTCTGCTTCAGGTAAAGTGTAGTTGATAATATTGGCCATGACAAAGGCTAAACTTCCATCACCAATAACTGCAATTCGTTGACGTCTACTGTGAGAAACTGTCATAAAACGATTCATAGCATGCATACCCACACTGACAAACTCTGTAATGGCAGCAACTGTATCTTCGATATCTTCGTAAGATACCACACGATCCTTAGGTAGAGAAACGAATTCTCGCATGAATCCATCGTGGCCACTTGATAAGAAATATGTTCCAGTCATGTAATTTTCGTAGAATTCCTCATCACTTTGCATAGGTGGTTGATTGGGAATCATCACGACCTTCTGACCAACTTTGTAGGTACCGGTTGGATCAGAAATGACTGCACCACAAGACTCATGAATCATAGCCATTGGTAGTTTTTTCGCTAAAATTTTTGGATCGCGTTTACCTTGGTAGTACCGTTGATCCGCGTGACAAACCGCCATATAATTTGGTCGAATAAGGATGTGATTCTCCTGATCAATGTCCTCTTCTTGGTATTTTACATTGATAAACTTTGGTTTTGTCAGTTGATAAATTTGATTAATCATAGCCTTAGTCTTTCTCAATCATGCTTTTCGCGATTTTCAAGTCTGTCACAGTTGTGATTTTAAGGTTTGAATATTCCCCTTTAGCTAGAGCAACATCTTTACCTTTGATAACAAAAATCTTACATGCATCCGTCAGGATTTCCTTTTCTTGATCAGATAGGGAACCATACAAATCCATGAAATCCTTGCAACGGAAAGTCTGAGGCGTTTGACCTTGATATAGGTGAGCACGATTTGGAATGTCTGTGATAAACTGACCATTGGTACTTTCAACAATGGTATCAACCGCTTCTACTACTGTGTCAACTGCATCATGATCTTGAGCAAGCTTGATATTGTCCTGAATCATTCGAAGTGTGATAAAGGGACGGACAGAGTCGTGGGTAATCACGATATCTTCTGGAGTGATTGGATGGTAGGCATTAATGGCTTCTATAATCTTTTCAATACTGGTATTGCGATCAGCACCACCCTTGGTAATGATAATGCGATCCTTGTGGAGAGAAAGATACTTTTCAACCAAGTCCTCAGCATGAGAAACCCAATCTCCATGAACTCCAACCACAATTTTTTCAATACTTGGTTCCAAAACAAATTTTTCGATTGTGTGGATTAAAATAGGTCGATCTCCCAACTCAAGAAATTGTTTGGGTAGGTTACTAATACCCATGCGTGTGCCAGTTCCCCCGGCTAGGATTCCAGCGTAAATCATATCGATTCTCCTTTGGTTTGTTCTAAAAACTCATTTCCTACTATTATATCATAATCTAGCGCTATCTTGAAATAAATACTAGTTCTTTCTAGATAGTAACTGATGATGCGAGCACTATATACTTACAGCGTTTAAGAAATGACCCCTTGCATTCTTAACTCTCGGTTAATATAGAGTTCTTCAGAATAATATAGAAAGCTTAAAGAAATCTTAAACTAGTGACATATCTATCCTGTGATTTTAATTAGACTTTTCTAGTTAAAATTGTTAAAATAAGATGGAAAATAAAAGAAAAGGAAGCTAACTACCACCATGATGAATATGCAAAACATGATGCGTCAAGCTCAAAAACTTCAAAAGCAAATGGAGCAAAGTCAAGCTGAACTTGCTGCTTCAGAATTTGTTGGAACTTCTGCTCAAAACCTTGTAACTGCTACCTTAACAGGTGATAAAAAAGTCGTTAAAATTGATTTTGATCCAGCAGTTGTAGATGCCGAGGATATTGAAACTCTATCAGATATGACCGTGCAAGCACTCAATGCTGCTCTTGAACAAATTGATGAAACTACTAAGAAGAAACTTGGGGCATTTGCAGGTAAGTTGCCATTTTAATCATAGAAAAAGAGGCTGTGTAACAGCCTCTTTTTATTTATGTTAAAAAGCAAAGAATTCAGTTGCTTTATTCAGCAGTAAGTCGCTGTATTCAGGGTCTTCCTGAGCAGTTTTTAATTCTTCTTTTATTTTTTCCAAGTCGTCCGTAATCATTCCGTCAACACCTAGGTGAAAGGACTTATTAAACGATTCAGAACTATTGATTGTCCATACATAGAGTTTTTGCTCAGTATTCCATAATTTCGTTACAAAATATTCGTCCAAAGTAGAGTACTCCATTGTATAACCAGTTGCCAACGTTCTAGGAAAAACAGAATTATAGGGAAGAATGAAGTATACAGGAATATCCGTGTCATACTCTCTCACTTTTTCAATAACCTTATAATCTAAAGATTGCATTTGATGTCCATAAACCTTAATTTTGGCACCGTATTTTTCTAGAAAATGTTCCATCATCTGCGGGCTATCTTTGTGACTGGTCTTAATTTCAATGAGTAGTTTCTGATGCAGTTCATTTGCACGATTCAGATAATCATCAAAACTTGAAATCTTTGTCTCATAACCATTCTCATGAATGTCAATCTGCTTTAACTCTTCTAAGGTCAAATCTTGCGGTGTTTTATTGATACCTGCTAATCCTTTTAGTTTAGCATCATGCATCATGACAAATTGTCCATCTTTGGTTTCCTGAACATCCATCTCAACTAAATCTGGTTTTAATTGAGCTGTTTTTTCTAAGGATTCTACTGTATTTTGGACACCATTTCCATTTGATACACCACGATGTGAAATTACAAGAGGTGGATTGACTACTGGAGCTTCAAGATAATTATATCCTTCAATCGCAAAGAAGATACTCGCACAAACCATGACTCCCCATCTCATGGTATGGTCCTTCTCCCGCCTTGGCATAATGTCAAGTTCTTCTCCCGTTAAGAAAGATGTGAATTTGACAAGGAAATAAGTCAGTGCCATATAGTGCAAATTCTTGATCAGAACAAAATTCAAAATAGCAAGGACCAGAGACTCTCTCTGAGTAAGGCTATCTACTATATACTGGGTTGATAGTAAAGGGACGAGAGAAAGATAGAAGAATAGATTGGTTTTTACAACAATTAAAAATAAATGCCAGGCATAAAACCAAAAGAAATTCTTCGTTTTATCCAGACTATAAACAACTGCTTCCTTCACAGTCATCTTATCATAAAAAATTTTTGGTAAAGTGAATACCAATCGAACAGAAACATAAAAGAATAAGACTGATAAGCTGATAATAACTACCCACCATAACCAATAGTTATCTTCCATATAGGTTTGGATAAACTCTGGAATCACAATCTTATTGAAATAATAAATCTTAAATATCTTTCTGATAAAAGGAAACAGCATGGCTACGAAAAGAAAGATAAACATAGCTTTTGAAAGAGTCATCTTCTTCATAAAAGCAAGGCTTTCACGAAAGACTTTTCGGCTAAATTCTAAGAGAGTTCTTTTTTCGTGATAAAGGAGATGACGTGCTCCTATAAAGAGAAGGCTGAGTTGAAAATAGGCTACCAGCAGATTGATGGCTATTAAGATTACAAAACCAAGACTGACTATAGGTGCATTTTTTATAATAGCAAAAATATTGTTGTAGGATATAAACAAATATCCTGTTTGACTCAATAAAAATCCAGCTATCACTGAGTTTAGTGGCAACCAGATATAGTCAACCAACATAAAAATTAAAAAGAATAGAAAGAGGATTTTATCTAGATTTAGGTAAATCTTTTTAAAACCCAATTTTTTTGGTTTTTCAGGTTTCATAAGAACTCCTAATCAAACAACTGAGATAGATCTAACCCACCAAATGGATTCGAGTTGAGGCTGCTCTGAGAATTGAGTAAAAGTCTACTCTCATCTGACTCTAAAAAAGCTTCATACACTCGAGCAGTCATACGAGCATCCTCTAAACTATTATGAGATTGCCCTTTAAAACCTAGAAAATTAGCCACAGTTTGTAATTTTAGATTAGCGATTCCATGGAGATCAGTACTGCGTCTCTCTAGTGCTTCGTTATAGACGTCAACTCGATATTGATGACTATAGTCAAATCCATGCTCTAGTAGAATCGGTAAATCACTTTTTGCTGCATTATAGCCGATAAGGGGTAAGTTACCAACGAAGGCTTGAAATTTTTGCAGAACTTCTTCTACTTTTGGTGCGCCTTTAAGGGTCTCGGAAGTAATCCCCGTCAAGCCATTGATAAAACTCTTCAAAGGAACATCCGTATATACATAAGAGTCAAATGCTTCTACTTCTTCACCTTCTTTAAAATGTACCGCTGATACTTGTATCAAATGAGTCTGTTTCTGGTGTTTATTGAATTCTAAATCAAATGAGATATACTCTCTTAATGTTTCCATCTTATCATTCCTTATTGATTTGTAAAAAGAAACCACCTGGTCTAATCCTAGAAACCAAGCAGTTTTTTCTTATTTCCCAAATAAGCGAGCAAAGAAGCCTTTCTTCGATGCCTGAACTTCTTGCTTAGCTTGATCCAACTCCAACTGGAGTGTTTCTTGATCCTTCATAGCTTGAAGAGTTAACTGTTGTTGTTGATCCAATTGCTTATCTTTTTCAGCGATTTGGCGGTCTTTTACACGCATCTGTTCATCTTTTTCAGCAAGTTGCTTATCTTTAGCTTTCAATTGCTCGTAAAGACGGATAATCTCAGCGTTCTTTTCATCAACAAGAATCTCCATGAGCTCTCGTTGCTTCACTTCATCACTAACCGGTTCATCTTCAAAGATGGTCTTTTTGTAGATTTCTTCAAGTTTAATCAATCCACTACGAGTAACAACAGTAACACCCTTGTCGTTTTTTGTAATATCTTCTTCAGGTAATTCCTTGACACGATTATTGATTGCTTGTCGGGAAAGGCCCAAGACCTCAGCAATCTCACTGACAGTCATTTCAATACTCATAATATCCTCTATTTTTCTCTAGCTTTTCTTAAGTTAAATCTTATCATAAGTAAGCTAAACTGTCAAATAACACTGTATTTCCAATGGTTTTTTAAGTTATAAAATTTTAAGAGAAAACCTTCCTTGGTTTATAGAGATTCTCACGCTTCTCTAATATAGCAAGTAGTTTCTCACCTTCAAAGGCTGCGACTTCTTTCTCGCTATGTTCTAACTCAATAAAGCGACCAAAACGGACTTCTCCTGCCTGCTCCGGAGTAAGATAAACCTTAACTAAATCCCCTGTCCCAATCTCAATCGGATGTAGAAAATCGAGTTGTCCAGCCTCTACTTTTTCGGAAATTTCTTCTAAAGTCAGAGCGTCCTCCAGTTGCAAACCTGCAGCACTGGTGCGTGTTAACTGAGACATATGAGCTGCATAACCAAGTTTTTCTCCAAGGTCAACAGACAACGTACGGATATAAGTTCCCTTACTGCATTTCACACGAAAGGTAAATTTCGCAAGTCTATCCTCATAAGAGATCGGACTCGTTCTTTCAAAACTATAAATCATTACCTGACGCTCTGGACGCTTGACCTCCTGACCAGCACGCGCATACTCATAGAGCTTGCGACCATTGACCTTGACAGCAGAATACATAGGAGGAACCTGTGTGATAGGTCCAGTCAGAGAGGCGATTGCTTCATCAACAACTTTTTCATCCAAGGGTGACAAAACAGGTGACTCTACAACGACTTCCCCACTAGCATCCTCGGTCGTTGTAGAATAGCCGAGAGTGATTTCCCCCTCATAGACTTTACCCTCATCCTGCATAAACTCGACCATGCGTGTCGCCTTGCCAACTGCAATCGGCAAAACACCCACCACATCCGGATCCAAGGTCCCACCATGACCGATTTTCTTAGTCCCTAAAATCTTACGCAATTTAAAAACCGCATCATGCGAGGTCATCCCTGCTTCTTTTTTTAAGTTGATAATACCGTTCATGTGTTGCTTTCTATTCTCCCTTCAAAGCATCAAACTTAGCTTTCATGGTTGGATTTTTTCGTGTCAGTTTTTTGACTGAAACATCATCCAACTTATTGTTTGCGAGGCGGAGTTGGTTTTCAGATGTAGTGAGGAATTTCTTGACCTCTTCCATTCGTTTGATAGCTTTGTCGATTTCATCGATAGCCTTGCCGAAGTTGACAGAGGCTGAGTTATAATTCTTTGCAAAGGCAACCTTGAAAGCGTCCAAATCTTCCTCAAAATGAGTGATATCAATATTTTGCTCACGGATTAGTGCTAGTTCCTGCTTGTATTTAAGAGAGTTAAGAGCCGCATTACGTAAAAGACCAATCAACTGGATAAAGAACTGGGGACGGACCACATACATCTTCTCATACTCGTGGCTAACATCGACAATCCCTGTGTTGAAATAGTCGTTATCAGCTTCAAGCATAGATACCAAAACAGCATATTCACAGTTCTTTTCTCGACGGTCCTTGTCCAACTCTTTGTAGAAGTCTGCATTCTTATGCTTTTTCTCTGTCCCATCAGCTTCATTTTTCATCTCAAACATGATGGAAATGAATTCTAGCCCATTTTCATCAAAGTCACGGAAGATAAAATCACCTTTAGACCCACGAGCTGAGACTTTGTTATCCTTTTCGAAATAGGCATTAGGGAAGGCAAAGCTACGAACCTTATTAAACTCACTCTCAGCATACTGCTCTAAACTTTCTCCTATGGCCTTGGTTGATTGTTGAGCCTTGAAATTCTTGTAGAACTCAACTTGCTCATTAGCCGCCTTAAGTTGGGCTTCATAGTTTTGCTTAACTGAAGTCAGAGAAAGCTCGTTTTCTTTTTCTTGTAAAAGTAGCTGATTTTTGACCTGGTCTCTTTCTTTCTCTAGATCAGACAGTGTCCTTTGCAGTTGATTCTCATGCTCCAAGCGTAAGGTAGCCAATTGATTCTCCAGTGCTTGAACTTCTTTTTCCTTCTCTAGCAGACTTTGACTAGCACTTTGCTCTACTTCCTTTTTGGCTAATTCTTTTTCGGTATCAAAGTTGTTAATTTGACTTTGAAGCTGGGCTATTTCTTGGTCTTTTTGAGCAAGTTTAGTCTGTTGTTCATTTAAGGCTTTTTGCTCTACTAATGTTAATTCTTGCTTCATGCGATCATGCAATTCCTTGTCAAACTCTGCTGTTCGTACCTGCGACAAGAGTTCTGCATACTGGCTTTCATTGACTGTAAAAACTTCCCCACAATTTGGACATTTAATTTCGTTCATGATTTTCCTCTGTATTTAACATTACTACATTCATTATAGCATGGATAAACAAAAAGAAAAAGTTGGAATCAATCCAACTTTTAATCTACGTATGTATCTTCGTTCTTGTTTAAGAAGGCGTAAGGCAATCCCATCAGAAGACCACCACCGATGAAGTTACCAATAAAGGTTACACCCCAGTGACGTAGGATGTTTCCAATACCGAAGTTTGCAATGGAATCTGCGGCAACACTAAACTTAACGATAGCAAAGGATGCAAAGTTTGCAGCGATGTGCTCATTTGTTAAGAATACAAACATGTAAATGGCTGATAGAACCAACCAAAGTTTTGCGCCACCATCCTTAACTAAAACAAATGAAAGAATGGCGATGTTTACAAAGATATTAGCTAGAATACCTTCAAGTAAAACTAGTTCATTGGAACGTCCCAACTTCATTTCTACAACTCCAGAAATAAAGCTATCATGTGTTAGATTAGCGTAAGCAGCTGAATGAGCAAATCCCCAGCCAGCAATAAGCGCACCAATTAAGTTAAAGAAAGTACAATAAATAAGAATTTCAGCTGTTTTTCTCCAGCTAATTTTTTTCAAAAAACTACCCGCTGTTAAGAACATCATGTTTGACGTTACCAATTCAGCATTTAAGAAGACAATATAAGCTAGTCCCCAAGCGAAAACAAACGGGAAAAGGAAGCGTCCACTACCTGGTACAATCTTATTAATCAAATCTGCACCAACGGCTCCTGCTGCCGTACTGAAAGTTAAGAAAGCGCCTGCAAACATTGAGCGAATCGCATATTTGAATTTACTTTTACTGTATAGACTTTCTTTTTTCTTACAAGCAAATTCAATTTTTGAAATAAATTCTGATGAGACCATATAAACTCCTAAAACTTTTATTTGTGAATATTATAACATAAAATCGAAATTATGGGAAGGCTTTCTTCTTTTATTTATATTATTTTTACAATCGTTTTCATTTGCTTTGTATCGGCATATGTACAGTTTTCAAATCTTTATTTTTTAAGTCTTTTATTCAATATAGTTAATATGTTTTATCGCTTGTTCTATATTAAATTCACAAAAGAGTCTCTTCAATTTTCAGAAAAAGAAGATGGTCTAGGAGTTTGTTGGAGTTTATAAAAAGAGAGAATAAAGTTTTAGTTAAAATAACAAAAAAACAGTCCACGCAGATATTAGGTCAAAGTTACTTTCTTACAAAAAGAGGCCTGGATTTTTTTCCGACCTCCTCTTTTATTGATATGATTTTTTTGGGAAAGCTTATTGTTAAACGACATAAGTCTCTTCGTTTTTATTAAGGTAAGCGTATGGTAATCCTATCAAGAAACCACCACCAATTAAGATAGCGATGAAGGTAACTCCCTGATGGCGTAGAATATTTGGAATATCAAAGTTAGCAATTTGATCAGAGACAATACTAAATTTAATGATGCTAAAGAATGAAAAGTTAGCTGCAATGTGCTCGTTTGACAAGAAAACAAACAAAGAGATAGCTGATAAGATAATCCACAGCTTAGCAAGGAAGTAACTAGCACTAGGAATGAATAGTATATTTGAACTTGCTTTTGTCAAATAGACTTTCTTTCTTATGTCAATAATAATCAATCTTTGAAATAAATTCTGAAGAACTCATATAAACTCCTTAAAATATCGCTGTTAATATTATAACATAATATATTTTAAATGGAAATAAATTTTTGTTCTTTAGATTTAATTGTTTTTAGTGCTAGCAAATGCTTCAATTTCTTTTACCGACATCCCTACTAGCTCTGAAACCCACAAACCGACAATATCTGACAAGATAGAATCACAAACATATTCATCCTCCCCATGACTATATTTACAAGTGAATAGAGGGCTTCTTATCGCTGATTGATAAAATTTTAAGGCTAACTCTTGAAGTCTCTCTGGCTGAAATTCGAGTCCCAACTCTTGTGCAAGTCCAGCTCTCACTTTATCCCACTCTTCACCTTTTGACTGATAATTTTCTCGTGCTTTATTGAGAAATCCTTGACAGAATTTTACCAACAAATGCTTGTTTTGATAGAGCAAACGACAGGAAAAGTCTGAGATAGAACCAGCATGAAGTAAGAAAGTAAGCAAGTCACCAAGGCTTTCTGCTACCCTCCCAACTTGGCCTTCACTCCCTATAAAGCCGATACTCTCATCCTCAAGAATTACATATTCTCCCCCACTACCGTCTTTAGCAAAGGCTATGGGCGAAAGAGAATAAACTTCATTGTTCTGAGCAAATTCAACCTCTTTCAACTGGTCATAAAAGAGAATATCACATTCTTGCATCAATAAAATTCTTAGTTGTTTATCTTCTCTTATTACTTGTAGTTGATTCATATTAGATATTCTCCTCGTTTTGACAACTGTCACAAGTGACAACAATTCAATTATAGCAATCGACTCTTAATAATAATAATAGATTTTAATATGGCACTTCTTGGCCACATTGGCAAGATTTTTCACTAACTCCTCGTTTCTTTTGCTTTTCCCAAAATGAAAAGTAAAAGATTTTCCATCTTTCCTTGTAAAGTACAGATGATACCTGTCCCCATTCATTCTTCTCCCTCGAACGTAATCAATATCAATCTGTCTAATTTCAGCTAGAGGAACAATCCTTTTTCTAAAAAGAATAATCGTGTGAATGTATAATCTTCCCTTTGCAATATGAAAAGGATCCAACATACTCCCACCACTTTTTAAGGATGTCTTAACTCTTTGGAAAAAAAGATAGAAATAAAATAGTGCTAAAAAAATTAACAAAAATCTAATGACCTGATTTTTCCAAAGGACGTCAAAAACTGAAATACGATAACTATACATATTAAAATAATCCCTTTTTTCTTTATTATACCACTTTTGTTGAGAGTCTGGGGCTATAGAAAAAGAAAAAGACTGACCAGAGTTCAGACTTTTTTATGAATATTTGATGTGATTTCATTATCTAGTCAAATCAAGACGTTTACCAATTTTTCCAATAAGAATAGCACCAACAATTAGTGAAGCAAATTCTCCGATACCAGTTGTAAACCAAGTAAAGAAGAATGGCGCTTCTGCTACAATGTTCAATTCAGCAGCAATGGTGAGCATTGAAATTGAAAATAGAATTGAAAAGAAGAAATGATCTTTACGAATCAATCCATTAAAAAGATAGTCTTTATTGTATTTGCTAAACATCAAAACTCCTAAACTTAGGAAGACAAGAGTTGATCCTCCACCTACAGCGACATCAATGAGTCCGAAACTGAAGAAATTAGCTATCATACATCCAAGAGTAACACCGATAATGTACTTAGGATTGTAAAAAGCTAGGAAATTCATCATTTCAGAAATACGGAATTGATAAGCTCCGTAGCTAATGGCATTGAGTGGTGGTGTGATTGTCAAAACCACATAGATAGCTGCAACAATGGCAATGTCTGCCAAATCACGGACAGTAAGTTTTTTCATATTTTCTCCTTTAGCGGCTATTCCGCGTCTAATATGCTTGGTGAAAGAAGCTAAGCACCAAGGGTTGAACAAGTCAACCTTATTAGTATAGCACATTTAAAGCCTTTATGCTATACTAATCTTATGAAAAGATACATAAAAAAATTTTTCGATAATGAAATTTTGTCCTATTTATTTTTCGGCGTTGCTACTACTGTTGTTTCTGTAGGGACTCGAATGATTATTTTTTACTTGACTCAGCAAGAATTAACAGCTACTGCTCTAGGTAATATAACAGGTATCCTATTTGCTTTCTTTACAAACGACACTATTGTTTTTAAACAAAAACGAGAAAATTGGTTTGAACGTCTCTTAAAATTCTCTGGAGCTCGACTGTTTACCTTCTTACTCGATATGGGTTTAACTTATATTTTCGTCACGAAGTTTCCTCATATTATAGGTCAATTTGTAGGTGATGATATTAATATAATTAATACAATTGAAATCGGTATTGCTCAAGTTACAATTGTTGTCTTAAATTACCTATTTAGCAAGCTTTTTGTTTTTAAAAATCATTGAGCACTTCTCTTGCTTTACCCGCAAATTTACGATATAATATGTCTGTAAAAATTTGATAAAATTTTGAAAGGAAAATATTATGTTAAAGGATCTTAAAGAATTTTTGCTCCGCGGTAACGTCGTAGACCTTGCTGTCGGTGTGATCATTGCTACTGCTTTTGCTGCTATCGTAACTTCATTCGTTAACGATATCATCACTCCACTACTATTGAACCCAGCTTTGAAAGCTGCGAAAGTTGACCGCATTGCTGAACTTTCATGGAACGGTGTTGCTTACGGTAACTTCTTGAGCGCTATCATCAACTTCATAGTAGTTGGTACTGTTCTTTTCTTTGTAGTTAAAGGAATTGAGAAAGCTCAAAACCTTCGTAAGAAAGAAGAAGTTGAAGCAGCTCCAGCTGGTCCAACTGAATTGGAAGTTCTTCAAGAAATCAAAGCACTTCTTGAAAAAAAATAAACATTTAAAAGGATTTAGATATTGTCTAAATCCTTTTTTATTGGGAAAATTAATGTTTAGATGACTCTTGAGTTACACCATCTTTTTTGATATAATGAGGGAAGTTTCCACCCTTAGTGTAATGGATATCACGTAAGATTCCGGTTCTTGAGATGGGGGTTCGATTCCCTCAGGGTGGATTATTGATAGAAAAATTAATAATTAAAAAGCAGTGTAGTATCACTGCTTTTTTTATTTATATCTATACCTGCTCCGATAATTCTTCCCACTCTAGCATAGCTTCTTCCTGGCGCTGGCTAATCTTATCCAGTTCTGCTTGTAATTGCATGAGTTCATCTGCATCATTGGTAGTGTGCATTTGCTCAGAGATAGCTTGGGCTTGGGTTTCCAGTTCTTCGATTTCTGCCTCAAGACTTTCGATTTGTCTCATCAATTTACGCAGTTCTTTTTGACTCTCTTTTTGGGCTTGGTAGTCATTAACTGGAGAAACTTCTTTTTCTTGGTTAACAGCTGCCGCTTCTTCCACTTGGCTAGCTACTAGCTCTGCTTTTTTATCAACATAATAGTCATAATCACCAAGATAAAGTGTTGATCCATTTTCAGATAATTCCAGCACATGAGTGGCTACACGGTTGATGAAATAACGGTCGTGACTGACAAATAGGAGAGTTCCATCAAAGTCAATTAGGGCATTTTCCAAAACTTCCTTGCTATCGATATCCAAATGGTTGGTCGGCTCATCAAGGATCAGAAAGTTATTATTTTCCATTGATAGTTTAGCTAGTAACAAGCGAGCTTTCTCTCCACCTGAAAGCATGCCAACTGATTTCTTAACATCATCACCTGAAAAAAGGAAGGCACCTAGACGATTACGTATTTCAAGTTCAGGAGTTAATTTGAAATCGTTCCAGAGTTCATCAAGTACTGTATTGCTTGGTGTCAGCTTACTTTGAGTCTGGTCATAGTAGCCAACTTCGACATTGGCGCCAAAACGGACTTCTCCCTTGATAAAAGGAATCTGGCCCACAATAGACTTGATAAAGGTTGTCTTCCCAATACCATTAGGACCGACAACTGCAACTGCATTCATCTTACGAAGATCAAGGTTGATCGGCTCAGATAGTATTTCCCCATCATAACCAATAGCAGCATTTTCCACTGTTAAAACAACGTTCCCTGATACTTTATCAGAGTGAAAGGTCATATTAGCCGATTTCTTACCAGCTTCAGGCTTGTCTAAACGCTCCATCTTTTCCAGTTGTTTTCGTCGTGATTGTGCACGCTTAGTTGTCGATGCTCGAACGAGATTTCGGTTAACAAAGTCTTCTAAAGCAGCAATTTCCTTCTGCTGCTTTTCGTAATTTTTAGCTTCTGTTGCTAATTTTTGTTCTTTCTGCTCAACAAAGCTTGAGTAGTTTCCTACATATCTATCTAGGGAATGCTTAGTTAAGTCCAAAGTGATGGTAGCCACTTTATCAAGGAAATAACGGTCGTGACTAACAATTATCAAGGCACCACTGTAATTAACCAGATAGTTTTCTAACCAGGCAATGGTTTCAATATCCAGGTGGTTGGTCGGCTCATCCAAAACCAAGAGATTTGGCTTTTCAAGGAGCATTTTGGCTAGGGCTAATCTTGTATTTTGACCTCCAGAAAGCTCGGCTATTTTCATCTGCCACATAGACTCATCAAACTTAAAACCATTTAAAATGGCGCGAATATCAGCTTCATAGGTAAATCCTCCAGCCTGACGGAAATTTTCTGATAGGCGATCATAGTCAGACATGAGCTTATCTAGTTCTGCACCAGTCTTTTCCCCCATCTCTAGCTCCATCTGGCGAAGCTGTTTTTCAGTAGTACGTAAGTCGTCAAAGACATGAAGCATCTCGTCATAGATGGTATTTTCTGATTCAAAGCGACTATCCTGTGCTAGATAAGAAAGAGAAATATCTTTTTTCTTGTTGATTTCACCAGATGTCGGTTCTTCTTCTCCGACCAATATCTTGAGTAAAGTAGACTTCCCTGCCCCATTTTTTCCAACGAGAGCGATACGATCTCTTTCATCCACTTGGAGATTGATATTATCAAATAAAACTTCTCCTGCAAATGAGCGTTCAATTTTATTAGTTTGTAAAATAATCATACAGTTAGTATAGCATGTTTCGATAAGCCGTTCAAGACTTGTGGTTTAGGTACATTTCATAACTTTTTCAGAAACTCATGCTAACGTTTTACTAAAACTTCAAATCGTGGTATAATTTAAGCGATTAGATTATATATTAAAGGAGATTTCCTATGACTTATCAAGAAAACTTCCAAAAATGGGCTGATTTTGCTGATCTACCAGATTACCTTCGTCGTGATTTGGAAAACATGGATGAAAAAACTAAAGAAGATGCCTTCTACACAAATCTAGAATTCGGTACTGCTGGTATGCGCGGATTGATTGGTGCCGGTACCAACCGTATTAACATCTATGTAGTCCGTCAAGCAACTGAAGGTTTGGCTCGTTTGATCGAATCAAAAGGTGGAAACGAAAAAGAACGTGGTGTAGCCATCGCTTATGATAGCCGTCACTTCTCTCCAGAGTTTGCCTTTGAGTCTGCTGCAGTTCTTGCTAAACACGGCATTAAGTCGTATGTTTTTGAAAGTCTTCGTCCTACTCCAGAGCTTTCATTTGCTGTTCGTCACCTCAACTGCTTCGCGGGTATCATGATCACTGCTAGCCACAACCCAGCTCCATTTAACGGATACAAGGTTTATGGTGAAGATGGTGGACAAATGCCTCCACACGATGCGGATGCTTTGACAGCCTTTATTCGTGCCATCGAAAATCCATTTGCTGTGGAAGTCGCTGATGTTGAAGCTGAAAAAGCTTCTGGTTTAATCGAAGTTATTGGTGAAGCAATCGATGCAGAATATCTCAAAGAAGTAAAAGACGTTAACATCAACCCTGCCTTGATTGAAGAATTTGGTAAAGACATGAAGATTGTCTACACTCCACTTCACGGTACTGGTGAAATGTTGGCTCGTCGTGCTCTTGCTCAAGCAGGATTTGACTCAGTACAAGTCGTTGAAGCTCAAGCAACTCCAGATCCAGATTTCTCTACCGTTAAATCTCCAAATCCAGAAAGCCAAGCGGCCTTTGCCCTCGCTGAAGAACTTGGTCGTCAAGTTGGTGCAGATGTTCTTGTCGCAACTGACCCAGACGCTGACCGTGTCGGTGTTGAAGTCCTACAAAAAGACGGCAGCTACCTTAACCTTTCAGGTAACCAAATCGGTGCCATCATGGCCAAGTACATCTTGGAAGCACACAAAAATGCTGGAACACTTCCTGAAAACGCAGCCCTCTGCAAATCAATTGTTTCAACGGACTTAGTAACTAAGATTGCTGAAAGCTATGGCGCAACTATGTTCAACGTCTTGACTGGTTTCAAATTTATCGCTGAAAAGATTCAAGAATTCGAAGAAAAACACAATCATACTTACATGATGGGATTTGAAGAAAGCTTCGGTTACTTGATCAAACCATTCGTACGTGATAAAGATGCCATCCAAGCAGTCCTTGTAGTTGCTGAACTTGCTGCCTACTACCGTTCTCGTGGTTTAACACTTGCTGACGGTATCGAAGAAATTTACAAAGAGTATGGCTACTATGCTGAGAAAACTATTTCTGTAACTCTTTCTGGTGTTGACGGTGCTGAGCAAATCAAAGAGATTATGGCTAAATTCCGTAACAATGCTCCAAAAGAATGGAATGGAACAGCCGTTTCAATCACTGAAGACTTCAAAGCACAAACATCTACTGCCGCTGACGGTACTGTTACAAACTTGAAAACTCCTCCAAGTGATGTCTTGAAATACACTCTTGCAGATGGTTCATGGATTGCCGTTCGTCCTTCAGGTACAGAACCAAAAATCAAGTTCTACATTGCAGTTGTAGGTGAAACTAACGAAGAATCACAAGCTAAGATTGCTAACATCGAAGCTGAAATCAATGACTTTGTAAAATAATGAATGAAAAGATGAGATAACTTTATCTCATCTTTTTTCCGTATCAAATCTAAGCATTTTTAAAGACTTTATGGCATACTAGATTTATCAATGAAAGCGAGGTAATCTCATGGAACAATTTTTAGAAAATATTAAAGATCTTGAAGTGACAACTGTTGCTCGTGCTCAAGAGGCTCTTGATAAAAATGAAACTGCAACATTCTTTATCGGGCGCAAAACTTGTCCTTACTGCCGAAAATTTGCTGGCACATTGGCGGGTGTTGTAGCTGAAACTAAAGCTCACATCTATTTCATTAATAGTGAAGAACCAAGCCAACTTGAAGCATTACAAAATTTCCGTTCACGCTATGAAATCCCTACTGTACCAGGATTCGTTCATATTTCAAATGGTCAAATCAAGGTCCGTTGTGACTCTTCAATGTCAGCTCAAGAAATCAAAGAATTTGCTGGGTTGTAAAATTCACAATAAAAAAGAAGGCAATAGGCCTTCTTTTTTATATATCTGTCAGTGGTGTTGCAGTATCAGGAGATGTATCGTAAACTTGAAAGTCCACTCCTACTCCTAGGTCTGCTTGAGCTAACTGATTGACCATTGTCATGTGGGCTAGCTCCTTGATATTATTCTCTTTAGATAGATGTCCTAGGTAAATCTTCTTGGTACGATTACCTAGTGTGCGAATCATAGCATCTGCCCCATCCTCATTTGAGAGGTGGCCAAGGTCAGACAGGATCCGTTGTTTGAGTCGCCAAGCATAAGATCCTGCTCTCAGGATTTCCACATCATGATTAGATTCAATCAAGTAGCCATCTGCATTCTCGACAATACCAGCCATACGGTCACTGACATAACCTGTATCTGTCAGCATAACAAAGCTCTTATCATCCTTCATAAAACGGTAGAATTGGGGAGCGACTGCATCATGACTCACACCAAAACTCTCAATGTCGATATCTCCGAAAGTTTTGGTTTTTCCCATTTCAAAGATATGTTTTTGAGAAGAATCAACACTTCCCAAATACTTACTATTTTCCATGGCTTGCCAAGTCTTTTCATTGGCGTAAAGATCCATGCCATACTTACGAGCTAAAACTCCAACACCATGTATATGGTCAGCATGCTCATGCGTAATCAAAATAGCATCTAAATCTTCTGGCTTACGGTTAATTTCCCCCAATAAGCTTGTGATTTTTTTGCCAGATAATCCTGCGTCTACTAAAATCTTTTTCTTGGGGGTTTCTAGATAGAAGGAATTCCCACTAGAACCCGATGCTAAAATACTATATTTAAAGCCTGTTTCACTCATTCTAGTCTTCTACTTCATCCTCCCATACTTCTTCTTTTACAGCATCATTATCATAAGGAAGAACAATGGTAAAGGTAGAACCCTTACCGTACTCACTCTTAGCCCAGATAAATCCATTGTGCTGTTTGATGATTTCTTTTGCTATCGCAAGACCTAAACCAGTACCACCTTGTGCGCGGCTTCTAGCCTTATCAACTCTATAAAAACGGTCAAAAATCTTTGGTAAATCTTCTTTAGGAATCCCAAGTCCTTGATCCGAAATAGATAAAATCATCTGGTCATCTGTTGTTTTCATACTAACCGTAATTTTACCACCATCTGGAGAATACTTGATAGCATTATTTAGAATGTTATCGATTACCTGAGTCATCTTATCTGTATCAATCTCAATCCAAACAGAATTAATAGGGTAGTCTCTGACTAATTCATACTTCTTGTCCTCATCTTGGCTTCTCATCTTATCAAAACGATTGAGAATAAAAGTGATAAATGCTGTAAAGTTAATCAATTCAACATCTAAATGGCCACTTGCATTATCAATACGCGAAAGATGCAAGAGATCCGTCACCATCCGCATCATGCGGTTAGTCTCATTTAGAGATACTTTGATAAAATCAGGAGCAACAGGTTCATATAGTGCACCCTCATCCAAGGCCTCTAGGTAAGATTTTACACTGGTTAAGGGAGTTCGCAATTCATGACTAACGTTTGAAACGAATAGTCTTCTCTCGCGTTCTTCTTTCTCTTGTTCAGTCGTATCATGTAGAACTGCAACCAAACCAGAGATAAAGCCAGATTCTCTACGAATCAAGGCAAAACGCACACGCAAGCTGACGTACTCCCCATTTACATTTTGGGAATAAATCATCAATTCGGGACTTTGAGTAATCAAATCTCTGAGTTCATACTCATCTTTAATCTTGAGCAACTCTAAAATGTTCTGATTGAGCGCATCATCGCTTTCAACCCCAAGTTGTCTTTTAGCCATATCGTTAATCATCGTGATTTGACCACGACGATTGGTTGCTAGAACTCCATCCGTCATATATGACAAGATGCTATGCAGTCTCTTACTTTCTTGCTCAAGATTCTCCTGAGTTAAACGAATGACCTCTGATAAATCGTTTAGATTATTGGTGATTTTGGTTATTTCAGAATTTCCTTGCATATCCAATACCTGGGAATAATCACCAGCAATTAAATCTTTAATCTTTTGGTTTAATTGTTTGAGCCGAATATTATCTCTACGGCCTTCAAGCAAGAGAAAGCTGACAAGCAAGATAAAGCCAATTAAGATTAGTACAAAGATGAAATCTCTTGTCAGAATCGTTTGTTTAATTATATCAATCATTATTTCTCATATAATAACCCACACCACGACGAGTTAAGATATATTCAGGTCTACTTGGTGTGTCTTCAATCTTCTCACGTAGACGTCTAATGGTAACGTCGACAGTACGAACATCACCAAAATAATCATAACCCCAAACAGTCTCAAGGAGATGTTCACGGGTAATAACTTGACCAAGATGAGAAGCTAAGTGGTGCAATAACTCAAACTCTCTATGAGTTAAGTCTAATTCTTCTCCATATTTTTTCGCTACATAAGCGTCTGGGAGAATCTCTAAATCTCCGATTTTAAGACTTTGTAATTTGGTATCTTCCTCTTGGTTGTCCACTGCTAATAACTCCGTACGACGGAGAAGGGCCTTAACACGCGCTTGTAACTCGCGATTTGAAAATGGTTTTGTCACATAATCGTCCGCACCAAGTTCAAGACCGATAACCTTATCAAATTCACTATCTTTGGCTGAAAGCATGATAATCGGAACACTACTTGTCTTACGAATCGTTTTAGCAACTTCCAAACCATCAATCTCTGGAAGCATCAAGTCCAAAATAATAATATCTGGTTTTTCAGCCTCAAACAATTCAATCGCTTCACGTCCATTAAAGGCTGTCACTACTTCATAGCCTTCTTTTGTCATATTAAACTTAATAATATCCGAGATTGGTTTTTCATCATCTACAATCAATATTTTTTTCATATAGTCACCTTTTTCCTTATATCAATTATACCAAAAAATCAAAAAGAAGACACGATACACTAATGCTATTGGTCTCTTTTTAAATACTCTTGCCAAATCTTTTGTTGAGGTTTTGCTAGTGGATAGAGGTCAAACTCTTGGGGAGTTAACCAAACAACCTCTTTATCGCTGTATTCTTTACTGTCGGCCACCTTCCCAGCTATTATCCGAACATACCACTTCCGATGGCTAAAGACATGCTTCACTTCATCAAATCTATCATCCAGCCAATCAACATCCAGGTCATAGTCTTGTTCAAAACTTTCTTTCGGTGATGGCCCAAATTGCAAGGATGATTCAGCTACCTGATTAAAAAGATTTAGTTCCTCTTGATTCTTTGAAAATTCATCAACCTCAATCAAAGGGAAGTGCCAGAAGCCAGAGAGCAACTTTTCACTTTCATTCTTTTCTAACAAAAACTGTCCCTTATCATTTTCTACAACTAAAGCATTTAGATATATGGGAACTGGTTTTTTCTTTGGAGCTTTAATGGGATAGCGATCCATAGTCCCGTGCTGATAGGCTGCGCTAAAATCCTTCACTGGACTATCTTGAGGTCTAGGATTGACCGGCGATTCTATATCAGAACCTAAATCCATCAAAGCCTGGTTAAAATCACCTGGACGATTTGGATCAATTAATATTTCCAGCATTGCTTGAAAGATCTTACGATTTGATGGATTTCCAATGTCATGATTGACTTCAAAGAGGCGAGCCAAAACACGCATGACATTCCCATCTACTGCAGGTTGTGGTAGATTAAAGGCAATACTTGAAATAGCTCCAGCCGTATAGGGACCAATCCCTTTCAAACTTGAAATACCTTCGTAAGTTGATGGAAACTCTCCATTAAATTCATTCATAATCTGCTGAGCTGCTGCTTGCATATTGCGAACACGAGAGTAATAGCCCAGACCTTCCCATGCCTTTAATAAACGCTCTTCAGGTGCATTTGCTAAGCTCTCTACAGTTGGAAAGCTTTCTAAAAAACGTTCATAATAGGGAATAACTGTATCGACTCTTGTCTGTTGCAGCATGATTTCAGAAACCCAGATATGGTATGGATTTTTGCTTCTTCTCCAAGGTAAATCTCGCTTATTTTCATCATACCAAGCTAACAGTTTTTGACGGAAAGAGAGAATTTTCTCCTCTTCCCACATGGACACGCCATATTTCTCCAAATCTAACATATATCTAGTATAGCATATCCTTCTAGGATACTCAAAAAATGAAAATAGTAGACTATTCCAATATCCAATTCCTAATAGTGCTAATCTTTAACTGATATCTCCGCTCTTTCTGTTATTTTCTATGTTTTTTTGATATAATAACTTTTGAATGAATCTTTAAAGGAGATATCCATGCGTTTTAATCAATTTAGTTATTATCCCGTTACAAACCAAGAAGCTCTGCAAGAATTATCTGAACTGGGCTTCAAGTTTGATCAATCAACTTCAGCAAAAGAACAGTTTGAAGCATTTGTTAGAACTTGTTTTTTTAATTATAAAAATACAGATTATCCCCTCACTACTTTAGCAGTTGATAAGCAAACGGATTTACTCACTTTCTTCAATTCAGACCGTGAATTGGCAGCGGAAGTTTTCTATACTGTTGCCTTTCAATTGCTTGGATTCAGTTACTTAGTAGACTTTGAAGATGGTCTTGCTTTTCATAAAGAAACAGCATTTCCAATCGTTTACGGAGATTTAATCGACAATCTCTACCAACTTCTAAATACACGCACTAAAAAGGGAAATACCTTAATTGATCAGTTAGTTAGTGATGGATTCATTTCTGAGGACAATCATTACCACTACTTCAATGGAAAGAGTTTGGCAACCTTCTCTGCAAACAATGTCATTCGTGAGGTAGTTTATGTAGAGACTCGTGTTGATTCTGATAAGGATGATCTACCTGACCTCATCAAGGTAAACATTATTCGTCCAATATACAAAGGAAAGATTCCAGCTGTCATGACAGCCAGTCCATACCACCAAGGAACCAATGATAAAGCAAGCGATAAGGCTCTTTACAAGATGGAAGCTGAGCTAGCAGTCAAGGAACCACATGAAATTTCACTAGAGCAACCAACATTAGATTTAGTTGAACCCGTTGGAGAAGCTGAGCTAGTTCCAGAAGCTGAAGAAAAGCTCACTCATATCAATAGCAGCTACACACTTAATGATTACTTCCTTCCAAGAGGTTTTGCCAATATTTATGTATCTGGTCTTGGCACCAAGGATTCCCAAGGCCTAATGACCAATGGTGACTACCGACAAGTTGAAGCTTATAAAAATGTTATTGATTGGCTTAATGGTCGTTGTCGTGCATTCACAGACCATAGTCGTAAGCGTCAAGTAAATGCTGACTGGTCAAATGGTAAAGTCGCAACTACTGGCCTTTCTTATCTAGGAACAATGTCTAATGGTCTTGCTACTACAGGAGTTGATGGTTTAGAGGTCATCATTGCTGAAGCAGGTATTTCTTCTTGGTACAACTATTACCGTGAAAATGGTCTAGTGACAAGTCCTGGTGGTTATCCAGGTGAGGACTTTGATTCATTAGATGAATTAACTTATTCTCGCAATCTCTTAGCTGGTGACTTTATTCGTGGAAACGAGGCTCATAAAGATTCTATAGAAGAACTCAAGAAAAATCTAGACCGTAAAACTGGTGATTATAACCAATTTTGGCATGATAGAAACTATCTACTCAATGGTCAAAAAGTTAAGGCTGAAGTTGTTTTTACCCACGGTTCGCAAGACTGGAATGTAAAACCACTTCATGTCTATCAAATGTTCAATTCTCTTCCTAGCCATATTAAAAAGCACCTCTTTTATCATAATGGCGCTCATGTTTATATGAACAACTGGCAGTCTATTGATTTTCGTGAGTCTATGAACGCCCTTTTGACACAAAAATTATTGGGTCAAATCACTGACTACCAACTTCCAAAAGTCGTTTGGCAAGACAACACTGCTCCCCAAACATGGCATACTCTTGATGATTTTGGAAATCAAGGTGAACACAGAACATTCTCGCTTGGAACTGAAGAAAAAGTGATTAAAAACCACTATAAAGATTCTGACTTTGAACGTTTTGGAAAAACCTACCAAACCTTTAATAATGAACTTTATCAAGACAAGGTCAATCAGATTACCGTTGATATTCCAGTGACTGAAGACCTTCATCTCAATGGGCGTGTTAAACTAAACCTTCGTCTCAAATCAAGCACTAATAAAGGCTTGTTATCTGCCCAACTTCTCGAACTTGGTCAAAAGAAATATCTACAACCTTATCCTGCAGTCTTGTCTGCTCGTACTATTGATAATGGTCGTTACCATATGCTGGAAAACCTTTGCGAGCTACCATTTAACCCAAATGCACAGCGTGTTATCACCAAAGGTTATCTCAATCTTCAAAATCGACATGATTTACTAAAAATTGAAGAAGTCAAACCTGATGAATGGATGGAATTCCAATTTGAATTGCAACCAACAATTTACAAACTAAAAGAAGGCGATACTCTCCGTCTCGTTCTTTATACTACTGACTTCGAAATTACTGTCCGTGACAATACAGATTATCAATTAACTGTAGACCTTGCTAAGTCTAGTCTAGAAATTCCATATCAACAGTAGTTAGTGAATCAGAAAACCCGTGATAAGCATATCACGGGTTCTTTTATTCTGATTTTTTTCCTTCTGCTTGTTTTTTAGTCCTAGCTAGTCTCAATGCTCTATTTGGATTGAGGCGATTAAAAAGTTCTTCCAACTTCTTCTCATTCCAAACATCAGCTGCTGAAACAAAATTTCCGTCAGCATCTCGGAAAGATATTGGTTTATCACCCATAGCTATCTCCTAGTCTACAAATTCAAACTCAAACTTACCAATTCGAACTAAATCTCCATCTTTGGCGCCACGAGCACGAAGAGCTTCATCAACTCCCATACCACGCAACTGACGAGCAAATTTCATAACAGACTCATCACGGTCAAAGTTCGTCATGTTAAAGAGTTTCATGAGTTTTTCACCTGAAAGAACCCAAGTAGCATCGTCATCACGACCAATCTCAAATGGTTTTTCTTCTTCATCGAAGCCATAATACGCTTCTTCTTCCATCTCTGACTCGTCATAAAGAAGGAATTCTGGAGTCTTATCAAGAAGCTCGGCTGTTGCATCTAGTAAAGGTGCAAGACCTTGCTTAGTCAAACCTGAAATTGGGAAAATTGGCGGTAAATCCTCAAACTCATCATAATTTGCAGCCAATTTTTTCTTGAATTCTTCTAGATTTTCTTGGCTATCTGGCATATCCATCTTATTAGCAACAATAATCTGTGGACGCTCCATCAGACGAAGATTATAGGATTCTAACTCTTTATTGATAGCTAAATAATCTTCATAAGGATCACGTCCTTCACTAGCAGACATATCAATGATATGCAGGATCACGCGTGTACGCTCAATATGACGTAAGAACTGTGTTCCCAAACCAACACCTTGACTAGCCCCCTCAATCAAACCAGGAAGATCAGCTACAGCAAATGAATCCCCTGATTGGGTACGAACCATTCCAAGATTTGGTACGATTGTTGTAAAGTGGTAGGCTCCGATTTTAGGTTTTGCAGATGTGATGACACTCAGTAGAGTTGATTTCCCAACAGAAGGGAAGCCAACTAGACCAACATCAGCAAGGATTTTTAGTTCTAACTGCAATTCACGTTCCTGACCAGGCTCCCCATTTTCAGAGATCTCAGGAGCAGGATTTTTTGGTGTGGCAAAACGAATGTTTCCTCGACCACCACGCCCACCATGGGCTACGATAAACTCTTGCCCATTCTCAATCAAATCTGTGATGATTTTTCCGGTCTCAGCGTCACGCACAGTAGTTCCTTGAGGCACACGGACAATCAAATCTTCTGCTCCTCTACCATGCATTCCTTTTGTCATTCCTTTTTCACCTGATTGAGCTTTAAAATGACGATTGTAACGGAAATCCATTAGAGTGCGTAAGCCTTCATCTACGACAAAAACAACGTTACCACCACGGCCACCGTCTCCCCCCCAAGGACCGCCGTTAGGGACGTATTTTTCTCGGCGAAAAGCAACCATACCATCGCCACCATTACCAGCCTTTACTTTAATCTTGGCTGTATCTAAAAACATACTCATATTCTTTTCTCACTTTAAAAAGGGCTGGGAAAATCCCAGTCACCTAACTCATTGCTAATCAATAGAATGACTAGCTTTTTAGAATCTGCTAAATACACCAATGGCAGTAGCAAAAATACCTGCCAATGTTACAAATAACATTACTAATACGACAAACATTGTAAGTTTTTCAAAGAATGTTTTTTTACGTTTACCATTATCACCGAATGCCATGTTTTCTCCTTTACTATTAATACTCTCATTTTAAAATTCATTTGATACAGATGTATCACCAACAAAAACACATCAAATTTCCCATTTTATATCTGTCACATTCGCATTTCCTCTCTATTTGTAATTTCCGAACCCCTTATCAAAAAGCCTCGAAAAAATCCTCTTTACATTATTTTCTGAAGTTTTTCAAGCTAACGCCATACCCGATGCCACTGACAATCGATAGGATGGCGACAAACTCTACCACTAGAAACAATAGAGAGAAGGCACCCTGTCCAGAAAAAACCGCACTAAACAACCAATATAACAAGTCATTTAAGAAGGGAATATAGCCTAGAATCCAAATAAAGATTGGGGCATATCCAATCGTCCCTGCTATTAAAAACGTATTGGTCACTGACTTAGAGACTCTGTCATCGCCTTTATAGTAAAGCTTACTCTTCAAAGCTACACAGAAAATCGCCAAATTCGTACACAGTATTAGAATAAATATAGAACCAAAAATCTGGTCATTTGCTCCGATTCCTGCCGCGAGTAATCCCATGGGAGATACCATTAAAAATGCTCCTCCTACAATACCTACCAGCGCACTGATTATGGCCCATCTTTTCTTTTTCATTATCTTAACTCCTTTAACTGTCAAATCTATTTAATGAAATTTAATATCCCGCACCAGAAATCAACCCCAAATGAATCCCATTTCACCGATTTGAAGTTTCAAATCATTGAATAATATTAGTCTCACTTTTACTCTAATCTTTTTCTTAAAACTCATCTGAAACAGGAGCGATTGCCCACAAGATCAAGTAAGCAATAAGTCCAGCACCATAACAGAAAGCTAGAACTCCCCAAATCACACGTACAATTGTAGGGTCAATATCAAAATAATTAGCTAAACCAGCACATACACCACCGATTTTTTGATCTCTACTACTTCTCATAAATTTCTTTTTCATATTTTTATTTCCTTTCTTTGATTTGATTAATCATTTAAATATTTTCTTAAATTTCTTAATTGTTTTCTAGATGCCTTAAGCATACGCTTCGAACCTTTAACTGGCATAGTAACAGCCTGTTGCGGAATATAGAAGACTGTCTTTAAAATACGTTTTGTAACAGGTTCGTCAGCCCCTGTTTCTTTGGCAAAATTATTTGAAATAATGACGTCTAGATAAAATTCATGGACTCTTCTACCAAAATTCTCAGCAGAAATTTCATATAATTTTTCAGCCAAGTGTTTTTCATCCATTGACGGTGTAGCAAGTAAAGCCTCAAGAATCGCTCCTGCCAAGTCCCTTTCCTCATAATAAAGGGTTCCAAACATTTTATCATTGATGAGATTATCCAAATAAGGATTACCATGGGCAATAACAGGTGTCTTACTAGCTAAACTTTCCAAATAAGTCAATCCCTGAGTCTCACTTGTAGAAGCCGATATGAAGAAATCAGCTGCCTTATAATAGAGTGCCGTCTCATTTGGCGGAATCATACCTGTAAAGATAACAGAATCTTGAATTTTTAAATCTTCTGCTTGCTCCTTAAGATTGTCTAAATAAGGTCCATCTCCAGCTATAACCAGTTTAACATTTGGTTCTTCTTTTAGGACATCTGGTAAAGCTTTAAGAACTGCTTGAATATTCTTCTCGTAAGAAACTCGAGAAAGACTTAGAAGCATCTTTTCGTTTTGTTGGATCCCTAGTTTATCCCTTAAGTCACTAATGTGTTCAGGACCAATCTCAGGGCGTTCAAATTTGGCAAGTTCAATTCCGGTAGGAATAACACGCTTTTCAACTTTTACCTTATAGTCAGATAAAAGGTCGCGCACAATTTCACTCGGACAAATGACTCCATCAACGTCATGAAGAAATCCTCTCACAAGATACTTGACCATACCTGGACGAATTAACATCCCCTTAGCGATATAGTGGACATAATCCTCGTACTGGGTATGATATGTATGGATGACTGGAATTTTCAGTTCTCGAGCAATCCAAATTCCCAATAAACCAAGAGAAAATTCAGTTTGGGTATGAATAATATCGAGTTTGTATTGTTTAGCAATTTCAAGAGCTTTCGTAAATCCACGGTAAGCGAAACGACGGTCTTTAAAGGCAAAGAAAGGAACACTAGGAATACGAATAATTTGCCAGTCTTCATAACGATTGACATCCTTATCGGTTGTCGTGAAGATAAAGACTGCATGTCCTTGCTTTTCAAGCTCTGTTTTTAAGGTTCGAATACTGGTTGCAACACCCGAAACCTGTGGGAAATAAGTATCTGTAAATAATCCAATTCGCATATACTACCTCATTTTTTTCCTAAAGCCGCTTGCTCCCGATAGAATTTTAGCCATATTTCAAGGAGATGCTCCTCTGAGTATTCTCTTGAAATAGCCTTGGCCTTTTCTCTTAACTCTTTCAAAGCTTCTGGATGCTCTCTATATTCCATAATAGCGTGTTTCATCTCTTCCACATCGGTGGTTGGTCTGTAATTTCCTTCTAGAATCACCTTATAAAGATCTAAGTCCCGAAGCATAATGGGAGCTTCACAACTCGCGGCTTCTAGAATAGTCATCGGAAAGAGCTCATTATAACTAGGAAGTAAGAACAGATCTGCCAAAGCATACAGTTCTTTCATCCTTTCTGGCTCAACAATTCCAGGGAAAATCAGATTCTCTGGAGGATTATCCATGATTTTTTTATAGCGTTCATAACCATCTGTAATCCCACCAAATGAGAAACCACCAGCCCAAATAAAGGTGATGTCCGGTAGTTCCTCAGCAAGAGTGATGAAATCATCGATTCCCTTGCGCTTCTGAACCTGCCCAGCTCCTACTACTACAAATTGATTTTCACTCAACCCCATATCTTGTCGAAGTTGACTTACTTTTTCTGCAGAAAGTGGGTGCCATTTTTCTTTGTTAACAAAGTTAGGGATATAGGTCACCTTTTCACGAGGAATACCAGCTGCAACCAAATCTTCGATAAAAGTAGGATTGACCACAACCAAGTGTTCCATACGGTCATAAAAAGAAAACACATAGCGCTTAACAATCCCTTTTAGAAAGAATGGAATCTTCAAACTACCTTCTAAGGTGTCAGGCAAGAAGTGGACATAACCAATCCTACGACCTGAACGCTTCTTTTGGAAAGTTGACAGATAATAAGGAAGGTCGATTGTATGAAAATGAGTAACATCAGCTTCTACAGGAAGATTCTCCGTTACAATTAGTTGGTCTTTCGCATCACGTTTCAAAAGTTGCACAAGTTCACGGTAAGCTCCAGAAACACCTTGTCCTGCTACCTTTTCACTCGAACTTAGCATGTTGATGCGTAATTTCTCTTTTTCCATACTATCCATTATATCATTTTATTGAAAGAAAATCAGCAAATTAAAAAAGAGATAGCATAAAAGCTGGGAATTTCCTGGCGTCTACACTATTTCTCTTTTTTATTGGATTCTATTTAATACCTAAAGCGATACGAGCATAGCGACTCATTTTTTCAACGGTCCAAGCAGGATACCAAACTAATTTTACTTCAACGTTGGTAACCTCTGGAACATCTGTCATAGCATCATAGATTTGGTCGGTTAAGAGATCTGCCAATGGACAACCCATAGTCGTCAAAGTCATATCAATCTCAGTCTCACCGGTATCACCATCAAATCGAATTTCATAAATCAGACCTAGGTTGACGATATCAATCCCCAATTCTGGGTCGATAACTTCTTCTAGAGCGGTCAAAATTCGAGTTTTGATGTTTTCAATCTGTTCATCTGTATAAGCCATTTTCACTCTCCTCAGCTTAATCTTCAATGAAGTCACGAAGCGGTTTGCTTCGGCTTGGTTGACGAAGTTTTCTCAAAGCTTTTGCCTCAATCTGACGAATACGCTCACGAGTAACGTTAAAGACTTTACCAACATCTTCTAGAGTGCGCATCTTTCCGTCATCAAGACCAAAACGAAGACGCAAAACATTTTCTTCACGGTCAGTCAAGGTGTCTAGCACTTCATCCAACTGCTCACGCAAGACGATACGAGTTGTGTAGTCTACTGGATTTTCAATCACTTCGTCCTCGATAAAGTCACCAAGATGGCTATCGTCCTCTTCACCAATAGGTGTTTCAAGAGATACCGGCTCTTGAGCGATTTTTAAGATTTCACGAACCTTATCGGGTGTCATATCCATACGTTCAGCAATTTGCTCAGGAGTAGGATCTTGTCCCAATTCTTGAAGAAGGTTGCGCTGCTCACGAACAAGCTTGTTGATGGTTTCTACCATGTGAACTGGGATACGGATGGTACGAGCTTGATCAGCAATAGCACGTGTAATAGCCTGACGAATCCACCAAGTCGCATAAGTTGAAAATTTGAACCCTTTCGAATAGTCAAACTTATCAACGGCCTTCATCAAGCCCATATTTCCTTCTTGAATCAAGTCAAGAAATTGCATGCCACGCCCAACGTAGCGTTTTGCAATAGATACAACCAAACGAAGGTTGGCTTCAGCTAGACGTTGTTTGGCTTCGATATCTCCCGCTTCCACAGCAAGAGCCAACTCTTTTTCTTCTTCGTTAGTAAGAAGAGGTACGACACCGATTTCCTTCAAATACATACGGACGGGATCATTAACCTTTGCAGAGGTAGAACCAATCAAATCCTCATCACTAAGCTCTGGCTCTTCTTCCGTACTTAAGACACGTTCACTTGGATTTCCTTCGTTATCTGTAATTGCAATACCAGCATCTTGAATGCGTTGCAAAAGATTTTCAATCCCATCTACGTCCAAGGCAAAAGGAATTACGAGGGCGTTATTGATTTCATCATCAGTTGCAGTACCAGTTTTTTTATGGTTACGAATAAACTCTGCGACTTGGACATCAAAGGTTGTTACTTCTTTTTGTTTTGTTGCCATTCTTACTCCATTCTTCTTTTTTGGGCAATTAAGCGTTCAAGCTCTTCTAAAGCAGTATCTGTATCACCTACGTGACTAGCTTCCTGAACTTTCTTTTTGATTTGCAAGTTTTGTTGATTCAAAAGAGCACGTTTTCGAGACTCTTCTACTTCTTTTAGCTCTTCTGGAGACATTTCCGAAGGTAAATCCAAAGACAATACTTGATACCAAGCATTCTCAACTTCTCTGGTCTGATTTGCCAAATCTTCTGAAGAGATCGTTCCATTATCAATCAACAGACCATACAAGGTTTGAAACTCAGGTGTCTCAAAGACAAAATCATCTCTTAAGCGATAATCATTGAGAACTAATGGATGCTCCATCATCCGATAGAGAATATGAGCTTCAGCTCTCATCACAGCGGTTAACTGTTTTGTTACAGTCATCGTGATAGGCGTCGGGTTAGATACCTGTTTGACCTTTTCTTGTCTCTGTCTGACACGACTTTCATTGATGATATGCTCGACTTGTTGATAATCAAAAGAAGGTAAATGATCAGTCAGTAAATGAATATAGGTATTTTGGGCTGTGATAGAAGGTTCTTTAACGATCAGAGGGGCAATTTTCTCAATGAAATCAATTTGCGCTTGGAGATTTTCACTATTGTTTGGTTTATAATGATAAATATAAAACTCAATGGGGCTGATACGAGTATTGGCCAAGAGATAAGCCAAGTCTTCTGTAGAATTTTTCTGCAAGTACTCATCTGGATCCATTGCATCAGGGATTTGAACAATCTGCACAGGAAAATCGCCAAGTTCATCTAGGGCTTTGGCAGTTGCAGCCTGCCCCGCTTTATCTCCGTCATAAGTGATAATCACTTTTTTAGTAAAGCGTTTGAGATGCTCAACATGTTCACTGGTCAGAGCTGTTCCCATGGATGCTACTGCATTTTCAATACCAGCACGGTAGGCTGCAATGACATCCATAAAGCCTTCCATCAGGTAAATTTCAGAAACTTTACCCGATCCTTTTTTGACCCTATCCAAATGATATAATTCGTAACTCTTGTTAAAAATTGCCGTCGCACGACTATTTTTATACTTGGCAGTTTGAGAATTTGCTTCTTGCCAAACACGACCAGAAAAAGCAATAACCTTACCTTGGTCATTTGACAGTGGAAACATAATACGATTATGGAAGGTATCAAAGAATTGATTACTATCAGAAAGATAAAACAGACCTGAATCCAGCAAGTCCTTCTCACTATAATCATCTCGCAAACGTTGATAGAGATAAGAACGTTCAGGAGGAGCTAGACCTATCATAAAGTGTTTAATAACATCATCAGTCAAGCCACGTTTATAGAGATAGTTTCTCGCCTCCTCACCCATCTTCGTCGTCATGAGGATGGCATGATAAAAGCGTGCAGCCTTGTCGTGCATCTCATAGAGATTTTGATGGGGTGACGTGTGTGGGACAGGGTTATGTGCAGGAGTTTCAAGGTGCATTCCGAGACGTTCGCCCAAAATCCTTACTGCATCCGCAAAGGTTACTTGTTGATACTCCTCAATAAACTTAAAGACGTCTCCAGAACGACCACAACCAAAACAGTGGTAAAATTGCTTATCTTCGACCACGTTAAAGGAAGGGGTCTTTTCACCATGAAAAGGACAGAGCCCCAAAAAGTTCCGTCCAGATTTTTGTAAAGAAATCACTTCTCCTATGATTTCGACAATATTGGTATTGTTTTTGATTTCTTCGATGACTCTCTTGTCAACCATAGACAATACCTCCATTTTATCACAGTTTACTTTATATAGTATAGCTTATTTCTGAAAAAAAGTAAACCATTTCATACACTTTACATGCTTCTATTTCATAAGTTTCCAGCTATCATGAAAAACTGAATCTTTTGAGCAAATTATTCTAATATTTGAAAGGAAAATAGAAAAAATAAAAGACTATTTCACCTGATTTTCGAGATTATTTTTCAATATTCTGCTAATATACTGACCATCTTTTCTACTGATACAAGCTGTTGCATAAGTCAATGGTGCTTTGTATACCACTCCTCTATAGGATGGATCAGTCAATACAGGCATAGAATAATAGGCGTTCTTTTTATTTTTAAGGTCAATATACCATTTACCTCCTAGGTGTTTGCGAAAGGTTTCGCCGATATAAACGGTCAAATAATCCAACATCTTGCGGTCTGCTATCAAAGCATGGTGGTCATCGTAGTGAGCCAAGATCCAAGCCTCCAAATCATCCAAGGACTGCATACTATAGTCTAAATTTAGCCCTTCTTTCTCCGCAAACTCCCTTGTGAAATAATCCATCTTAAATCCAATCTGAAAAATCCATTCCTGAAAATCTTCTTGTGTGTATGCCATGTGTTTATCTCCTTACTTCTATTAAAGTTTAAGATTCTTAGATTGATTCTATTATAAAGTAAAATAGACGAAAAGAGAAATATAAATAATATTTAAAAACAACTAAAAAACCTAGAAGCAAACATTAAATATATTTTCTCTAATTTTGTTATTCGTTTATATACATTCACCTTTTCTGATTTCATTTATACCTACATTATTCCATTTTAACGTTTTTAAACATCTAATTTCCGTCTATATCATTTGATACCTCAATAAGCAAATCTTGAAGTTCTTCTAAATCCAGATATAAGTTTCTAACACCTACAAGTAACTGAGAAAGTGCTTGTCTATCTAATTGACGACTTTCGCTTAATGACTTAATTATTCCAGAATTTCCTTTCTCTATCCATTTCAAATGAAGAGGTAAATAATCATTTAGAATATCATCTATATTTTCTAAATTAGTAGAGGATATCTTGTTAAAGGTTTGGCTGTTATTTATTAAAGATAGACTTTTACTAATTTTTTTTAATTCTGTTTCTATCGTCACTTTAATCTCCTTCCTTATCTAGTTGCTGCTACTGTCTTAGAGTTAAATTTTACTTCCAGTATTTATATCTATAAAATAACTCTGCTCATCTTCGTAAAAAAGTGTAAGTTCTGTTCCAATAGGCATGTCGTAAATCTATAATACGGAATCCTCTCGGAATATTCATTTTATATTCGCCTTATTTTTTAAAATATTATTAGACACTATTGAAGCACCTAATCCCATTCCTGTTTTACTCATATTAATGACCTCTATTTGCTATTATACTATCAATCCCATCTATTTTGAAGCAACTATTGCAAAATAAAAATGTTTTCCATTACTATTTGTATACTGTTTAATATAATTTTTTGCCACAGAAATCGACTTTAGTGAATCATTGTCATTATTTTTAGGAGAATAATACCAGCTATCATAAGTTAAATCAAACATATCACCTTGTCTTGAATACACATCTCCACCAAGAATAACAAACTTTTTTGATTCTATCCAGTCTATATAGGCCAACATATCTTGATATGTATATGCATAACTTGCAACACCCAATTCTGCTAGCGAGTGACCTCTATTTTCAAAATTAAATTTACCTAGTTCCATATGATGGGACTCCCTCTGTTTTCAAAGTTACATTAGCTTATTCTTGTACAAAAACTATTTAAGTCAATGAAGTTAAATATACCTATTCCAATTTTATGAATTCTTTTCCATATACTTCATTATACTATAAAATCATTGAAGCTACTCTTAGTTCTGTTATAAGAAAAGTAGTAAAAATCAAAAAAACTTAGAAATAGGTTTTCTACTTCTAAGTTTTTAATGATACATGTTTTAAAAATTATCTACTCAAACAGTTGATAGTAATCAGAAATCTTCATCTTAGCTTTTTCATCCTTGTTTAAATCTTGGATGATACGTCCATCTTTCATAACAATGAGACGATTTCCATACTTGAGAGCATCTTCCATATGGTGGGTAATCATTAATGCTGTTAGATGGTCTTTGCTGACAAAATCATCTGTCAACTCCATCAAGGCTACACTTGTTTTAGGATCCAGAGCTGCTGTGTGTTCATCCAACAAGAGGAGCTCTGGACGTTTTAGGGTTGCCATCAAAAGACTCAAAGCCTGTCTTTGTCCACCTGACAAGAATTCAATCGGTGTATCCAAGTGTTTCTCTAGGCCATTTCCAACCTTCTCAATGGTTGCTTGAAATTCTTCCTTGTAGGCTGAGAGTCTTCTTGGAAATAAACCGCGTTTTTCTCCACGAAACTTGGCAATCAAAAGGTTTTCTGCGACGGTCATACGTGGAGCTGTTCCCATCTTTGGATCTTGAAAGACACGAGAAAGGTACTTGGCCCTTTTTTCAGGGCTGAAATGAGTCACATCCTCTCCCATGATGCGAATACTACCACTGGTTAAAGGTAAAGTTCCCGCTATGCTATTAAAGAGGGTTGATTTCCCTGCTCCATTTCCACCCAAGATTGTGATGAAGTCATGTTCATAAATATCAAGCGAAACATCGTTGAGGATAATCTTCTCTTCGTCAAAGCCATTTTTCACAATTTTTGTGGCATTTTTTAATTCTACAATTGCTGTCATTTGCTTAAGTTGACTCCTTTCAAGTATTTATCCTTAAGTGTTGGAATGACTAGACAAGTTGCTAGGATAAGAGCACTGTATAGGCGGAGATAGCTTGTATTAAAGCCAAGAGCAATAACTCCCCATACTAGGAATTGGTAGCTAATAGAACCAACAACAATGGTAACCAATCGTTCTGCTAGAGTCAAACTCTTAAAGAGTACTTCACCAATAATCAAGCTAGCAAGTCCAACAACGATAACTCCAATTCCTCGAGAAACATCCGCATAACCTTCTTGTTGAGCGATAAGGGCTCCCGCAAGGGCTATGACACCATTTGATAAGACCAAGCCCATCAGTTCCATACGTCCAGTATTGATACCAAAACTACGAGCCATATCCGGATTATCTCCTGTCGCAATATAAGCTTGTCCTAATTTAGTATCTAAGAAGAAAAGCATCACTAAAATAACCAAAGTCACAAAAATCAAACCTGTAAACAATTGATTAACTTCAGTTGAAAATGGAAGAACATCCTGGATTTGTTTAGTTCCCAAGAGACCAAGGTTAGCCCTTCCCATAATCATGAGCATAATAGAATGACAGGAAGTCATGACCAAAATTCCAGATAAGAGTGTTGGAATCTTTCCTTTTGTATATAGAAGCCCTGTTGCTAAACCTGCAAGACAACCTGCCCCAACAGCTACCAAGGTAGCAAGAAAAGGATTGACTCCTTGTGTAATCAGAGTCACTGCTACTGCTCCTCCCAATGGGAAAGAGCCCTCCGTTGTCATATCTGGGAAGTTGAGGATTCGAAAGGTCATAAAGATTCCCAACCCCAGAATAGCCCAGACCAATCCTTGTGAAATAATCGATACTATCATGTTACATTCATTTCCTTCTTTTAAAAATTGGAGGAGATGTCTCCAACTCCTCCTTTATTATTATTCAATCACTTGACCAGCTTCTTTAAGAACTGATTCAGGTATAGCGATTCCAAGTTCTTGAGCTAGTTTTTTGTTGATAACTGATTTACCAGTTGAGAAGACATTGACTGGAGTGTCAGCTGGTTTTTCACCCTTTAAGACTTTTGCGATCATCTTACCGGTAGCAACACCAAGATCGTGTTGGTCCACAACGACTGATGCCAAACCACCTGCTTCTACCATGGCAGTCGCACTTGGGTAGATTGGTTTTTTAGCTGTTTGGTTGCTTGATACTACAGTTGAGAACGCAGATGCGATTGTGTTGTCAATTGGAACCCAGATTGCATCTACTTTACCAGTCATAACATTAACTGTTGAAGCAATTTCGTTAGTTGATGGAACTGCGAAAGTTTCGACTTTCAAACCAGCTTTTTCAGCGTAAGCTTTGAACTCTTCGACTTGTGATTTTGAGTTATCTTCGCTACTTGAGTAAAGAGCTCCAACTGTCTTGACATCAGGAGTCAATGTTTTAATCAATTCAACCTGTTGTTGAGCAGGGTTATGGTCAGATACCCCTGTGATGTTTCCACCTGGTTTTTCCAAGTTTTGTACAAGGTTAGCTCCAACTGGGTCTGTAATAGCTGCCATGATAACAGGAAGGTCTTTTGTTGCACTTGCTAGACCTTGAGCTGCAGGTGTCGCAATTCCGACAACAACATCATTTCCATTTGACACCAATTGTTTACTCATTGTGGCAACCTTACTTTGGTCACCTTCTGAATTCATAAAGTCGATTTTAACTTGGCCTTCTTTATAGCCTTCTTCAGCAAGTCCATCTTGGATACCTTGGTAAATCAAGTCAAGCGATGGGTGACTGACGAACTGTAGAACACCAACTTTAGCAGTTTTGTTAGCTGTCTCGGTTTTAGTATCTTGTTTCGTTAAGTTAGAGTAGACCAAGCTTCCTCCAACTACAAGTGCTAGTGCTGCAATAATACCAATTAAACGTTTATTCATATCTATTTCTCCTTATTTTACTTAAACTTCGTAATGTTCATGTCACTTTCAATATAACTTTACCAAGCGTCGCCATCGTTTGATTTCCATATTTTTCCTCCCCATAGAAAAAGTCCTCACACAAAAAACTTGTGTGAGGACGTCGATGCGCGGTGCCACCTCAATTATAGGGAATCCCCCTATCTCTCAATCTCGCTTCACGAGTTGCACTGTAAGGTGTGCGCACCGAATTCTTATGATTTCAAATTCTTTATAACATTCAGCCCAATTTTCATCACTTCCATCTATCTGTTTCCACCAACCACAGACTCTCTAGAAAACTTCAATGATTACTTTCTGAATGATACGATTATATCATTTTACTAAAACTTGTCAAGGATTTTCATGAATTATTTTAAAAAATTATGAAAATTCCTACGGTTTTGGGAAAACATTGCTTGTATTAACCTGAATTACGTAGTCCTGTAGCAATTCCGTTAATAGTTGTATGGATTAATTTTTCTTCATGAGGAGATAGTTCGCCACGACGTTGACGCTTGATCAACTCCAACTGAATATAGTTAAGGATGTTGAAATACGGCATGCGATAGTTCAGACTCTCTTTCAAATAGGTATTTTCTGCTAAAAGCTCGTCATGTCCTTCAATAGCCAAGATAACGTTCTTTGTCAATTGCCACTCATCAAGAATAGTGTAGTAGATTGCTTGCACTTCTTCGCTTTCGCAAAGTTTAGCGTACTCGAAAGCAATATTCATGTTTGATTTTGACAAGACCATATCCACGTTGGAAAGAAGAGACTGGAAGAATGGCCAGTTTTGATACATTTCTCTAAGCGTTTCAATATTTTTGGGATCTTGGTCAATAAATTCCTTGAAACTTGAACCAACACCATACCATCCTGGGAACATGACACGACTTTGTGACCATGAGAATACCCAAGGAATGGCACGTAAACCACCAATCTCAGTAATGGTTTTACGGGCTGCGGGACGAGAACCGATATTGAAACTTGAAATAGCTTTGATTGGACTAGATTCAAAGAAATAATCATAGAAAAGCTCATTTCCAAATACGAGTTCACGGTAAATATCGAAACTACGTTCTACTACTTGGTCCATAATCTCTTCATAACGGTTTGAAGTATTGGTATCGCTCTTCTTCTGCGTAATCATACGATTGATAGCCGCAGATACCAACATTTCAAGATTATAGTAGGCTGCATCCTTGTTTCCGTATTTGTTTCCGATAACTTCACCTTGTTCCGTCAAGCGGATGCGATCCTTGATAGACTTAAGGGGTTGAGAAGCAATGGCATCATAAGTAGGACCACCACCACGACCAACAGTCCCACCGCGACCGTGGAAGAAGGTTACTTTGACACCAAACTCGTCACCGATAGCAGTCAATTGTTTTTGTGCCTTATAGAGGGTCCAACAAGATGAGAGGTATCCGCCATCCTTGTTACTATCAGAGTAACCAAGCATAATTTCTTGGTAGTTGTTTTTAGAAGCAATCCACTTTTTAGCAAGTGGTAGAGAGAAATACTTTCTCATTGTTTCTTCAGAATGGTCCAAGTCCTCAATCGTCTCAAAGAGCGGAACGATTTGAACACGCGCTTTTTCATTATCAACAAGTCCTACTTCTTTAAGCATAATAGCCAATTCAAGCATATCAGACACGCTAGTTGCGTGAGAGATAATGGTTTGACGAATGACATCTTCTCCCAAACGATCTTTTAATTCACGAGCCGTTTGGAAAATGGCCAATTCTTTCTCAAGAAGTTCAGACTTCTCAGCGTGAGTCGCAGACAAGATTCGAGGGTCCTCTAACAATTCATGTAGAAGCAACTCACATTTTTCATCTTCTGATAAATCACTATAGTGATCATTAATTCCAGCAGATGCTAATAATTCTGCAACACAGGCTTCATGCACACTAGAATCTTGACGCATATCGATAGAAGCCAAGAAGAAACCAAAGACTTCTACTGCTTCCAAAAGCTCAGCAAATTCACCGGTAAGCAAGGCTTCTGCCTTATTCTCAAGTAATGACTCCTTAATGATAGCTAGATCTTGCTTAAATTCCTCAACTGTTTCGTAGTAAGGAGGACGATCTTCAGCCAACTCTTGAACGGCTCCTGAGAGACGATTACTAATATAGTCAGTAATCACATCTTGTTGATGTCCTTGAGAACCAAAGAGTCGTTCTATATGATGACGTTCATCTGCCGATGACCCAACAAGAGCCCACTCTTTCAAATTTAAGAGAGTTTGAATCAATTTTGATTGGATCAAATGGAAGGCACGACGATAAGGTTCTTTCTCACGGAAGACAGATGTATCACGAGATTGAGCTGCCATTTCTTCAACAGCCTTGCTTGTCTTAGATAAATTGGTAGATAGAGAGAAAGTACGATAGAGACTAGAAATCTTGCTGATATAGTAGTTCAAAATCACTTCACTTTGAATGGTAGCCGAGAGCATGAGTGTTTCAGCAGTTACAAATGGGTTTCCATCTCGGTCTCCACCAATCCACATTCCCATGGTAATTGGTTTTGCTTGTTTTAGGTCAATTCCTTGTTCTTTTGCAAGGCGTTTATACTCTAACATCAAGTTTGGTACAGCCTGAAGGAAGGAACTATTGTAGTATTCCATCACGTTTGTGATTTCATTCGTTACTTTTAGTTTCTTTTCCCGAATCATATCCGTCTGCATGATAATCTCAATATAACGGCGAAGATCATTGTACCATTTTTCTTTATTAATCAGACCCATTCTCACATCACGATATTTACGTAGCAAATTATGAATATGATTGGTCAAGTCCAACATACTCTTACGTTGAACCTGAGTTGGGTGGGCTGTCAAAACTGGCACCACATTTAGATATTCAAGAATCTCAGCAGCATTTTCCTTTTCAGCCACCATTTTAATGGTTGTTGACAATTTACCAAGATAATCTTGACCGATATTGTTTAGATGGTTAATCTCGTATGCCAGGTCGACGTCTTCAGAAATGTTAATCAAAAGTGGCAAGATAGAGAAATATCTAGAGATATAGACCATTTCATCATTAGTAAGACTCGCAACTACTTTATCAAGCCCTTGATAGTCTAATTTTGATGACAACTTCTTCAACTGAATGATCTTATCAAAGGTCTCAGAAGGAAGCATATTTTTCGTAATATCTTCAAGCAAATCTGTCAAGATTTGAACTTCTTCCTGGACGACAGTTTTGTTCCTATTATTTTCTAGTTTTTGAAGAGACATATTTTTCTCCTTATCACTTTTTCTTAAAGCTGTGATTCGTATTCACTATAGAGTTTTGCTCGTTTTTCGCTAGCATCAATATTTAACACAAAGGCGATAGCTACTGATAGAACCAGGAGACTATTCCCCCCTTGTGAAAGGAATGGGAAGGTTACACCTGTTGAAGGGATCAATCCTGAAATCCCTCCGATATTAACGAATACCTGAATTAAGATCATTCCACCGATACCAATGGCTACCATTGAGTTGAACGGATCTTTTGCTCGTACCCCCACCAAAATAATACGAAGAATTAGGAAGAATAATAGAGCTAAAATAAGACTGGCACCAACAAATCCAAACTCTTCAATTACAATAGAGAAAACAAAGTCCGTGTGTGCCTCAGGTAGATAGCCTCGTTTTTCGATAGAGTTTCCTAATCCTAGCCCAAACCATCCTCCATTTACCATAGCATAGTATGAATTTGCCAACTGGTGTCCTGCACCAGCGACATCATCAAATGGATTAAAGAAAGCACTGAATCGTTTAGCTACGTATCCAAATACAGGAATTTTAGAAACCTTATCAACACCAATCACTTTAATAGCTGTTAGTGTCACAGTGGCTAGAGTCGTAAGTATAGCCAGAATCGTTGCAAACCAACGATGAGCAATTCCACTAATTGAGTACATCAGTAATGATACCAAAAACAGAATCGTAGCATTTCCTAGGTCAGGGAAAATAGCCAAGCTACCAATCATGACCAGAAGAACAAAACGCCAGTCGTTAAACGCTCTAGGAAACCATTGGTTTTGAGTTAAAACTTGGAAATCATAAACGGCAATTTCTTCTTGTTGTTTTGAAAAACGTTGAGCCAAGTACCAAATGATGATAATTTTCAAGTATTCCGCAGGCTGAACAGTAATAGGTCCTACTTTGATCCAACCGTATGCCCCATTGATGGGAATCCCAATCAAACGAGCTAAAGCTAGTAACACTAACTCAGCAAACATAACGATGAATAACAAGCGCTCGTTGCGAAGGAATCCCAGCTTCAACTTATAGATTACTGCAATCAGTAATAAACTAACCAACCAAAACAAGCCCTGATTTCGAACTAATTGAAAGGCGCTCGTCCCCTCTTGAATCAAGGATGCACTCGTTGTCGAATAGACCACTATCAAACCCAGAACGGATAAGAGAATATAGGGCACTAAAATAGAATAATTCAACAGGTGCCTTTTACTAATTTTCATATTTCACCATCTACTAAATTTTTAATTTTCTATTAATACTAGTTTTACAAGCTATTATACCATTTTTTAGACTAGAAAAAAACTCTTACCCGTTAAAGCTTAGAATTTCAACATTAAGAATTCACAGACCATTTAGTTATATTTTCAACTTTTAGCAATGAAAACCTCAAAAAAACTCTACCTTTCAAGAGTTGAAAGATAGAGTATTCATCTTTAATTTGAAGATGTTGTTGTAGTCTCAGTGGCTGTTGTTGTTTCAGTCGCTGCTGATGTAGTTGTTGTTGTTTCGGTAGATGTATCACTTTGGATGTACTGAGTAAAGATATTTTGGAAGGCTTGGTCTTTGACCTTGATATTTGCTGCCTGCAACTCTTTACTAATGACACCTTGAACAAAAGCAGCATCATTTTGTTTTTGAGTCAAGATAACTGTCTTCAATTTATCTTTATAATCTTCCCAGTTAGAAGATTTTTCTGTTTTCTTGGTCAATTTCACAATATAGAAACTGTTTGAATTAGCTTTTGTACCTGGAACTGTGATCACATCTGAGATTCCATCAACATTAAGGGCAAATGCAGCTTTTTTAACAACGTCTGGCAATTCTGTTGATGCTGAGTCAAAAGTGATTTCACCACCATTTGCTTTTGTCTTTTCGTCAGTTGAATTATCTTTAGCCAATTGGGCAAAGTCAGACCCAGATTCTTGTGCTTTAGCAAGTACTTCCTTAGCCTTATCTTCACTGTCAAGTTTAATCACTTGAGCAGTTACTTCTGGTGTGTACTCATCGTAAGCTTTTTTGTAGTTCTCATCTGTCAATTCAGCTTCTGCTGCTTTCTTAACAGCGTATTCAACTAATTTATTTGTACGAATTTGAGCTTTACGGCTTTCTGCTGTCATACCAGCACGAGAAAGAACGATTTGATAGCTATCACCATATTTCTTCTGTTCTTCTGCTACAGCTTCTTCAACTTCTTTATCACTTACTTCAGAACCATATTGTTTTTCAAAAACTTTTTGAATAGTCATGTTAAGCAAGACTTGTTGAGCAGTTGGATTATTCTTAACTTCTTCAAAGAATTGATGTTCAGTGATTACATCACCTTTCATACTGATTAAATCAGCTCCTTGAGAACTAGTTGAACATGCAGCTAAAGTAGCTACTGACAACAATGTAATGGCACCAGCCAAAAATTTTTTCTTCATGTTTACTCCTTTTTATACACTAGATAAATGTTTACCTTATCTATTTTACTAAATTGTCTTAAAAATTTCTAAAATTAGTCAACATCAGGCAGTTCTACTTCTGCTTGATTTTTTCTCAGCATGAGAATTCCGTCCCCAAGTGGAACTAGAGTTGCTGTTAGATCTGGATTGTCCAAAGTTGCGTCGAAAAGTCTCTGCAAACCACGGTAAATGGTGCGTTGCCCGCGTCGGACTTCCATAATATCCTTAGCAATGTCTCCACCTTGGAAAATATCATCTAAGACAACTACTCCACCAACCTCAAGGTGTTTGAGGATTTCTGGCAAAAATACGATGTATTTGGATTTTGCAGAATCCATAAATACAAAATCATAGGTTTCTGTTAAAGTTGACAAGACATCTACCGCATCACCTTCTAAGAGGGTAATTTGGTTACGACTATCAAATTTTGCAAAATTATCCTTGGCAAAACCAATCATTTCAGGATTACGATCAATGGTTGTTATTTTAGCCTCTGGGGCATGTTGAGCCATCAAAAGTGCCGAAAAACCAATCGCCGTCCCAATCTCTAAAATATTTTTTGGTTGAATTGTTTCCATTAGGAAACGGAAATAAGCGACTGTTTCATGAGGAATGATAGGAATATTCTCCTTGCGAGCAAAGTTTTCTAGTTCTTTTAAAGAACCAGTCACCTGCTCTTGTCTGTGGCGCATAAATTCCACAATCTCATCCTTAACAACAGGCCGTCGCATGTTATGGTTAGCATTTTTACTGTATGACTCAACCATCTTATGCCAGTCCTAATTTGTCAACAAGGGCTTCGAACTCATCCAAACGGCGTTCAAAGACTGCAAAGGCATCATTAAGATAGTCTTCTTTTTCCATATCAACACCAGCTTTTCGCATGATATTTAGAGGATAGTCTGACTTACCAGCCTTAAGGTATTCAATATAACGATCACGATCTTCTTGACTACCATGAACAATCTTTTCAGCCAAAGCTGAAGCTGCTGCAAAACCTGTTGAATATTGGTACACATAGTAGTTATAGTAGAAATGAGGGATACGAGCCCACTCGTACTGAATTTGAGGATTGTCTTCCTTGCTCAAACCATAATATTCTTGGTTCAAGTCAGCATAGAGATTGTTTAGGAACTCGCTTGTCAAGACTTCACCATTTTGGTCAGCTTGGTGGATAGCGTGTTCAAATTCAGCGAACTGAGTTTGACGGAAGACTGTACCACGGAAACCGTCCAAGAAGTTATTTAGAATGGCAAAGCGTGTTGCGTCATCTTGAACTTCCTCTAACAGTTTTTCTGTTAGGATATTCTCATTAGTTGTTGAAGCAATCTCTGCCAAGAAGATTGAGTAATCTCCATAGACATAAGGCTGGGTTTCGCGAGTATAGCTAGAGTGCATACTGTGACCAGTTTCATGAACAAGAGTAAAGAGATTATCTAAGTTATCCTGCCAGTTAAGAAGCATAAAGGCGTTGGTATCGTATGATCCACCAGAATATGCACCTGAACGCTTGCCTTGATTTTCATACACATCAATCCAACGCTCACTGAAGGCACGTTTGACACGACTCAAGTAATCCTCACCAAGAACTGCCAAAGCTTCTTCTGCCTTCTTCAAGGCTTCCTCGTAAGTAAAGCTGTATTCTATTGAAGACAATGGAGTATAGACATCGTACATTTTAAGGTCTGGAATACCCAAGATTTTTGAGCGAAGATCCAGATAACGATGTAAGAGTGGCAAATGCTTACGAACAGCAGATACTAGGTTGTCATAGACACTTTCTGGAACAAAGTTGGCTGTAAGTGCTGCTTCACGCGCACTCTTGTAATTACGAACCTTAGCACGATAGTTTTGCACTTTGACATTGGTTTGCAAGGTTTTAGCGTAAGTATGCTGGTATTGTTCATAAGTAGCGTAGAGGGCTTCATAAGCTCCACGACGTACCTCACGGTTCTTAGATTCTACTAAGCGCATATAGACACCGTGTGACAACTGTACCTCGTTACCATCTTCATCTTTAACAAATGGAAAGACGATATCCGCATTGTCTAAGATAGCGAAAGTTTCACTAGCTGCTCCAAAGATTTCACCAGCACCTGCTAATAACTCTTCTTCACGTTGTGAAAGGACATGGTCCTTATTTTGCAAGAGTTTATCAAAATAGTGTTTATACGGTTGAAGTTTTGGTTCTTCTGATAAGAAGTTTTTGTACTGGTCTTCAGTAATTGCCATAAATTCTGGCTCATAGAAAGAGAATACCTGGTCGAGTTGACTATAAAGAGTCATTGCTTTTGCATAGTATTCTTGATACTTAGCGACTCGTGTATCTTGGTCGTTTTTCATATGTGCGTAGACATAGAGTTTCTCAAGACGACGACTCAAGTCCAGATAACGCTCTGTAATGTTAAGAAGGCTTTCTGCACTATCCAAGAGATGTCCTTCAAGACTAGCTGCTTCTTTTGTATCCTCGGTTAATAGGACTAATTCTTCTTCCCATTTTTGGTCTGTTTCAAAGATCGTTGATAGATCCCAAGTATCTTTTTCATTGATTTCATTTCGTTGTAATACCATAAATTTCCTCCATCCTTTCTATTTTACCATATTTTTCGAGAAATATTGCTGATAAAAGGCAGGTGGATAGAGCTTTTGTTGATTTTTTTGAGGATTCCGTTCATAATAGGCCTTAAAGTTACGGTAATAATCATTTAGATTTATACCTATTTGACAAAAAGAACCATTTTCTATAGGCCTTATCTGTGGATACCAATCCTGTTTTTTAAGATTCAAAAGATTTTCTCCTCTTAAGTAGGCTTGGGCTTGTTGTTTCATCCAATAGGGATTTTGATAATAGAGTTGTTTTTGAATGTAATGACAAATCTTCGTATCTTGCTCAACTGAAAAAGTGATCAGAGTTTGTTGCTGATAAGGAGTCCGTAAGATTTCAAGTAGATTTCCTTTGCCATAAGAAAATTCCTTGACCTGATAATGGAGTTTTCCTTTTAAATCTTGGTGGAGTAGGTATTTAAGCCTCAAAACTTGTTTTTTATGGTCTAACTCCCAAAGATGAAATCCCATATTATTACTGAAGTAAAGAAAATCTCTCTGTAGTTTAGTTAGACGTTCTTTTAGCCAGAGCTTTTCTCCGAGTAACCACAATACTTGAATTCCTGAATTTCTATAACCATTACTTCTCTCCTGCAACAGTTTAGAAGACAAGGGGCTACATTGAACCTCAATAGCTAATTGCTGATTGATGAGAATATCAGCAATTTGCTTTAGTTCCTGTATCGGATATTCCATTTCTACCAAGGCATCATTCTGAGCCCAATTAAAAAGCGCTACCTTATTTTCCAGATGCTCTAAACTCTCATTTTCATAGTAGTAGTCACACTGTTTGATGGATGTATGCGCAAAATGAGTACGCACATTTTTCCCTTTTCTCAAGCGAACACTTGTTCCACAAGCTGGGCAATAATATTCTTGCTTTCTCGGCTCTTTCTCTAAAGCGTTAATGAGGTTACCCTTTTTATCTCTGGCTATAAACATATATACCCCCCCTTTTCTACTTTATTCGAAAAGGATAAGAAAAGAGAGTGGGACAGAAATCGGTAATTTGTTAGAATTCGATTTCGTCGTCCCACCTCCGCACAGTTGAGTAGGACTGTAAAAGCTGATGAAATCAGCGTAGTAGAGCCCACTCAACCACTGCGTCTTGCTCGACAATCCAAAGACAATTAAGAGTCTAGAACTATTATCCCAGACTCTTCTTCACATGACATCTAGTATCACTTCCGTTTGTTCTTCATATACTCTTGCAACATGGGAATGAGATTTGATATCTGATCCGGTTTAATGATGGATACGCCATATTCTTGACAACGATTGCTAAAAACAGGGTTAATCCTGCCGGAGCATACAATCAATTTTAAACAATTATCTCCTGCAAAATGATTGGCATAAACTTCGAGCTCGTTAATAGCTTCAACTGATAAATCAGTCATTTTACAGGATATGAATACTACAGAGTAATCTTTTCGAAGGACTACATCTATTTCATTTTGGACATTATCTATTTCTGGAAAAATTCCATTCCAGTCAATTTCAGCACCAATCATACATTCATCAAAATACTCTGATTCTAAAGCCAGTAGATAAATATAGAGCTCTAAGATATGCCCCTTGGTTCTACAAAGCAACTGCGCTTCTGAACTCGGAAATGAATAAGAGACGCTATCAGATGTTTCCTCTTCTATTTTTAGTAGATTAGCTTCTATGAATAACGGAATCAAGGTAGAGGGATAGGAATAAGTTTTCCCGTTACCTTCTAAAACTTTGGCTGTTTCAGCATGAAAATCTCCAGTTTTTGCCAAGGCGAAATACTGAGTAACCTGATACCATTTTTCTGGATTTTCAATCGCATAATGAGCCAGTTTTTTAATCGCTTCATTTTGCTCAGCCTTATGCTGAGGTCTTCTTGATTTAAGGAGTTTTCCACCACGTAAGGCTATCAACTGCTCAATGGATAAACTGGGAATCTCTAACTGTTTATCACAAATCTTACCCCTTTCCCAGGCATACTGCTTTCCTTGGTCAACATCCATAGCAATAATGGGAATACCTTTCTCCAAACCATACTGATATAGAACTATTGCTAATAGATTATCTCCGCCAAAAACATCGATGGTCACTGTCTCAAAATCATTGATAAATACATCTAATTCCTGGCAGATTTTTTCTAGGTTGAATTGTCGAAAATGTACTTGTTTTAAGTGTGGAACTTGTTCCATTAGAAAATGCTTCAAGGATAGCTTTTCTTCCTCAGCAATTTTTCTTGTAGAAAGGTATAAAATCTCATCACAATCACTGACAAAAGCCTGATAGACATTTTTCTCAATCGCATGTGTATCGTAAAGTTCAATTAAAAGACTAGGCATATTGCGACCTCCTAGAGCATAAACGGTTTAAAAGATTTGGCAGCTGATATGAATCCTTTTTTAACAACCAGAAACTTATAAAGTCTATAGGTACCTTATACTTTTAGTATAGCATAAAATAAGACTTTCCAATGATTATTTAGGGAATAAAAAAGAGAGTGGGACAGAAATCGGTCATTCGTTAGAATTCGATTTCGTCGTCCCACCTCCGCACAGTTGAGTAGGGCTGTAAAAGCTGATGAAATCAGCGTAGTAGAGTCCACTCAACCACTGCGTCTTGCTCGACAATCCAAAAACAATTGAGAGGCTAGGACTTTTGTCCCAGCCTCTTTTTCAATTATTTTACCTTTTTAGCCAACATGGTCGCAAAACGTAGTTGGATACGATTTCCGTTTTCATCACGACGGTGGAGATGGCCAGGATTTTCATTGTACTTCACTAATTCCCAGTCCTTGTAGTAATTTGCCAATTCTCCTTCTTTAAAAGTAAATGGGAAATTAACTGAACAAGGATAATCATCTGTATCCATAGCACAAACAATCAAATTGTAGCCACCGATAGAAGTTTGTTCCTGCATATTTTTGATAATAGCCGGAATACGATCTGCTTGTAAAAACATGAGAACAACAGTCGATACGATAAAATCATAAGTTTGCCCAATGCTCGCTGAATGGATATCGTAAAGCCCAACAGGTATTTCTAAATCTTCTTGCTCTACAATGCTTTGTAAGATTTCAAGAGAAAGCTCATTTTGGTCTACTGCTGTAACATCAAAGCCATGTTGAGCCAGAAAGAGGGCATTTCTTCCTTGGCCACATCCTAGGTCTAGTGCTTTACATGGTTGGACCGTCTGCATAGCTTCTAAAACTTCCGAATGAACTGGATTGCTATTGTATTTCTTAGGGAAATAATCCTCCGGTTTACAATAGAATTCCAAGTACCATTCCACATCGTCTGTGGCAGCTTCTACTCTGTGCCAGGCTTGAGGTTGCGCCATAGGATTATCAGCACCTGCTTTAAAAAGATGCTCAGCTATAACTTCTCCTTCTTCGGTCAACTCAATAAACTTAAGAATCCCTTTTAATACGGTAATCTTACCCCAGGTTCCCACCTTAGTATTGTGTTTTCTTTGAACAGCTTCTGGCATGGTGTCTTTATTCCAGACTGGCATGCGTTTGTAGGCAACTAGTTTTTCCATTTTATAACCCTTCTATCGATGGTTGACAGCTTTCATGACACGCGCAATATCACGATCTTGCTCACGGCGTTTAATAGACTCCCGTTTATCGTAATCGTGTTTCCCTTTTGCAAGTCCTAAAAGTAACTTAGCATAACCATCTTTTATATAGACTTTAAGGGGAACCAGCGTCATCCCTGTCCCTTTAGTTTCTTGCTCTAATTTCTGGATTTGTTTTTTATGAAGGAGGAGTTTACGACGACGTTCTGGTTCTTGGTTCCAGATATTGCCCTCTTCATAAGGAGCGATATGAACATTGCTCAGCCAAACTTCCCCATTTTTCACTTGGGCAAAACCGTCTTTCAGATTGATGCGAGCTGCTCGAACACTCTTAATTTCAGTTCCTGTCAGGACCATTCCTGCTTCTAGCGTATCTACGATTGTATAATCGTGATGCGCCTTTTTATTTTGCGCGACGACCTTTCCCTCGCCCTTTGCCATGCTTAGCTCCTTTCTTTGCTACTTCCTTATAAAAAGGTTTCTTGCTCTTTTTCTTCTTGTCTTTTGGAGAATGCTTGCGCTTATCACCTAAACGACCAGCTTTTCTCTTGTCTTCTTTCTTATCGGAACGACGACTTCTATCCTTGCGACCAGACTGTTTCAAACCTTTTTCAATGACATCAAATTCACTTGGAATAAAGGAGAAATCAATCTCTCCTGTCATCTTATCCGCTCTTTCAACTCGAATGCGAATCTGTTGTCCCACACGGAAAGTAATTCCTGATTTCTCCCCACGAAGTGTCAAATCACGCTCGTTAAAATGATAAAACTCAGGAAGATTTGTGATGTGAATCAATCCTTCAACTGTATTTGGCAACTCAACAAAAAGACCAAATTTAACAATGCTTGAAACAACTGCATCATACTCTTCACCGACGTACTCTTCCATGTATTCAGCTTTTTTCATAGCTTCGACTTCACGCTCTGCCTCGATCGCACGGCGCTCACGGTTAGAAGACTGGGTCGCAATCTCAGGGATGACTTGTTCAAAATGATCTGCTACATCCTTAGAACGTCCATAGTCACGAATCATCCGGTGAACAAGAAGGTCAGGATAACGACGAATTGGGCTGGTAAAGTGAGTGTAGTAGTCTGCAGCTAATCCATAGTGGCCATGATTATGCTCAGAATAACGAGCCTGCTGCATGGAACGCAGAAGCATCATGGACAATACATCCGCATATGGCTCGCCTTCAACAGAACTCATGATGTCTTGAAGGGCTTCCTGACTTATCTCACTAGCAGTTCCATAGATACGCAATCCAAAACTTGAAGCGTAATCAATAAATTTCTGAACTTTTTCTGCTTTAGGTTCCTCATGGATACGATAGATAAAAGGTAGGTCCAGCTTGCTAAAGTGTTCCGCAACTGTTTCGTTGGCAATCAGCATGAAGGACTCAATCATACGTTCAGCAACACCACGATGACGAAGGACAATATCAACTGGCTTGCCTTTTTTATCTACTAAAATCTTAGCTTCATTGGTATCAAAATTTAAAGCTCCACGCTTCATTCGCATATTTTCCAAAGTTTCATGTAACTTAGCCATTAACTCGATACTAGGAACAATTTTCTGATACTCTTGTCTCTTCTCCTCATTGCCTGCTAGGATGTCATTTACATCACTATAGGTCATTCGGAAACTTGTCTTGATAACAGTCTGAGTAATCGTGTAATTACGAACACGACCATGTTTATCAATCTCCATAATAGCAGACTGCGTTAAACGGTCGACTTGAGGGTTGAGGGAACAGATACCGTTTGAAAGGCGTTCTGGAAGCATTGGAACCACCCGATCCGTTACATAAACGGAAGTCGCACGATTTAAGGCTTCCTTGTCAAGCGCAGATCCCTCTGTTACGTAGTAAGAAACATCTGCGATGTGAACACCTAGTTCGATATTGCCGTTCTTCAAAGGTTTGATATGAACTGCGTCATCCAAGTCTTTTGCATCCGCTCCATCAATCGTGAAGGTAATTTCATCTCTTAAGTCCAGACGGCCTTCCATATCCTTCTCTGATGGAGCATCAGGAACCTTTTCTGCCTCTTTGAGAACAGCCTCTGGAAACTCGGATACAATGTCCATTGACTCCAAGACCTCAAGGACGTCAATCCCCGCATCCGTTGAATGTCCCACAACATCTAGAACACTAGCGACAAAGAAATCGTGTTTCTTACTTGGGTACTTATCAATAAAGACCTTAAGAACTTCTGTACCTTCTAATTGAATTGCTGGCTTTTTAACGTAGATTGGTTGACTAATTTTTTGATTTTTTGAACGGATATAGCCCGCATACTTGGGTTTTTCCTCATCAAGAACGATTTGCCCAACAACCGTCGTCAAACTGTGTTCTAAAATATCAATAATCTTAGCTTCAGCAGCTGTTCCTTTCTGTCTATCTGCAACCTTCTTGATCACAATCTCAACAGTATCGCCATCAATAGCGTAGTTAACATCATTTTTACCAACAAAAAGATCGTCTTCTTCTCCTTCTAGGCTAACAAAACCAAAGCCATTTTTATGAGCGTGAAAAATTCCTTTAAGGGTAATTTCCTGTTTTTTCTTTTGATCCAAGGTGAGACTTCCATCATCTTCAAAGCGAATCTGGTGCTTTCTCTCCATCAAGGAAAGTGTTTTGATTAACTCACGAAAATCCTTGGATCCATCCTTTCCTAGAGCTTGAGCCAAGTCATTAACTGTGACTCGTCCCTTCTCTTTTAAATATTCTTTTATTTTATCTTTCATGTTTTCTTTCTAGATTTTTTATTTTCTTTTACCGTAAAACCTTCTCAAACATCATTTAATACTCAATAAAAATCAAAGAACAAATTAGAAAGCTAGGCGCAGGTTGCTCAAAACACCGTTTTGAGGTTGTGGATAGGACTGACGAAGTCAGTAACACATATACGACAAGCCGACGCTGATGTGGTTTGAAGAGATTTTTGAAGAGTATAAAAATAAAAATAGGCAAAGACCCAGTCTCGCCCATTATTTTCTTATCTACTTGATAATACCGTCAATGCTAAGGCAATGGCTAGCCAGAAAAAGACTAAGATTCCTGTCAAACGTTGCATCACGGCTTCAAAACCACGTGCTTTGCTACGTTCAAACAAGTCACCTGAGCTGGCATCAAATACATTGCTCGATTGATTTTTTGTTGGTTGCATAAAAATTGCAATCACAATCACAACAGATAATACTAATAAAATAGTTAATAATAGGTTATACATATCAAACTCCTTAAAATCCCTATTATTTTACCATAAATTCTACTTAGATTCAAGATGTAAAGTTACTTTTCTTTCCTTTGGGCAATATTTTAGAACTTCAATCTTTTCTGGGTGGGTTTTGGAGTTCTTACTGGTTAGATAATTCATGCTACCACAAGAGGAGCATTTTAGATTAATTTTTACACGCACTAGATTTTTTTGTATTTGATACTATTTCAATCTAAGATGATTTGAACAAACAATACCAAAATTCTCCTTCCTAACAATGTTAATTTATAGACACATTTCTTCAAGCAACTGAACTACTTGAGCTATCAACTGTTCCTGATTTCCATTATTATCTAGACTGTGACTAGCCAGACTAATTTTTCTTTTTAAAGGCCATTGAGAGTTTAAACGGGATTCAGCTGCTTCTCTTGAAATTTGGTCCCGTTTCATCAATCGCTTCAATTGAACATCACGATTTACATAGACCAACCAAGTTTCATCAAACCAAGAATCATATCCTTGTTCAAAAAGTAAAGGAATATCCATAAAAAAGAGTGCTTCTGTCTGAACCAACTGATCTCGTAATGCAGCTAGCTCCTCACGAATAATCTCTCCTTGAGTATTCTTAGACCATTCCTGCTCTTTGGAATTTGAAAAAATAAAGCTAGCAAGTAAAGGACGATTCAGTTCACCATTTTCAAGAAGAACCTTGTCCCCAAAATGCTCCACTAAAATCTGAAATAATCGTCCACCAGGTTTTTGTAGTTGGTGGACGACTGCATCCGCATCTACAACTTGAAACCCTTTTTGTCTTAAAAATTCTGTGACAGTGGACTTACCTGACGCAATACCACCAGTAATTCCGATTATTTTTCCCATCACTTCCTCCTTTGACACTTAGGACAAAAGTGAGTTCCACGACCACCTAGTTGAATTTTTTCGATGATGGTTTCACAACGCGAACAAGCTTGACCTGCCTTGTCGTATACTTGATGCATTTCCTGCATGGTGCCATCTTCTCCAAATGCATTTGTATAAGTGCGAATGGTTGATCCACCCTTTTCAACCGCCTGACCTAAAACATTGATCGTTTCATCATGGACTTTTCTAGCCTCTTGTGCTGTTAAACTTTGAGAAATCCTAGCTGGATGAACTTTCGCCCTCCAAAGTACTTCGTCCACATAGATATTACCTAATCCTGCAACCAAAGTCTGGTCGAGAAGATGCGATTTGATTGGTTTTTTAGATTTTTTCAAGGCTAGTTTAAAACTCCCTAAATTAAAATCCTTCTCAGTCGGTTCCGGACCAAGTTTTTTTGAAATAAAGTAAGCTTCTAAAAGCTCAGGAGCAAGCAACTCTATCGTTCCGAACTTACGGACATCCTCATAGACTAAAGTTCCGCCATCCTCAAAATGAATCAACACATGAGCATGTTTGCGTTCTGGCACTTGGTCTGGGTAATAAAAATACTTGCCTTCCATTCTCAAGTGAGAGATTAAAACTTTGTCGGATAAATAGAAAAGCAGATACTTGCCACGACGTCCCATTGTTTGAATGACTTGACTAGGCAATTCTTTCCGAAATTCATCCAAATCAGTTTTAATCATCTTGGGGTAACGAATGTCAATGGTTGTAATCTTCTTCCCCAGAATTAATTTTTCCAAACCACGTCGTACAGTTTCAACTTCTGGTAATTCAGGCATAGCTCCTCCTTCTCTAAAAACAAGAAGCAGGCTACTGCCCACCTCTTCTTAATATTCTTTTTCGTTATAGCCAAAGTCAGCCAAATCCAGCTTTTTATCTCGCCAGTTTTTCTTGACCTTGACCCAAGTTTCTAGGAAGACCTTGTCTCCTAGCATGAGTTCGATATCTTTACGGGCAAGGGTTCCAATTTTCTTGAGCATAGCACCACCTTTACCGATGATAATTCCCTTTTGGCTATCACGCTCGACCATGATGGTTGCTCGGATATGAACTTTATCGGTCTCCTCATCTCGTTTCATAGAGTCTACCACCACCGCAACTGAGTGTGGAATTTCTTCACGAGTTAAGTGCAAGACCTTCTCACGAATCATCTCTGATACTAGGAAACGTTCTGGGTGGTCTGTGATTTGATCAGCCGGGAAGTATTGGAAACCTTCTTCTAAGTTTTCGCTCAAAATATCAATCAAATGCGAAACATTATTTCCTTGAAGAGCTGAAATCGGTACAATTTCCTTAAAGTCCATCTGATTACGGAAGTCGTCAATTTGGGCCAAGAGTTGGTCTGGATGAACCTTATCAATCTTGTTGACCACGAGAATGACTGGTACTTTAGCAGCCTTGAGCCGTTCGATAATCATATCGTCCCCTTTTCCGCGAGGCTCATCTGCTGGAACCATAAAGAGAACAGTATCCACTTCACGTAGGGTACTATAAGCTGACTCTACCATGAAGTCTCCAAGGGCTGTCTTAGGCTTATGAATTCCCGGTGTATCGATAAAGATGATTTGTTCCTTATCGGTCGTGTAGATTCCCATAATCTTGTTGCGCGTTGTTTGCGCCTTATCACTCATGATGGCAATCTTTTGCCCCATGACGTGATTCAAAAACGTTGACTTCCCAACGTTGGGACGTCCTAAAACGGCTACAAAGCCTGATTTAAATGTCATAGTTACCTCTATTAAAGTTTAAAATAGCAAATCCCAAATTCTAGGGATGAAAATGATAAGTCCAGTCACTGCAGCAAATAAAGATACAACAAGAACTGCACCGGCAGCCATGTCCTTAGCTTTCTTTGCCAACATAGAAAAGTGATAATGGCTAGCTAAATCAACTACGTTTTCAATAGCAGAATTCAAAATCTCAAAAGCAATGACTAAGAAAATGCTTAATAAGAGAAAGAGCCATTCAATTCTGGAAACTTGAAAAACAAAGCCTGCAAGAACAACCAAGAGAGAGGTCACTGCATGCTTTCTCATATTACGCTCTTCTTTTATGGCAGTATAAATACCTGTCAGGGCAAAATCTAAACTTGAAAGCAAGTCACGATTTTTCCATTTTCGTTTATTGTCTTGTGAGTCCATAGGCTGTTAAAATTTCTTCTTGTAAACCGAACATCTCCGCTTCTTCTTCCGGAGTGTAGTGATCATAACCGTTGATATGTAAAAAACCGTGAACTGCTAGGAAGCCCATCTCACGTTCAAAACTATGACCGTAGTCTTCGGCTTGCTCATGGGCCTTGTCAATTGAAATGAATAGTTCACCGATATAAGAATCAAATTCTGACATCATTTCTGCTAAGTCAGGATCTTCCGCCAAATCTTCTTCATCAAAGGTAATCTCTAATTCAGGTTTGTATTCAAGGCTAATAACATCTGTTGGACGGTCCGTATCACGAAACTCTAAATTGAGTTCATGACTACGTTCATTGGTCACAAAAGTGACTGCCATCTCCTTGTCTTCTTTTCCAATTTTTTTAGCAGCAAATTCCAAAATTTCTTGAGTTTGTTGTAGAATTTCTTTAGAAACCTGGCCAGTTTCATCAACCATTTCAATATACATGCGTTTCTCGATTCTCTTTACTTGGCTTTATTATACCATATTTCTATGATTTTATTCTACCTTTTTGATATAATACTATGGAATACATTCAAGAGGAGAAAACAATGTCATTTGATGGATTTTTTTTACACCACATGGTTGAGGAATTACGGACAGAACTGCTAAATGGCCGTATCCAAAAGATTAATCAACCTTTTGACCAAGAATTGGTCCTACAAATCCGTAGCAACCGTCAAAGTCATCGCTTGCTCCTTTCTGCGCATCCTGTATTTGGACGCATCCAGTTAACAGACACGACCTTTGAGAATCCTGCTCAACCTTCTACCTTTATCATGGTTTTAAGGAAATATTTACAGGGTGCGGTAATTGAATCTATTGAACAGATTGAAAATGATAGAATCGTTGAAATCACTGTTTCTAACAAGAACGAGATTGGTGATGATATTCAGGCTACACTTATCATTGAGATTATGGGAAAACATAGTAATATTCTCCTCGTAGACAAGTCTAGCAACAAAATTCTTGAGGTGATTAAACATATCGGTTTCTCTCAAAATAGTTACCGGACCCTCCTACCTGGTGCAACTTACATAGCCCCACCAAGTACAGAGGCCCTCAATCCTTTTACCATTAAGGATGAAAAACTTTTTGAAATCCTACAAACACAGGAATTGACAGCTAAAAACCTTCAAAGCCTCTTTCAAGGTTTAGGCCGTGATACGGCAATTGAATTAGAGAATTTATTAACTAATGATAGGCTTTCCAATTTTCGTGACTTTTTTAAGCAAGAAACCAACCCATGCTTAACTGATAAGTCTTTTTCTTGTGTCCCATTTTCAACTAAAATTGAAGGACATTTTTCAAGCTTATCTCAACTTCTTGATGTTTTTTATAAAGATAAGGCAGAACGTGATCGTGTGAAGCAACAAGCTAGCGAACTCATTCGTCGTGTTGAAAATGAATTGCAAAAGAATCGTCAAAAGCTTAAGAAACAAGAAAAAGAACTTCAGGCTACTGAAAATGCTGAGGAATTTCGCCAAAAAGGAGAGTTACTAACGACTTTTCTTCATCAAGTTCCAAATGACCAAGACCAAGTCGTCTTAGATAACTACTACACCAATCAGCCTATCACGATTTCTCTCGATAAAGCTTTAACACCAAACCAAAACGCTCAAAAATACTTCAAACGTTATCAGAAGTTAAAAGAGGCTGTCAAATACCTGACTGATCTAATTGAAGAAACAAAGGCTACCATTCTTTATCTGGAAAGTGTCGAAACAGTCCTCAATCAGGCTGGGCTAGATGAAATTGCTGAAATTCGTGAAGAATTAATTCAAACAGGTTTTATTAGAAGACGCCAACGCGAAAAAATTCAAAAGCGTAAAAAGCCAGAGAAATATCTGGCTAGCGATGGGAAAACCATTATTCTCGTTGGACGAAACAATCTTCAAAACGAGGAATTAACCTTTAAGATTGCACGCAAAGAGGAACTTTGGTTCCATGCTAAGGATATCCCAGGAAGCCACGTGGTCATCTCAGGAAACCTCAATCCTTCTGACGAAGTCAAGACGGATGCTGCAGAACTCGCAGCCTACTATTCGAAAGGACGTCTTTCTAATCTCGTTCAAGTGGATATGATTGAGGTTAAAAAACTCAATAAACCGACTGGTGGAAAACCTGGTTTTGTTACCTATACCGGTCAAAAAACTCTTCGTGTTACACCTGATTCCGAGAAAATTGAATCCATGAAGTTGTAATATCAGTCTTACTTTAAAAATATTATTACTTCACTTTTACACAAAAATAGGAGGGGAGCTCAATGCTACGGCATATTAAACCAACTATAACTATTATATTCGGAGCTGCTATCTTCGCCTTCGGACTTACTTATTTTGTTGTTCCGCATCACTTATTCGAGGGTGGAGCAACAGGGATAACCTTGATTACCTACTATCTCTTTAATATCCCTATTTCGCTGATGAATATCTTGATTAATATCCCTCTCTTTCTACTAGCTTGGAAAATATTTGGACTAAGATCACTATATTCCAGTCTACTTGGAACCATTGCCGTCTCCGTCTGGTTAGCTATCTTTGAAAAAATTCCTCTTCAGTTTAACCTTGAAGGAGATCTCGTTGTGGTTGCTTTAGTAGCTGGTGTCCTCCTAGGTGTTGGACTTGGTGTTATTTTCAACGCGGGTGGAACAACCGGTGGCACTGATATCGTCGCTCGTATCCTTAATAAATACACCAATATCTCTGTTGGAAAATTGCTTTTTGGACTTGATTTTCTGATTCTAATGTTGATTTTAATCATCTTCCAAGACCTACGTCTTGTAACCTATACTCTCTTATTTGACTTCATCGTTTCAAGAGTTATTGACCTAATCGGTGAGGGTGGATATGCTGGAAAAGGATTTATGATTATCACTCAAAAACCGATGGAATTAGCTGATAAAATTAATGAAGAACTCGGTCGTGGTGTTACCTTTATCTCAGGACAAGGTTACTATAGCCAAAAGGACTTAAAGATTATTTACTGTATTGTCGCAAGAAATGAAATTGTCAAGATGAAAGAAATGATTCATACAGTTGATCCGATGGCCTTTATCACTATCACGGAAGCTCACGAAATCCTTGGAGAAGGGTTTACTTTCCCAGCAAGAGACGAGGTCTCTTAAATTTAAAATAAAAAAGTAACTTCAATCGTTGAAGTTACTTTTTTTATTGTCATATCATCAATTATTTTTCTGCTGTAAGTGCAGCCATTGTGATGTAGTTGTATGGTTTATTGAAGTGTGGCAAGAAGAATAGGTCTGTCAATGCCAATTTATCAATTGTAACGTGTTCTTGGATAGCAAGTGAGAACATATGAATTCCCATGCTAATTGCTGAATCACGAGATACCATTTGTGCACCAAGGATTTCACGGCTGTCTTTATCAAAGACAATCTTGATAGCTACTTCATAGTTGTCATGCTTCATAAATTCTGGTTTTTGAAGATCATTGAAGCCAGTTTCAGTTGCATTGTAACCTGCAGCTTTTGCTTTTTCAAGTGTCAAACCAGTTGAAACCATGTGAAGACCATAGATAGAAATACCATTTGATCCTTGAACACCGATTCCTTCAAGCTCATGTCCACAAGCATTGAAAGCACCTACGATACCTGTACGTACAGCGTTTGAAGCAAGTGCGATGTAGCTAGTGTCTTTACGAGCATTGTCATAAACAGTCGCACAGTCACCAACAGCGTATACACCTGGAATTGAAGTTTCTTGTTTCTTGTCTACAAGGAAGGCACCGTTACGGAAGAGTTCAATCTTACCGTCAGCAAGAGCTGTGTTTGGACGGAATCCAACTGCAAGAACAACCATATCCACATCAAATGTTTCTTTGTCAGTTACCAAGCGTTCTACTTTACCGTCACCTTCGATAGCTTTAACAGTTTGACCAAGTGCCAAACGGATGTTGTGGTCTTCCAAGTTTTTAGCCATCATTTGTGTGAAGTCTTTGTCATAGTATCCGTTCAAGACAGTGTCTACGATATCAACTAGGACAACTTCTTTTCCAAGACGTTCGAAAGCTTCAGCAAGCTCAACACCGATGTATCCACCACCGACAACAGCGATACGTTCAAGGTGTTTGCTCTTATCAGCAAGCTTGTTGATAACTTCTTCAGCATTTTGGTACAATTTAACGAATTGTACGTTTTCAAGAGTTGCTTTGAACTCACGGTTACCTTTGACAATTTCAACACCTTCGATTGGTGGCAAGATTGGAGTTGAACCAGTAGCAAAAATCAATTTGTCATAAGACTCTTTGTGTTCTTTTCCTTCAACTTCTGCAGTAACAACTTTGTTATCGTAGTCGATTGAAAGTACAGGTGAGTTCATGTAAATTTTCGCACCTTTAGCTTCAAGCGTTTCTTTATCAGAGTAGAACAATCCTTCAGGACCGTCGATTTGCTCACCAATCCAAAGAGCCATTCCACATCCAAGGAATGAAATGTTTGAGTTTTGGTCAAATACAACGATTTCGTTTTCGTTTCCAAAGTTGTCCAACATAGTGTTGATACATGCAGTTCCAGCGTGGTTAGCACCCACGACTACGATTTTACTCATAAGATAAATCCTACCTTTATTTTTTTATTTACCTCTCAAGTATACCATTATCTGTGAACGTTTTCAAGACTTTTGACCCGTTTGGTGTCATTTAAGAAAGTTTTTGAAAGATATATCAATTTTTTTCAAAGAGTCCTCATTGATTTGGAGCTGTTTTTAATTTTTTAAGCATATTTCTTGACTTTTTGTAAAAAATAATTTGTGAAAACGCTGACTTTATGATATTCTATTTATATGGAAATAAAATATAAATTCTTAAATTGTGATACATACAAGATTTGTAGCTATTTCCGAGTGATTTGAAGGGAGTTGATTCTTTGCCTCTCAGTTCATCATCTGAGCGATTAATGGGAACTACAATTACTATTTCCTTAGTACATGAACAAGCGGACAATCTTCTCCGTCAAGCTTTTGATTTGCTAAAGGAACTTGAATTTCGCTTTAATGCGAATAGTGCTCAATCCGAATTAATGGAAATTAACTATCAGGCAGGTATTGCTCCAGTTAAAGTCCACCCTGATTTATTTGAACTGATTTCCTTAGGTTTAGACCATAGTTTAGCGCCTGGAAGTCATCTCAATATCAGTATCGGTCCCTTGGTTCAAACCTGGCGTATCGGATTTTCCGATGCAAAGGTTGCAAGTCCTGAAGAAATTGCTTCAGTTTTACCACTAATAGACCCTCATATGATTAAACTCGATTCAGTTCATTCAACTGTCTACCTTGAAAAAAAGGGAATGAAAATCGACTTGGGTTGTTTAGCAAAAGGTTATAGCGCGGATAAGGTTGCCACTTTCTTGAAAGAGAATGGCGTTACTTCTGCTCTTATCAATCTTGGAGGAAACATCCTCACAATTGGTAATAACCAAGCAAAAAGCGGTCAACCTTGGCAAATCGGTATTCAAGATCCAACTCACCCACGTGGTAATCACCTGATGACCTTATCCATTACTGGAAAATCAGTTGTTACTTCTGGAATTTATGAACGGCATCTTGAAATCAACGGTAAGGATTATCATCATATTTTTGATAGTGAAACAGGCTATCCAATCGAAACGGACTTAGCGAGTTTAACCATAATATCTGACCGCTCAGTTGACGGGGAGATATGGACCACACGATTATTTGGCGAACGTAGCGCTTCTATTATGTGGCAAGTCGAAAATATTGAAGGTATTGAAGCCATCCTCATTGACAAAGATGGACACGTTTTTTGTTCATCTGGTATCCAACAGTAAATAATTAATAACGCAAAAGAGAAAGGAAAGCCCATGCTTAAACTTATTGCTATTGTAGGAACTAACTCTAAACGTTCCACAAACCGTCAACTGCTTCAATATATGCAGAAACACTTTGCTGATAAAGCAGAAATCGAATTGGTAGAAATCAAAGACCTACCTGTATTTAACAAACCAGCCGACAAACAAATTCCGGCTGAAGCTATGGAAATCGTAGCTAAAATCGAAGCAGCTGATGGTGTGATCATCGGTACTCCTGAATACGACCACTCAATTCCAGCTGTTCTTATGAGCGCCCTAGCTTGGATTTCTTACGGAGTATTCCCACTTTTGAACAAACCTGTTATGATTACAGGTGCTTCATATGGTACACTTGGTTCTTCACGCGCTCAATTGCAACTTCGTCAAATTTTGAATGCTCCTGAGATTAAAGCAACAGTTCTTCCTGATGAATTCTTACTCTCTCACTCTCTTCAAGCATTTGATAAGAACGGTGACTTGGTAGATCTTGATGTCATTAATAAATTGGATGCCATCTTTGATGACTTCCGCATCTTTGTTAAAGTTACTGAAAAATTGCGTAACGCACAAGAGCTTCTTCGCAAAGATGCAGAAGAATTTGACTGGGAAAATTTGTAAGATAGGAGACAAAATAGAATGAAATTTGTTGGACTTGTTGGATCAAACTACGATCAATCATATAACCGCAAACTCTTGGAATTCATCCGCCGTCAGTTTAAAATTAAATTTGAACTAGAGCTTTTGGAAATCGATGAAGTTCCAATGTTTAACCAAGATGAAAAATGGGACGATAGCTTCCAGTTGCGCCTTCTTTACAATAAAATTACTCGTGCTGATGGTGTCATTATTGCTACTCCTGAGCATAACCACACTATTTCAGCTTCACTTAAGTCTGTACTTGAATGGCTTTCATACGAAGTACATCCATTTGAAAATAAACCAGTCATGATTGTGGGTGCTTCATACTATGACCAAGGAACATCACGTGCTCAAGTTCACCTTCGTAAAATTCTTGATGCACCAGGCGTTAATGCCTACACATTACCTGGTAATGAATTCCTCCTTGGAAAAGCTAAAGAAGCTTTTGATGCAAATGGAGATATTATTAATGAAGGAACCGTTAAGTTCCTTGAAACTTGCTTAGATAACTTTGTCAAATACGTAGGAGTCGTTTCTAAATTGAAAAAACCAAAACCAATTGAACCAGAAGACTTGGATTGTGGAAAACCAATCGCTACAACGATTACAGAAGTTGACCCTGATGATCCAGAATGGGTAGAAAAAGTTGCAGAAATTACAGGGGCTGTATCCGGTGATACGTACGTTAAGCTTGACCATGGTATCCTTACAGTTAACCAAATTGATATGTTCTTGAAAGCTATGCCTTTTGAATTGACATACGCTGACGATAACAACCAATTCCTCTACTACAACAACGCTCACCAAGACCCTGATACAATGTTTGCAAAACGTGTACCATCTCAATCTGGTAGCCGTATGTCAACCATTCACGATTCACTTCCACCAGCACGTATGAAAAACGTTGAGTGGGTTATTGGAACACTTCGAAACGGTAACCAAGATTACGTACGTACAATTGTTCCAGGTTCACCTGCTGGTGTTATCAACACTCACAACTACCAAGCAATGTACTATCCTGATGGTTCATATGCTGGTATTAATGAAATTGTCTTTAACTTCCAACCATGGCTTGATTGGTACTTGAAAGAAACAGGTCAACGCTTGGTAGGTGGTAGCGGACCTTTTGCTCCAGCTGCTGGTGGTCATGGCGACGCTGATGCTACTTCAGGCGCTTCTGACTCAGCTAATGGTGGCCATGGAGATGCAGACGCTACTTCAGGCGCAAGTAACTAATAAGTAACAAAAAGGAACCATTCTTGGTTCCTTTTTTATAAGAAAAACCTCGGTTATCATTTACTAACCGAGGTCTTGTTTTATTTATGAATTTGGATCATCAATACTTCGACCATGCAAGCCTTTTTCGCGTTGCACTTGACGAAGTTTTTCAGGAGTCACGTCATTTCCTTCCTCATCCACGATTTTAATACCTTCAACATGGTGACGAACTGCACGACGATAGCCTTCGATATACTCTTCACGAAGTTTGGCTTGCTCTACTTTTTCTTCTGGAGTCAAGCCTTCTGTCTTTTTCTTTTTAGCAAGCTCATTAATACGAGCAATTTTTTCTGGTGTCATGTTTGAACCTCCAATCTACTTTGTAATTTCTATTTTGTATTAAGAAGATTAAAAGCAGCCACTGTTTTTGCTTTATTCACAAGTTCAGCTAGAATAGCCAAACGATTATTCTTAACATCAACATCTTCAGCCATAACCATTGTATTGTCAAAGAATGCATCAATAACAGGACTAAGAGCAAATAGTTGTGCTAATTTATCGCTAGCCGAACCTTTCAATTCAAGACTTTCTATTGCTTGGGCTAGTTCTTTTTCTTGTTCATTTTCAAAGAGACTTGCATCAACTTTGACTGAACCTTCTGCCTTTTCTGCTAGGTTAAAGGCACGAGATAGAGACTCAACTGATGATTTGTAATCTTCAGATTTTGCAGCTTCAGTTAAAGCTTCTGCAGCTTCAATCATATCAGAAACAACAAAGTTTGAACTTGCTAGAACAGCTTCTTTAATATCTTTGGCTGTAGCCCCCATCATCTTATCAACACGAGCTTTGATGAAGTTAAGCACTTCTTCTTGGTTATCGTAGGTTAAACTATCAAACGATAAGGCATAAAGACTTGCAATCAACTCGTCCATTGGAATATTCCAACCAAATTCTTCTAAGATACGAACAATCCCTTGTGTTGCACGACGGAGGGCATAAGGGTCGTTTGAACCAGATGGAATCAAACCGACAGAGAAGAAAGATAAGAGAGTATCTAATTTATCAGCTAGTGCAAGAATAGCTCCAACTTTAGATTCAGGAAGAGCTCCCTCAGCTGAATCTGGAAGATAGTGCTCACGAATAGCTTGAGCCACTGCAGCATTTTCTCCTGCAAGAAGGGCGTACTTCTCACCCATAATTCCTTGAAGCTCATCAAACTCCCCAACCATACCAGTTAAGAGGTCAAATTTATAGATGGCTGCAGCACGAGCAAGATCAATAGATTCATCAACTGATAGACCAGCTTTTTCTGCTAGCAGGATAGCAATTTGCCCTGTACGAATCATGTGTTCACGAAGTGAACCAATCTTTTCATGGAAGGTAACGTGTGAAAGTTTAGCAACTAAATCTTCAATCTTGAGTTTTTGGTCTTCACGCCAGAAGAATTCTCCATCTTCCAAGCGGGCAACCAAGACTTTCTCATTTCCTCGAATGACATTTTCCAAATGTTCAGCATTTCCGTTACGAACTGAAATGAAGTTTGGTTTTAGATTTCCATCAAGATCACGCACTACAAAATAACGTTGATGAGTTTCCATTGAAGTAACCAAAACTTCTTCTGGAACTTCTAGGTATTTAGGATCAAAATTACCCATAAAAGCAGTTGGATATTCGACCAAGTTTAAGACTTCGTTTAAAAGTCCTTCATCAATCTGTACTTGAACGCCTTGTTCTGCTTCAATTTCCTTAATTTGTTCACGAATCATATTTTCACGTTCAATGCTATCAGCAATGACATAGACTTTGCGTAAGTCTTCTTCATAACTATCAGCATGACGAATTTCTACTTCATGACCAAGGAAACGGTGTCCGCGACTGACTCTGCCTGAATGAATATCTAAGAAATCTAGGTCAAGAGCTTCATCATCCAAAAGCACTATCAAAGTGTGGACTGGACGGATATATTCAAAAGTATTGTTTGCCCAGTGCATGGTTACTGGGAAACTTAAGCTAGCCAAGACTTCTGGAATTCCTGTCAATACTTCCTCAGCTGGTTTTCCAGCTTCATGTTTGGTTACATAGACGTATTCTTCACCTTTGATTTCACGGAATTCAATGTCATCTACCGTCAAGCCTTTTCCACGGACAAATCCTTGGGCAGCTTTAGAGAAATTTCCTTCTGCATCCAAAGCAATTTTCTTAGAAGGTCCTTTAAAATCTTCAGTCAAATCTGTTTGTTGGTCCGCTAAACCAAGTACACGAACAGCTAAACGACGTGGTGTTGAGAAAGTTTGAATTCCTTCGTATGAAAGGCGGTTGTCATCCAAGAAGGCTGCCATTTTTTCACCCAGTTGATTCTCACTTGGTGTGACAACGTAGGCTGGTAACTCTTCGAGTCCTAGTTCTACTAATAAGTTTTTTGTCATGTTTGTTCCTTTACAAAATTAATTTTCTTCAACAAGACCTTTAGTAGTGGGGGACGTAAGCAAACCTTCGGTTTCATTGCTAACTGCCAAGCCTTAAGTCTCGTCAGTTCCCCAGTCGGATAAGAAACTTCTTATCCGACTTTCACTACAGCGGTCTTGTTTTATTTAGCGACCTACGGTCGACTTTCAGTCATTTATTCCTGTAATTCTGTCTATTCTTCCTCTTCTGCTAGAAGTTGAGCACGGGTTGCTTCGTCTAGCAGTGGGTATCCGAGTTTCTTGCGCTCTGCTACGAAAGTTTTAGCTACTACACGGGCCAAGTTACGAATGCGGGCAATGTAACCGGCACGTTCTGTAACAGATACGGCACCACGAGCGTCAAGCAAGTTAAAGGTATGTGAACATTTCAAAACGTAGTCATAGGCTGGGTGTACAAGACCCAATTCCAACGCTCGTCCTGCTTCTTTTTCAAATTTCTCAAAGTTTTCAAGAAGCATGTCTTGGTCAGAAACTTCAAAGCTGTATTTTGAGTGCTCATATTCTGGTTGAAGGAAGATTTCTCCATATTTAACACCTGGAGCCCACTCGATATCATAAACTGAGTCTACTTCTTGGATATAAGAAGCCAAACGTTCCAATCCATAAGTCACCTCAGCGGTAACAGGACCAGTTGCCAAACCACCGACTTGTTGGAAGTAGGTAAACTGAGTGATTTCCATCCCGTCAAGCCAAACTTCCCAACCAAGACCTGCAGATCCAGTTGATGGATTTTCCCAGTTATCTTCAACAAAACGGATATCGTGTTCCAATGGATTGATCCCTAATTTTTCTAACGACTCTAGGTAAAGCTCTTGAATGTTTGAAGGTGATGGTTTCATCACCACTTGGAATTGGTGGTGTTGGTAAAGACGATTAGGGTTTTCTCCGTAACGACCATCTGCTGGACGACGAGATGGCTCTACATAAGCTGCATTCCATGGTTCAGGACCAATGGCACGAAGGAAGGTGTAAGGACTCATCGTACCCGCACCTTTTTCATTATCATAAGCCTGCATAAGCATACAACCCTGGTCATTCCAGTATTGTTGCAAGGTCAAAATAATTTCTTGGAAGGTTAATTTTTTGGACATGTTTTACTCCTTTTTTTAATTCTTGAGACTTTGGATACAAAAAGAACCGAGTCTTTGCTCCTAAGTCAAGTGACCTAGGGGCGTCAGAAACGCGGTTCCACCCTAATTTATTACTTCATTATTTTTTAAAATTTACCAAAAGTGCCACACTCATCTCTCAATCACCTGACTCTCACTATCTCAGGCTCGCTTAAGATTTACCGATAAGATATTCTTTCTTCCGTTTATTATATCAAAAAGTAATTAAGAAGTAAAATTTTTTATAAGGAATCTTTACTAAAACATTTAAAATTGCACAAGGTATTGTTTAAGAAATATGCTAAAAACCTCAATCAAAACGATCGAGTTTTTTTTGAAGCTTCATCTTCTATCAAAACTTCTTCTTCCATAACATTTTTTATTTTTTTGCCCAAAGATAATAACGTTTCTACATCAGAGGGGTTGCTTGTCCCGAGAGGATTCCAAGTAGAAGATGATAAATTTTCATATTCCTTAGACCGAACTCGAAATTTAATGTTATCCCCCTTGGTGTCTATGTCTACATTTAAGGCTCTCGCCCCCAGTTTAGGCTCCTTATTTTTTATCCTACAGAAAATAACTTCTCCTGATACAATCTCCTTTCCATCACACCGAATCCTAATATTTCTTCCAGATAATTCTACGACAAAATTCTTCACTAGACTACCTTGTATTTTTTTAATTAAAAGAAAACTAATACCAAAAGATACTAATACTATCGTATAAAGAAAAAGAGGTTGTGATTTAAAAAAATCATTCAGTTTTAAATAGAATGTAGCCAACTGTATTCCCAATACAGGAAGCATGAGGAACATGGGAAAAAGGATACCAATTATTATATCTGATTTTGCTGTTGTCGCTGTAAATTCATATCTTTCCATCAATATCACCTTTATAACATTTCCTTTTTATAGGACATTAATCCCATACTAAGACGGATGCATCAGGGAGTTCAATCTCCCTTTCCCCTAGCAAAGATAAATTTTGAACTATTCTAAGGATATTGTACCACTATTTCTGCAAAAAATACCTTAGCAAACATAATCTCCTTCCACAAATACATCATCGCTTTATCGAGCGCTGGAGTTTGATTGACATGGTTCTCTAATCAAACTCCAGAACTTTATGATGAAAATCTTATGGAACAACTGGAGACACTTTATAAATTTTCTCTTTTTAATTATAAAGAAAAACCGCTACTCCTAAGAATAGCGGTTTAATCATGTTTTTAAGCTACAAATGTAGTCGCTCTATTATTTAAGAGTAACTGAAGCTCCAGCTTCTTCCAATTTAGCTTTGATTTCTTCAGCTTCTGCAGTTGCAACGCCTTCTTTAACAAGTGCTGGTGCACCATCAACAAGTTCTTTAGCTTCTTTAAGTCCAAGACCAGTGATTTCACGTACAACTTTGATAACGCCAACTTTTTTGTCACCAGCAGCTGTCAATTCAACGTCAAATGAGTCTTTAGCAGCACCAGCGTCAGCAGCACCAGCTGCAGCAACAGCTACAGGAGCAGCTGCAGTTACACCAAATTCTTCTTCGATAGCTTTTACAAGGTCGTTCAATTCAAGGATTGAAGCTTCTTTAATTTCAGCAATAATGTTTTCAATGTTCAATGCCATTGTTATATCCTCCAAATAAGTTTAAATTTAATTTTTTTATATTTTTGTAGCTAGGCTACGCTGCGTAGCTTAAGATTAAGCTGCGTCTTCTTTGTTGTCTGCAACCGCTTTGACTGCAAGAGCAACGTTGCGCACTGGCGCTTGAAGTACAGAAAGGAGCATAGAAAGAAGTCCTTCGCGGTTTGGAAGAGTTGCAAGAGCAAGGATCTCTTCTTTAGATGCGACAGCGCCTTCGATTGCACCACCTTTGATTTCAAGTGCGTCAGCGTTTTTAGAAAAGTCGTTCAAGATTTTCGCTGGTGCGATAACATCTTCGTTAGAAAATGCTACTGCAGATGGTCCAACAAAAACAGATGCAAGGTCTTCAAGACCAGCTTTTTCAGCTGCACGACGTAAGATTGAGTTTTTAATAACTTTATACTCAACTTCGCTTCCACGAAGCTCACGACGAAGAACTGTATCTTGTTCAACTGTCAAACCACGAGCGTCTACAACGACGATTGATGCAGCAGCTTTCATTTTCTCAGCTACTACGTCAACTAGTTCCGCTTTTTTAGCAATAATTGCTTCACTCATTAGTGTGTTCACCTCCGTAATTATTTTGCTTGGGGAATTTTTCCAAAAGAAAAACGCGCCCAAACCTAGACACGAAAGTACAATACGCTTCTTTTTACATGATACGTTTTGTCCTCGGTAGGATAATTATGAGTCTAGCTCCCCTACTGTCTTAGGCAGTTTTTTCAAACCGTTTATAAGTATACCATATCTGTCATTTCAAAGCAAGTCTTTTTCTGAAAAAATTTTTATTATTTATTTGTCCTTCTTCTACTGCTTTTTTTAAAGAAAATACGTAGATTTTTCACTGAATAGAAAGAATTGGGGCTAAGTCAGTATAGATTAAGAGTGCATGAAAGGCTAACATTAGTAAATAAAATAAAAATGGTGTGGGTTGTGTGTTCTGAATAGCCTGGCTATTTTTTGACCGTCTATAAAAATAGAGAATGACAAAAAAAGCAAGATGATACTATAAATAATACTAATATGAAGAAATATTTCCTCAATAACACTAAAATAGAGAAAACCAAAAATGGGTATACTAAAAACAAATAGTGACAGTGATCCAAATGCAATTCTAATGAACGAGATCATCAAAAAGCTATAGGCTGTAAATGTAGTGAATTTCGATACTATTATTCCTGTTTTTTTCTGTTTGGCTAAATAATGAATAACAAAAATTGGATATACAATATCAATCATCTTAACTCCCCATTTACTAAGATACTTTACTATAGTTTAACTATTTTTCTCCAGAAATGCAATTTACTCCTTGACTAGTTTAAAATTTTAGTGTACTATACAACTGTATATACAGATAAAAAGGAGTTATTATGAATACACAAAAGAAAACACAATTCATGACCGTAACAGCATTACTGACAGCTATCGCTATCCTCATTCCCATAATCATGCCCTTCAAGATTGTTATTCCGCCCGCTTCTTACACTCTAGGAAGCCACGTAGCCATTTTTATCGCTATGTTTCTTTCGCCATGGATGGCAATCTTTGTCATTATAGCTTCTAGCCTAGGATTCCTCATGGCTGGTTATCCGATCGTTATTGTACTTCGAGCTTTCTCCCATATCTTCTTTGGAACTCTTGGAGCTTTCTATCTTCAAAAACATCCTCAAACCTTGGATAATCCTAAATCTTCTTTGATTTTTAACTTTGTACTCGGTTTGGTTCACGCTGTTGCTGAAGTGTTGGCTTGTATTATCTTTTACGCTAGTACAGGAACAGACCTAAAAAATATGTTCTATGTCTTGTTTGTATTAGTTGGCTTTGGTACAATTATTCATAGTATGATAGACTATTACCTAGCGTTAGCTGTTTATAAAGCACTAAAAAAACGCCATTAAGAAAGAGACTATGACAAACAATAGGAAAGAAACTCTTTTACAACTTTTAAAAGAATCACAAAAACCTCTAAACGGACAAAGTTTAGCAGAACATTTTCATGTCACTCGCCAGATTATTGTTCAGGACATCGCTATTCTTCGTGCAGATGGCGCTCCTATCTTATCAACCAATCGTGGCTATATCTATAAGGAAAATAAATCAAATCCTTATGTACATAAACTTTTTAAAGTGAAACACGGAGAAGAAGATATGGAACAAGAACTCCTTGCTATTGTTGATAATGGTGGACGAGTTCAAAATATCCAGATCGATCATCCTGTTTACGGAGAAATCGAAACCCTCCTCAAACTAAGTTGTAGACGCGATGTCGAGCACTTTTTAAACCAGGTTAAGACGTCTGATTTTCGCCCCCTATCTGAATTGACAGATGGTATCCATTATCACTTAATTGAAGCAGAAAATAAACAAGACCTCCTCTATATTGAGAAGGCCTTAGACAAGTTAGGATATTTGGTAAAAGATTAAAAAGTTTTCTTTTCCCACCCGTCCTCTGTACGGTGACGGTAGAAAAATTCAGACTTGTCTGGAGCTTCCATCATCTCCATCAAAGGTAACATATCATAAGCCAGATCCAAATTTGGAATCTGGTCTTTTTGTACCCAGGATACTTCTCCTTCGTCTGAAGAACGAAGCTTCCCAGTAAACTCAGTCGCCTTGTAACAAAAAACAATATAACGCTCACCTGTATCTAAGGGCCAATTTTTAATGCCGACAAGTTGAGGATTTTGAATCGTCAGACCTGTTTCCTCGTATATTTCGCGAATAACTGACTCTGCAAAAGCCTCTCTGTCTTCGACATGTCCTCCTGGAAAGGCATAGCCAGACCAATGGTTGCTTTCGGGTGATCGATACTGCATAACCACGCGCTGCTTTTCTAGATCTTCAATCATACAAATATTGGTAAGAATTGTTAATTGTGCTCGAGACATAGGACTCACTTTCTAATCTTTAATTTTCTATCTTATACTTAACTTTAGATTTCATAATCAAAGGATTAATCCAGTCGTGATACTCTCGAATATCATCAAGAAAAAATCCTCTATTAATCCTTATCTCTTTGTCTTTAGTATTAACTTGATAGTCTATACTGATAGGCATGGCTGAGTCTGGAATAAAAGATAGGAAAAAGAATATCACTAACCAGATTATGAGAGCAAAAAATCCACTGAGAGTCTGAAAAATTAAATGATGCCATTGAAAGATTCTCGTTTTATAGAAGATGGTCCATGGATGAATAAATAAAGTAAGGCAAAGACTAAATAACCAGATGTTCCACACTATAGGTGTAAAAGCAAAACCGAACAAGCCTAAGATAAAATGAATCAGGACAAATACAAGAAACATAAGGTAAAGAATCCTAAATATAGTTAGATGTTTTAGCATGATTAACTCCTTTTCTTTTTAACATATTTGGAAATTAAAATAATCAAAGTAGCCACTAGGAAGAAGATCACATAAGTAAGAATAGGGAACCAAATATAGCGATGATCTAGGGATAAGAGAGAAGGCAGGACGCCCTTACTATTTTTCCCACCAACTCCTAAAAATAGATGAACTAGTAAACCGATACTATTAAGATAGATAAATAAATCCGCATACCTTTTTATTGTCATCCTTCTCCTAGACAAGTCTAGGAACCAATAGTCAAATAATTGATACACCAGACAAAAAAGATTTATATATATTGGAAAACTATAGTTGATATCTCTGTATGGTGAAGGAATTGGAAGGCTTTCGAAAATTAGAGTCATACCTATGCCTATTCCTAAGATTAGACCAAGTACTAAGAAGAAGCCTAAAAATTTATGAGAATCTAGCCAAAGATGGAAACTTTCTTTCCTTGATAGATTCTTTTTTGTATTTGATTTTTTTTGATTCATTTTTTATCGTTTTTTCATTATTATAAACAAGGACTCAACTACACATTTTGAAGAAACTGAATCTCACTTACTGTTTTACTTAATCCAAGGCCTTCACTTCCAACATCATATCGCGGATTTGGGCAGCCAATTCAAAGTCAAGCACTTCGACGGCTTCTTGCATTTGTTTTTCCAGTTTCTTAACAAGTTCCTTGCGTTCTTGTTTGTTAAGGCTATTGATATCCACTTCCTTGTCCTCTTCTTTGGCAACAGCCTTGGTTACAGAGATTAGGTCACGGATTTCTTTCTTGATTGTCTGAGGTACAATACCATGTTCTTCATTATAGGCCATCTGGATTTTACGACGGCGAGCCGTTTCATCGATGGCACGTTGCATAGACTGAGTCATAGTGTCTGCATACATGATGACATGCCCCTCGCTATTTCGAGCAGCACGACCAATGGTCTGAATGAGTCCACGCTCGTTACGAAGGAAACCTTCTTTATCGGCATCGAGAATAGCAACTAGACTAACTTCTGGCACGTCAATCCCCTCACGAAGGAGGTTAATTCCAACCAAGACATCAAAGACTCCCAAGCGCAGGTCACGAATAATCTCCGTACGTTCCAAGGTCTTGATATCCGAGTGCATGTATTTGACCTTGATTCCCATTTCTTTGAAATAGTCGGTTAAGTCTTCAGCCATTTTCTTGGTCAAGGTTGTAATAAAGGTACGTTGGTTCTTTTCAACACGGGCATTGATTTCACCTAAGAGGTCGTCAATTTGTCCCATAGTTGGACGGACTTCAACTTCTGGGTCCAAAAGACCTGTTGGACGGATGATTTGCTCAATCACAGTGTCGGTTTGTTCCATCTCATAATCACCAGGTGTCGCTGAAACGTAGACAATCTGGTGGACATGACTTTCAAACTCTTCACGACGAAGGGGACGATTGTCTAGGGCAGACGGCAGACGGAAACCATAATTCACCAACATTTCCTTCCGAGAACGGTCACCATTATACATGCCCTTGATTTGCCCCATGGTCATGTGGCTCTCATCAATCATAATCAAGAAATCATCAGGGAAGAAATCAAGAAGTGTGTACGGAGGCTCTCCTTCACTTCGACCATCCATGTGGCGTGAGTAGTTTTCAACACCGTTTGTATAGCCCATTTCACGAAGCATCTCGATATCGTACTCTGTACGCTGTTTCAAACGTTGAGCTTCCAGCAGTTTACCTTCCTTCTCAAAAATAGCTAACTGCTCCTCCAACTCAGCCTCAATCTTAGCAATAGCTACTTCCATATGGTCATCATTGGTCACAAAGTGAGTCGCTGGGAAAATTGCCAAATGGTCCACTTCGCCGAGAACTTGACCAGTTAGAGCTTCGACTTCACGGATACGATCAATCTCATCGCCAAAAAACTCGACACGAAAGGCATGCTCGTCACGAGATGCTGGGAAAATCTCCACCACATCCCCACGCACACGAAATCTTCCGCGTTGGAAATCAATATCATTGCGTTCAAACTGAATATCTACCAAGTCGTTCAGCAGTTTATCTCGAGAAATCTCAAGACCCGGACGCAAACTTACCACGCTATCAGCGTATTCTTTGGGCGAACCCAAACCATAGATACAAGAAACAGATGCAACGATGATAACATCATTGCGCTCCAACAAAGCTGATGTTGCTGAGTGACGCAGCTTATCAATTTCATCATTAACAGAACTATCTTTTTCTATATAAGTATCGCTTGAAGGCACATAAGCTTCAGGCTGGTAGTAATCATAGTAAGATACGAAGTACTCGACGGCATTTTCCGGGAAAAATTCCTTGAACTCCCCATAGAGCTGACCGGCTAGAGTCTTATTGTGGGCGATGACCAGGGTTGGTTTATTAACCTGAGCAATCACTTGACTCATGGTGTAGGTCTTTCCTGTACCAGTCGCTCCCATCAGGATTTGTGCCTTTTCTCCACCCTCGATATTATCCACCAACTGCTCGATGGCTTGAGGTTGGTCCCCAGAGGGCTGGTATTTGGATACCAGTTTAAATTTGTTATCAGTAATTCGATTTATCATAATGGCCTCATAAACATTTTCTATCCTTCTATTTTACCATAAAAAGGAAAAAGTTTCTGTTTCTCAACAGACACCCTCATTTTGTTCTATGTTACATTTTCTTACATATAAATATAAAATATTTGCCCTTCTTCAACTTTTTTGATATAATTTGAAAATATCTTGAAAGGAGACATCACATGAAGAAAAAAATCCTAGCTTGTTTGCTAATTTTATTCCCTATATTTTCACTGGGAATAGCAAAAGCTGACACAGAAAAAACAAAGTATGTTATCGCCAGTGACTCATCTTTTGCACCTTTTGTTTTCCAGGATTCAAGCAATCAGTACACTGGTATTGATATGGATCTCATCAAGGCTATTGCCAAAGACCAAGGTTTTGAGATTGAAATTACCAACCCTGGTTTTGACGCAGCTATTAACGCTGTTCAATCTGGACAAGCAGACGGTGTCATTGCAGGAATGTCTGTAACTGATGCCCGTAAAGAAACTTTCGATTTTTCAGATTCTTACTATACAGCAAATACTATCCTCGGTGTTAAAGAATCAAGCTCCATTTCTTCTTATGAAGATTTGAACGGTAAGACTGTAGGTGTCAAGAATGGTACAGCTTCACAAAGCTTCCTTACAGAGAATCAAAACAAATACGGGTACAAAATCAAAACTTTTTCAGATGCCGCCTCTATGTATGATAGTTTAAATACTGGTTCAATTGATGCTGTCATGGACGATGAACCTGTGATTAAATATTCTATCAGTCAAGGACAAAAATTAAAAACACCCATCGCAGGTACTCCAATTGGTGAAACTGCTTTTGCAGTAAAAAAAGGAAGTAATCCAGAATTGCTAGAGAAGTTTAACAAGGGACTTGCAAACCTTAAGGCAAATGGAGAATTCCAAAAGATTCTAGATAAATATCTAGCAAGCAACTCGACTACCACAACCTCAACTGCTGATGAAACAACTATTTGGGGCTTGTTGAAAAACAACTACAAACAACTCCTCAGCGGACTTGGAATCACTCTCTCATTAGCTCTTGTTTCATTTGTAATTGCGATTTTCATTGGTATTATCTTTGGTATGTTTAGCGTCAGCCCATATAAATCACTCCGTTTGATTTCAGAGATTTTCGTTGACGTTATCCGTGGTATTCCATTGATGATTCTAGCTGCTTTCATTTTCTGGGGAATTCCTAACTTTATCGAATCCCTTACAGGACAACAAAGTCCCATTAACGACTTTGTCGCTGGTACCATTGCACTTTCACTAAACTCGGCAGCCTACATCGCTGAAATTGTTCGTGGTGGTATTAAGGCCGTTCCTGTTGGACAAATGGAAGCTAGCCGAAGTCTTGGGATTCCATATGGAAAGACCATGCGTAAGATTGTCTTGCCACAAGCAACCAAACTCATGCTTCCTAACTTCGTCAACCAATTTGTAATCGCCTTAAAAGACACAACGATCGTATCTGCAATCGGTTTGGTCGAACTCTTCCAAACTGGTAAGATCATCATCGCCCGTAACTACCAAAGTTTCAAAATGTATGCAATTCTCGCAGTCTTCTACCTTGTGATTATCACTCTTCTTACTAGACTTGCAAAACGCTTAGAAAAGAGGATTCAATAATGGCAAAATTAAAAATCGATGTCCATAATCTACATAAACAATATGGTAAAAACAAAGTCCTTAAAGGAATTTCAGCAAAATTCTATGAAGGAGATGTTGTTTGTATCATTGGACCTTCTGGTTCAGGTAAATCAACTTTCTTGCGTAGCTTAAATCTTCTCGAAGAAGGCACAAAAGGGACTATCACCGTTAACGGCTATGATTTGACGGATAAGGCTACCAACGTGGACCACGTTCGTGAAAATATCGGAATGGTATTCCAACACTTCAATCTTTTCCCTCACATGACCGTTTTGGAAAATATCACTTTCGCTCCTGTAGAGCACAAGTTAATGACCAAGGCTGAAGCTGAAAAATTGGGTATGGAACTCCTTGAAAAAGTTGGGCTTGCTGACAAGGCCGATGCCAATCCTCAAAGTCTATCCGGTGGTCAAAAACAACGTGTGGCTATCGCTCGCGGTTTAGCAATGAACCCTGATATTATGCTCTTTGACGAGCCCACTTCTGCCCTTGACCCTGAGATGGTCGGCGATGTTCTCAACGTTATGAAAGAGTTAGCTGAACAAGGCATGACCATGATCATCGTAACCCACGAAATGGGATTTGCTCGTAAGGTTGCCAATCGAGTTATCTTTACGGCAGACGGTGAATTCTTAGAAGATGGTACACCTGATCAAATCTTTGATAATCCACAACACCCTCGTCTAAAAGAATTTTTAGACAAGGTCCTCAATGCCTAAAAAAACTGCAAGGTTTCCCTTGCAGTTTTTTTGTTACTTGTATTGGAATTTTGGATTTTTTAGAAAATTATGATAAAATAGAGGGTATAAAATCGAGGGATTCCTCATACCTAGGATATCTAGGGAAGTAAATAGAAATTAGGTAGCTGGATGTCATCTAAAGTTATTGTTACAATTTTCGGTGCTAGTGGAGATTTGGCTAAACGCAAGCTCTACCCTTCACTTTTTAGACTTTACAAATCAGGTAATTTGTCTGATCATTTTGCTGTTATTGGAACTGCTCGTAGACCTTGGAGTAAGGAATATTTTGAGTCTGTTGTAGTCGAATCCATTCTGGATTTGGCAGATAGCGTTGAAGAGGCTCAAGCATTTGCTAGTCATTTTTACTATCAAAGTCACGATGTCAATGACACAGAGCACTATATCGAATTACGCAAACTTCAAGCTGAGTTAAACGAAAAATACCAAACTGAGCACAACAAGCTCTTCTTCCTCTCTATGGCTCCACAATTCTTTGGTACTATTGCCAAACACCTCAAGTCAGAGCAAATCGTGGACGGAAAAGGCTTTGAACGTTTGATTGTCGAGAAACCTTTTGGTACAGACTACGCTACTGCTAAACAACTCAACGAAGAACTTCTTGCTACCTTTGACGAGGAGCAAATTTACCGCATTGACCACTATCTTGGTAAAGAGATGATTCAGAGTATCTTTGCAGTTCGCTTTGCCAATATGATTTTTGAAAATGTTTGGAATCGTGAGCACATCGATAATGTTCAGATCACCTTTGCAGAACGTCTGGGCGTTGAAGAACGTGGCGGCTACTATGATGAATCAGGTGCCCTTCGTGATATGGTGCAAAACCATACCCTCCAACTTCTGTCACTTCTAGCTATGGATATGCCTGCAAGCTTTACGAAGGATGACATTCGTGCAGAGAAAATCAAGGTCTTTAAGAACCTTTACCATCCTTCAGATGAAGAACTAAAAGAACACTTTATCCGAGGTCAATACCGTTCAGGTAAAGTCGATGGCATGAAATACATTTCTTACCGCAGCGAACCAAATGTTAACCCTGAATCCATGACAGAAACCTTTGCTTCAGGTGCCTTCTTTGTTGATACCGATCGTTTCCGTGACGTACCTTTCTTCTTTCGTACAGGTAAACGCCTCACTGAAAAAGGAACTCACGTGAATATTGTCTTCAAACAAATGGATTCCATTTTTGGAGAACCTCTAGCACCTAATATTTTGACAATCTACATCCAACCAACAGAAGGATTCTCACTTAGCCTTAATGGGAAAGAGGTTGGAGAAGAGTTTAAACTTGCACCTAATTCACTTGATTACAGAACAGATGCAACTGCTACAGGTGCTTCACCAGATCCATATGAAAAGCTCATCTACGACGTTTTAAATAACAACTCAACTAACTTTAGCCACTGGGAAGAGGTTAGCGCTTCTTGGGAGTTGATTGACCGCATTGAAAAACTTTGGGCTGAAAACGGTGCTCCCCTTCATGACTACAAGGCTGGTAGCATGGGACCCCAAGCTAGCTTTGATTTGCTTGAAAAATATGGAGCTCAATGGACTTGGCAACCAGATATTGCCTATCGTAAAGATGGTCGTCTAGAATAAAAAATTCCTGCAAGAATACTTGCAGGATTTTCTTTTATAGCAGACCTTCTAAAAGACCCTTCATAAAGTTCTCAGAGTTGAATTCCCCGATATCATCGATTTTTTCACCAAAACCAATCAGCTTAACAGGAATATTGAGTTCTTCACGAATAGCAAGAACAACACCACCTCGGGCAGTTCCGTCAATCTTAGTTAATACAATCCCTGTGACAGGAGTAATTTTTGAAAACTCTTTAGCTTGTACTAAAGCATTTTGTCCTGTTGAAGCATCCAAAGCTAGGAAGGTTTCATGAGGGGCTTCTGGTACGACACGTTTGATGATGCGACCAATTTTTTCCAACTCAGCCATCAAGTTTTCTTTGTTTTGCAAACGACCAGCTGTATCAATCATCAAAATATCAATACCTTCTGCCACTGCTCGCTCCATCCCATCAAAGACAACGCTGGCTGGATCGGCTTTCTCAGGACCAGTTACAACAGGAACATCCACACGACGACCCCATTCTGCTAACTGAGCAACCGCACCAGCACGGAAGGTATCAGCAGCAACCAGCATGACTTTCTTGCCAGCTTGTTTGTAACGGTGTGCCAATTTTCCGATAGAAGTTGTTTTCCCAACACCATTGACACCTACAAAGAGCATGACTGTCAAACCATCTTGGAAGTTGATGCTTTCATTGTAGTTGCCATCTTTTTCGTAGAGCTCAACTAATTTCTCAATAATGACACGACGAAGAGCATCTGGTTTCTTAGCATTCTCAAGCTTGGCCTCATAACGCAATTCTTCTGTTAAATTAGATGCTACCTGAACACCAACATCACTCATGATCAGTAGCTCTTCAAGTTCTTCGAAAAACTCTTCATCAACTGAGCGGAAATTAGCAAAGAAGGCATTCAAACGGGCACCGAATCCTGTACGAGTTTTCTTTAGACTGCGGTCATACTTTTCCTGTACAGTTTCTTGGACCTGAGGGCTATCCTCGATCGCTAGATCTTCTTCCACTTCCTCGGTAGTCTCTGGTTCAAGTTCCTCAATGATTTCAACTTCTGTTTCGTTTGCTTGAACTTGATCAGCTTCTTCAACATTACGATCACTTGAAGGGATTTCTTCAACATGAATCGATTCCTCTTGAGGACTATCTGCTTCTTGGGCTTGATTTAACTCTTCTCGAGAAACCTCAACTTCGTCAACTGACTCAATAATAGGTTCTTCTAAAACTTCTGTTTCAGTTGAGCTATTATCAATTTCTTCCTGATGTTCTTCTGATAAGTTGTCTTCTACAGGCCCTTTAGCTTGGATATCTTCAGTTACTGGTGCTTCAGTTTGCTCGCTATCATCCGATAAATCAATGTTTTCTAAAGCCTCTTTGACAACATCCTCAATCTTTGGTTCTTCTATTTTTCCAAATAAACGGTCAAATAATCCCATTTTTTAGTTCTCCTTCAGTACGTATTTTTCAATGGCCCAGGCAACAGCTTCCTCGTCATTGGTCATTGGTGTTACCACATTTGCCACAGCCTTAACTGCTGGAACTGCATTTTGCATGGCTACACCGAGACCGGCCCACTCAATCATAGAAAGGTCATTAGCCTCATCTCCACAGGCCATCACCTGGCTTTGATCGATTCCTAGGTGCTCAATCAATTTGGCTAAACCAGTCGCCTTATGGACATTCTTTGGTGACCATTCTAGCAAGAGTTCACGTGATTTAAAAATTTCATATTGGTTATATAATTCTGGTGAAATCTTTTGAATAGCTTCATCCAAAGGCTCCTGAGGAAAAGCAGTCACACACTTATTGTATGTCACCTGACTAGACAAATCTTCAAAAGCAGTTGGAACAAAAGTAAGAGCCGGGTTAAACTGGGCATATAAACTTTCTTGGTCAGACTGAATCTGATAAACTGTTCCTTCTGAAATGGCATCTAAGGGGATTCCTAGCTTTTCAGTTTCTTCATAAATGCGTGTCACATCATCAATTGAAAAAACTGTCTTATCAAGAATCTCACCCGTATTTTTCTGAACCAAGCCACCATTAAAGGTAATGGTATACTCATCCTCACGACCATCTGTACCAAGCTCTTTCAGGAAGAAATCCATGGCCTTGAGGGGACGTCCAGTTGTTAACACTACTTTGACACCCTGTTCACGCGCAGCCTTCAGAGTCGCCTTGGTACGATCCGTCAATTTCTTGTCTGTCGTCAGCAAGGTTCCATCTAAGTCTAGGGCAATTAATTTTATATCTGCCATTACAATCCCTCCATATAAGCGATAACGGATTGGTCCTTATGGTGACCGATAACTGTTTCAGCTAGTTCCAAAATCTCAGGGCGAGCATTCTCAGGCGCAACTGGATGCCCTACAACCTGCATCATGTGAAGGTCGTTGAGATTGTCACCGAAGGCCATCACTTGGTCCATATCCAGATTTAACTTCTTAGCTAATTCAACAATCGCAACTCCCTTGTCAACATAGTCTAGAACAATATCAATGGATTCAAAACCAGTAGTCATTGCCTTAACACCAGGAACATATTCATTAACCCAAGCTTCACCTAAATCAACTGTCTCTTCTGTAAAGTTGGTTGTGAATTTGAAAATCTCATCGGTGATATCTTCTAGACTGGCTACTTTTTGGATATTCTCATTGTAATGGTGGCTAAACATGAGATAGGTTTCGTCCACCGAATCTAAGACATAGCAAGCTTTCTTACCAGTCAAGAGCATCTTCTTCTCATCAAAATAAGGTGAGGTTTTTAATCTTTCAAAAGTGGGTAGGTAAAAATCTCTAGGCATGGTCGCTTCATAGAGGTCTTGTCCATGAAAACGAACCAGACTACCATTTTCAGCAATGAAAATAATCTCATCTTTGACATCCGCAAAATGTTTCTCTAAGGACAAAAGACCACGTCCTGATGCTACAGCAAAGTAAATCCCTTTTTCTTTATAAGAATGGAGAATTTTTTTTAAACGCTCCATATCAAATTGGCCAGCTTCATCCAAAAAAGTCCCGTCCATATCAGTTGCGACTAGTTTAATCATAAATACTTCTATTCTCCAATTATAAATCTACCTTCTATTATACCATAGAAAAAGCAAAAAAAGACTTGCTGAATTGACACGTCTTTCTATTCTATAAATCTATCTGTAGGGCCAATTGTTATTATAAATATAACCCCCTTTCCACACTTTCCTGAATCAAATCTTCCGTCAGTTTCCATAATTCTTCTGATTCACTTTTTATGAACTTTTTCTTTTCTAATACCATGTCTGCACTGATATTATCAGGGTTATAATTTAATTCTGACACTTCTAAGTGATTTATCAGTGGTACCAATGCATCGATCACTCTTGCATATCTTGCTTCAGCACTCTGCCCTTTTTCAAATTCCAACCATAAATTTTTCATATTCAAATATTTCTCTTCTGGAAGGATGCTCATTGTTCTTTCTATAGATAGTAGCTCTCTATCATGAGAATGAACTTTATTTTTATCATCAAACACCCAAGTATCCCCGGCATAAATCTCACCTAGATCATGAATCAGTAACATAGAAATGACCTTTTCCATATCCAATTTTTCAGGATAATAATCTTGAAGAACAATCGCAGCTATGGCACCCTGCCAAGAATGCTCGGCACTATTTTCAAATCTTCCATCAAGAGTTCTGTTAAATCTTGTTACTGCCTTTAATTTCTCTATTTCTTTAATAAAATCGACTGAATTCTTTAAATGACTCATTGTTGCTCCACTCTTATTCTAAATTTTAGATATAATACCAAAAAATAGTAATTTCATCAAATATTTCCCGTATTTGCAAAAAATAGCGCCTAATCCATATGAGATTAGACGCTTATAAAATAACTATTTTAAACTTATTTACGGGTTTGGAAACAAACTTTCAGTCATTCATCAATTCAAGGTTCTCTTATCCATATTTGGCAAAGAGAGCTTGAACTTAATAATACAAAGTCGAATCACAAAGCCAACTATCGAGAGTAGGATAAAGGCAGTAATTCTAGGAAAATGAAGAACAAAGGCCAGCCAATAATAAATAACGCCAATTGCGAAAGATAGAAGGGCATAGATGTCCTCTTTTAGAACACTTGGGACTTCATTGATCAAAAGATCTCGGATGATACCCCCGCCAGCACCCGTTAAACAGGCCAAAATCCCTGCAGACATCAAGTTCAATTTACTATCAGCTAAGGCTGTCGCTCCAATCAAAGAAAAGATGATTAACCCAATCGAATCAAAGATGAGATAGGCTTCTCTCAGCCACTTGTAGAATTTTTTTTCTTGACTTGCATTGGCTTGTTTTGAAGTCACAAAGACATACATGATAACCGCTACAAGGATAGAGACATAAATCGGGCTAGGATCAGCAAGAGAGGAGGGGAAACGACTGATAATAGAATCTCTCAAAATCCCTCCGCCTACTGCTGTTACAATGGCCAATAAACTAATGCCAAAAATATCTAATCGTTTACCAAAACCTTTGATGGCTCCTGATGCAGCGAAGGCTATTGTCCCAATATAATTACAAATCATTAGGAATAGATCGAAATCCATATAAACTCCTCAAATTATTTACCTTATCCTTCTGACTCATCGAAGGTTTATCTACGTGCTTTAGCTTGAACCTTTGTAACAAGAACTAACTAAGCATCTATATTCTCTAAATCTTTTAGTTTAACAGAAACAATCTTAGAGACACCAGATTCTTGCATGGTCACCCCGTAGATAGAGTCTGCTGCTGCCATGGTACCCTTACGGTGTGTAACGACAATAAACTGGCTATCCTTGTCAAATCGGTTGAGATAATCTCCAAAACGTTTAACGTTAGCCTCATCAAGTGCGGCCTCTACCTCATCCAAAATAACAAATGGAATGGTCTTGACACGAATGATGGAGAAAAGAAGGGCCAAAGCTGATAGGGCTTTTTCTCCACCACTCATGAGGTTGAGAGATTGGATTTTCTTACCTGGAGGTTGAACAGAGATTTCAACACCCGCTGTCAATAGATCTCCCTCAGTCAGGATTAAGTCCGCTCGACCACCACCAAACATCTGCTTGAAGGTCACTTTAAAGGACTCACGGATGGCTTCGAAGGTTGATTTAAAGCGCTCCTTCACTTCATCATTCATCTCTGTAATGGTTTCAAGAAGAAGATTTTTAGCTGAAAGAATATCATCACGTTGACTATTCAAAAATTCCAAGCGTTCATGAACTTCGTCAAACTGTTCAATGGCATCCATATTGACTGGACCAAGTGAACGGATCGATTTTTCCAAATCCTTGACCTTTTGTTCAGCCATTGCTAAATCGTCTAACTGATTGGCTTGTTCTAAAGCTTCCGTATAGCTCATCTGATATTCTTCAGTCAGTTGGCCTTGAAGATAACGAAGGCGATCTGCAATTTTCTCTTTGGTCGCTTCCGCTCGTGTTTGCTTCCGAATCCATTCTTCATTTTGTTGACGAGCTTGTTCTAAATGACTAGCAATATCATCCAATTGACCTTCAATATCGTCCAGTTCAAACTGCTTACGAATGAGCCCTTGTTGAATGTTTTCCTTCTGACTCTTGGCTTCTGTTTCATGCTTGGTCAACAGTTCCGTGTCGACTTTTTCAAGATTGTCTACCTTTTCTTGCAAAAGACGTTCAATTTCTTCTTGCTCCATATCAAGGTATTCAAGCTCTTTGTTAATCCGCTCAATATCCGCAACTTCATAACGTTTTTGTCCTAACATTTCTGTCTTATGGAGACGTGCTTGAGAAAGTTTATCCTGCAAGCTTTGATAACGTTCCTGAATAGCATTTTTATTGGACTTGATTTCTTCGATTTCTGATTCTAGCTTTTGCTTTTCAGTTGCGATGATTGACAAACGCTCTTGGCATTTTTCTTTTTCAGCTTGCCAATCTCCACCTCTTAGATTGTTTAATTCTTTTTCTTGAAGTTCTAAAAGTGTTTCGAGTTCTTCGACTTGTTGGCAAGTTTGTTGATACGCCAGATACAAGCCTTGCTCCTCTATACGAGCTTGCTCTCCTTGAGATTTAATGGCCTCCAAAGTTTGAGCGAGGTTAGCTAGATTTTCTTGAAGTGATTTCAGATTTTCTTCTTCCTGACCAAGGAGCTTTTCTTCTTGAGCAATTTCTTTTTGTAACTGCTCCAATTCAGGCTTGATGAAAATACTGTTATTTTGACGATTGGCACCACCAGCATAAGAACCACCTGTTCGTAATTCTGTACCATCGAGGGTTACCATCCGAACTTGATAACGCACCTTGCGAGCTGCATCACGCGCATGCTCAACTGTATCAAAGATAGCTGTTGTAGCAAGCAAGTTTTTAAATATTGCTTCATGCTTGGCATCAAAAGTAACCAATTCATCTGCCATTCCAAGAAAACCTGGACTTGAGGCAATCACATCTTGGTTCTGACTAGAAATGCTACGAGCCTTGATGGTTGTTAAAGGCAGGAAAGTCGCACGACCAGCTCGATTTCGTTTAAGGAAGTCGATAGCCTTAGTCGCTGCCTGTTCATCTTCAACGATGATATGTTGGCTACTTGCACCGAGGGCAATTTCGAGGGCTGTCTGATAGCGAACATCAAAGGTTAAATGTTCACTGACCGCTCCGACAATACCACCCAGGCGATTTTTTTCTTGTAGAACACTCTTAACACCCGCATAGAAATTACTATGGTTTTTAAGGATGTTTTCCAGACTTTGCGCCTTGGCCTGCTTGCTTTTCAGACTATCCAAGCGATCGAAGAGTTGATTTTGCTGGCTTTGATAAACCTGCTTTTGTTCTTCTTCCTGTTTAGCATGTGCCTGATAGTCAGCAAGCAAGGTCTGTACTTTTTCTTTTGCTGATTTTAGGGCAAGATCTTGCTCACTAGCCTTAGATTTAGCAGAAGCTAATTGTTCCTTCAAAGACTCCAATTGTTCTTCTTGCTTTTGAGTCTGTTGGCGACTATTTTCAAGGTCATTTTCAATACGTGTCAACTGGTTAGAGACATCTGCTTCTTCTTGCAAGAAAGCAACAAAACGCTCACGCAACTGCTCAATCATCTGATCAGGATCATCGGAAAAAGCTAATAACTCAGCTTCTAAACGATTGAGTTCCTTGGTATTGGCAGCTAGATTGGCTTCTAACTGACTGAGATTTGCTTCTTTTTCTTCCTTCTCTTGAATGAGAGTAGTTCTTTTTTCATCCAAACCAGCTAAGCGAGCTTGAGCCTCTTGTTGATTGAGGGCAAACTGCTCAGTCTCCAGTTTAGACAAGGCCAATTTACGCTCCAAATCACTAATCAAAGCAGTCAAATCCATCAAACTAGTTTGATCTTTAGCCATCTCTGCTTGTAAATCTTGTCTCTGTTTCTTGAGAGATTGATTCTCAAGTTCTAGCGACTCGCGTTTTTGATAATAACTAGTCAACAGTTCTTGGACTTGGTTTAATTCTTCTTCTGTTAGATCCAATTCAGCCTTATTGGCTTGAATTTGTGCAACTAAAACATCTAAGTAGATGGCTTTACGTTGACCATCTAATTCTATAAATTTACGGGCTGTTGCTGCTTGCTTTTCTAATGGTTTGATTTGATTATCCAACTCATAGATAATGTCTTCCAAGCGGTCTAAGTTGTCTTGAGTTTGTTGGAGTTTACTTTCTGTCTCTTTACGGCGAGTTTTATATTTTAAAACTCCGGCGGCTTCTTCAAAGATCGCGCGACGTTCCTCAGGTTTGGAGTTAAAGATTTCTTCGACCTTCCCTTGGGAAATAATGGAGAAGGAATCACGTCCAAGTCCGGTATCTAAGAAAAGATCATGAATATCACGAAGACGGACTTTTTTCCCATCAATCTTGTATTCACTATCCCCGGTACGATAGATATGACGCTCCACCTTGATTTCCTGTCCTGCATCCTTGATGAAACCGTCTTGATTATCTAGAGTAACAACTACAGAAGCATAGTTTAATGGTTTTCTACTTTCTGTTCCTGCAAAGATAACATCAGGCATCTTCCCACCACGAAGACTTTTGACACTGGATTCCCCAAGAGCCCAGCGTAAACTTTCTGTGATGTTTGATTTTCCAGAACCATTTGGTCCTACAACCGCTGTAACTCCCTGGTCAAAAACAACCTTGGTCTTATCAGCAAAGGACTTAAATCCCTGAATCTCAATTTCCTTTAAATACATGAATCCAGTCCTTCCTCAACTGCATTTTTAGCGGCTTCTTGTTCGGCCAATTTTTTTGATCGTCCTTGACCCCTACCTAAACTTTGACCCTCGACAAGGACTTCAACCTCAAACATCTTATCATGGGCAGGACCATTTTCCGAAATCACCTGATAACGAATATCGACATCACCATTGACTTGGAGTAATTCTTGAAGGTGGGTCTTGTAGTCCTTAATCATTTCAAAGTCACCGGCCTCAACCTTCGGAATCATGACCTGATAGATAAAATCCTTTACTTTATTCAGTCCCTTGTCTAAAAGAAGGGCACCCAAAAAGGCTTCGAAGGCATCCCCCAAGATGGTATCTCGATTACGACCTCCAGATTTTTCCTCTCCCTTACCTAGCTTGATAAACTGATCGAACTGGCAATCACGAGCAAATCCAGCCAAACTCTCTTCACGAACAATCATAGCACGGAGTTTAGATAGATCACCTTCTGGTTTTTTAGGATATTTTTGGTACAGATATTCTGAAATCAATAATTGCAGAACAGCGTCTCCTAAAAATTCCAAGCGTTCATTGTGTGAAATTTTTAAGAGGCGGTGCTCATTGGCATAACTAGTGTGGGTAAAAGCTGTTTCAAGTAATTGTTTATCTGAAAAAACAAGCTCAAAACGTTGCTCTAACAAGTTTTCTAATTCTCTCATAAGAACCTCTTTCTAAAACATTATAATCCATTCCATTATACCAAAAAAAGGGTTCTTAGTCAGAAAATAACAGTTAAAATCCCTTTTTCTCACTTATGTTTAAAATCAATCCCTTACTAGCAGTTCAGGCTATTTTTTGGTATAATAAATCTTATGGAAATTGAAAAAACCAATCGAATGAATGCTCTGTTTGAATTTTATGCAGCCCTCTTGACTGATAAACAAATGAACTATATCGAACTATACTACGCAGATGACTATAGTTTAGCTGAAATTGCGGAAGAATTTGGCGTCAGTCGTCAGGCTGTCTATGATAATATCAAACGAACTGAAAAGATTCTGGAAGACTATGAGATGAAGCTTCATATGTACTCTGATTACATTGTCCGCAGTCAGATTTTTGATCAGATCCTAGAGCGCTACCCAGAAGATGCTTTTCTACAAGAGCAAGTTGAAATTTTAACAAGTATTGACAATAGAGAATAAGAGGAATAAATATGGCATTTGAAAATTTAACAGAACGTTTGCAGAACGTCTTTAAAAATCTACGTAAAAAAGGAAAAATTACCGAGAGCGATATCCAAGAAGCAACCAAGGAAATTCGTCTGGCTCTTTTAGAAGCCGACGTTGCTTTGCCAGTGGTTAAGGACTTTATCAAAAAAATTCGTGAACGTGCGATTGGCCATGAGGTCATCGACACCCTCAATCCAGCTCAACAAATCATCAAGATTGTCAATGAAGAATTGACTGCAGTACTTGGTTCTGATACAGCTGAGATTATCAAATCTCCTAAAATCCCAACCATTATCATGATGGTCGGTTTGCAGGGGGCTGGTAAAACAACCTTTGCAGGAAAATTGGCTAACAAACTTAAAAAGGAAGAGGATGCTCGTCCTTTGATGATTGCAGCCGACATCTATCGACCTGCAGCTATTGACCAATTGAAAACACTGGGACAACAAATTGATGTTCCTGTCTTTGCTCTTGGGACTGAAGTTCCTGCAGTTGAGATTGTTCGCCAAGGTTTGGAGCAAGCTAAAGCTAACCATAACGACTATGTTTTGATTGATACGGCCGGTCGTTTACAAATTGATGAACTTCTCATGAACGAGCTCCGTGATGTTAAAGCTCTTGCTCAACCAAATGAAATCCTTCTCGTCATCGATGCCATGATTGGTCAAGAAGCTGCTAACGTTGCGCGTGAATTTAACGCTCAATTAGAAGTTACTGGGGTCATCCTTACTAAGATTGACGGGGATACTCGTGGTGGTGCTGCCCTTTCTGTTCGTCACATCACAGGAAAACCAATCAAGTTCACTGGTACTGGTGAAAAGATTACCGACATTGAAACCTTCCACCCTGACCGTATGGCCAGCCGTATTCTCGGTATGGGAGATATGCTAACTCTGATTGAGAAAGCTTCCCAAGAATACGATGAGCAAAAAGCCCTTGAAATGGCTGAAAAGATGCGAGAAAACACCTTTGATTTCAACGATTTCATCGATCAGTTGGATCAGGTGCAAAATATGGGTCCAATGGAAGATTTGCTCAAGATGATTCCTGGTATGGCCAACAATCCTGCTCTTCAAAATGTGAAGGTGGATGAAAAACAAATCGCTCGCAAGCGTGCCATCGTCTCATCTATGACTCCTGAAGAACGTGAAAATCCAGACTTGCTCACTCCAAGCCGTCGTCGTCGTATCGCAGCTGGTTCTGGTAATACCTTTATCGAAGTCAACAAGTTCATCAAAGACTTTAACCAAGCTAAACAACTCATGCAAGGTGTCATGTCTGGTGACATGAACAAGATGATGAAACAAATGGGCATCAACCCTAATAATCTTCCTAAGAATATGCCTGGTGGCATGGATATGTCAGCCCTTGAAGGAATGATGGGACAAGGTGGTATGCCGGATATGTCAGCGTTTGGAGGAGCTGGAATGCCTGATATGAGCCAGATGCTCGGCGGAGGACTCAAGGGTAAAATTGGTGAATTTGCCATGAAGCAATCTATGAAACGCATGGCCAACAAAATGAAAAAAGCTAAGAAAAAACGCAAATAAAAAGGAGAGGTAGAAATAGATGAATAAACAAAAAATAAACAAAATCGTTGGTTCGATCGGTGCCTTTATTGGTATTATCGTTTTCATTGCTTACATTCCACAAATTATTGCTAATTTACAGGGAACCAAGGCCCAACCTTTCCAACCCTTGTCAGCAGCTATATCTTGCTTGATTTGGGTCATATATGGTTGGACAAAGGAACCTAAAAAAGACTGGATTTTGATTATTCCGAATTCGGCAGGTGTCATCCTAGGTGGATTGACTTTCCTAACATCACTTTAATAGAAATCGAACAACGACTGAACTCTACTGGTTCGGTCTTTTTTTGTGTATCACTTTAAACAACCAAAAGATAATTGCGATCGGATTTTGCATAAAAGAGAGTGGGACAGAAATCGGTAATTCACTAGAATTCGATTTCATCGTCCCACCTCCGCACAGTTGAGAGGCTAGGATTTTGTCCCAGCCTCTTTTTTTAGTTGTTATTTCTAAGTTTTTCCAAAGTCTCTTTGAAGATTGCTGGAATATCAGAAATAAATTCCATCGTTTCACCTGTTCTTGGATGGGTAAATCCAAGCGTCTTGGCATGGAGAAATTGCCCATGTCCCTTTAGGGTTTTACGAGGTCCGTAGACCTCATCCCCAGCGACTGGATGGCCGATATAAGCCATGTGGACACGGATTTGATGAGTTCGTCCTGTTTCCAGTTGCAACTCTAGTAAAGAATAGTCACCGAAACGTTCTAAAACTTGAAAACGTGTCACTGCTGGTTTCCCTTTGGCAGTCACAGCTTGTTTCTTACGGTCTTTTTCACTTCGTCCGATTGGCGCCTCAATTACACCACGGTCATTGGGAAGATTTCCATGAACGATAGCCCAATATTTCCGAAGTGATTTCTTGTCTTTCAATTCTTGAGCGAGCGCCATGTGAGCTTCATCATTTTTAGCAACCATGAGAAGCCCAGATGTGTCCTTATCGATACGATGAACAATCCCTGGTCGAAGCACACCATTGATTCCTGATAAGTCTTTGATATGATACATAAGGGCATTCACCAAGGTACCACTGGTATGACCAGCGCTTGGATGAACAACCATGCCTTGAGGTTTATTGACCACTGCTACATCCTCATCTTGGTAAATAATTTCTAAGGGAATATCTTCAGCTACATACTCCAAAACCTCTGGTTCTGGCACCTGATAAGTAACGATATCGCCCTCTTGGACCGTATACTTAGCTTTCTTTAGCTGGCCGTTAACCAAGACTTGACCTGACTTGATTTGTTCGTTGGCGAGAGTACGTGACAATTCTGTCAAATCTGACAAGGCCTTATCTAAGCGTACCCCGCCTGTTTCAATTTTAATTTCCATTCATTTCCTCTTTTAGCATTGCAAGCAATAACACAACGACCCCTACTGTCAGATAACTATCAGCCACATTGAAAATCGCAAAATTGATAAAGTCTAAGTGAAACATATCCACAACAAATCCTTGACTAATGCGATCAATGAAGTTTCCCAGACCACCTGCAATAATCAGAACCAATCCAAAGACTGTCCAGACGGAATCTTCTATATGCTTTTGCAAATACCAGATAGCCCCTGCCATAACTACTAGAGTAATCACCGCAAAAAACCACTGTTGATCTTGAAGCATAGAAAAAGCTGCTCCTCTATTTTGCAGATAGGTTAAACTAACTAGATTTGGAATCCATGATTTCACTTCACCAAGAGCTATATTCTGAACGACATAAGCTTTTACCAATTGGTCTAGTACGATTAAGACTGCTATAATTCCAGCTACTATTCCTCTTTTTTTCATGCTTTCCTCTTCTGATCAAAATACTCTTGCATAACCTCTACGAATAAAGTCCCCGCTTGGCTCAAGTCTACTTCCTCACGTTTGACATAAACCATGCGATTATTGAGATTATCTTTAAGTGGAATAACAGTAATGCCATTAACACTATCGCTATCCAAGAATCCTGAACCAGTCGCATAAGCATTTGTTCTTTCGAGAATCCCATTTAAGGTAGCGCGGTCTGTGACGTTGAACATTTGAGAGCTGGCACTTGTATCCACAAAGTTTTCTGAGTAATAGAGATATTCATCCTTCTCTTGTGTGAAACGAACGGTTGGCAAATCAACTAAATCTTCCATGACCAACTCTTTTTTCTTAGCTAAAGGATGTCCTTCACGCAGATAGATATGCGTTTGGAAAGGAATCAACTCAATCACTTCTAGGCCTAATTTTTCAACCCGCTGCATGATACCCTTTTGGTTTTGATTGTTGAGATAGATAATCCCAATTTCACTGTGCCCTTGGGCTACTTCATCCAAAATCTGAACCGTTGTAGATTCAAAAATTCGGAAATTCTTATAATCTGGGTATTGTTGAGAAAAAGCTGTAATGGTTGGAGGCAAGAAATCATAGTGCTGGCTGGCTATTGAAAACTCATCCTTTTCCTCTTCAGAATTGGCATACTGGTTCTGGAAAATATCAAATCCTTTGACCAGTTCTTGTGCCTTTTCATAAAATTCCATTCCACGACGAGTAAGAAAGGTACCCGAACTAGTTCTGCGGAAAATCTTGAATCCTAGCTCTTTCTCCAGGTCTCTTACAGAAATAGATAGACTGGGTTGGCTAACGTACATTTTCTCAGCCGCTTCACGAAAAGTACCACTATTTGCAATAGCAACAACGTAGCGTAATTGTTGAATATTCATGATTTCTCCTTCGTTTTCTATCTTATCATTATACCATAAATAAAGCCTATCCAACAAAGGAAAATCATGAGTCAGTTACTTCTAAAAAAGGCAAACAAAAAAACACCTTTTAAGGTGGATAAAATTCTAACCAAAAGGTGTTGTTAATAAGTTTATTTAGCTGCTGCGTAGAGCTCGTCAACTTTGTTCCAGTTGATCACTGAGAAGAAAGCTTTGATGTAGTCAGGACGAACGTTGCGGTATTTCACGTAGTAGGCATGTTCCCAAACGTCCAAGCCCAAGATTGGTTTTTTGCCTTCTGAGATTGGTGTGTCTTGGTTTGCTGTTGAAGTCACTTCAAGCTTACCTTCTTTGTTAACAACCAACCATGCCCATCCAGAACCGAAACGAGTTGTAGCCGCTGCAGTGAAGGCTGCTTGGAATTCTTCGAATGAACCAAATGTTGCATCAATTGCTGCTGCAAGTTCTGCTGAAGGAGCTGTTTTTTCAGGAGTCATCAATTCCCAGAAAAGAGCATGATTCAAGTGTCCACCACCGTTGTTGATAAGCGCTTGACGGATATCAGCTGGGATAGATTCTACATCAGCAAGTAAAGCTTCAAGGTCTTCACCAATTTCAGGGTGTTTTTCAAGAGCTGCATTTGCATTGTTGACATAAGCTTGGTGGTGCTTGTCATGGTGCAAGTGCATTGTTTCAGCATCGATGTATGGTTCCAATGCATCGTATGCGTATGGAAGATTTGGTAAGATAATAGCCATCTGTAATACCTCTTTTTCTTTTTATATAAAAATGATAACGCAAACAACCTGTTTTTTCAAGTTATTTGCTCAATTTGACTGGCTCGCAATTTGCAATAAAGCTTTCTCAAACAGGTAGCTTTTCTCATAAACACCAGTCTTAATTTGATAATCTGCTTGGATTAGATAACGAATAGAATCTTGTAGGAAATTCAGGGACAAACCTCGTGTGTCACGAAGAGCAAATTTGATTTGATAGGGATTCGGATTGCGACCAAGATAGTGACCCAAACTGCTGACCATCTGAGATTCTGTCTGACCAGACTCTTGCAATATTTTTACTTGAGTATAGAGTCTGAACTGCCCCAGCATAATGGCAATCAGTTTAATCTCATCTTCTCCCTGCAAGGTCAAATCTTTAACTAAATCCCGTGCCTGATCAATCTTCTTAGTCAATATTAACTGGGTCAAATCAAAGATATTATCCTGTAGTGTCTTTGGAATAGCTTCAACAATGTCTTCTTCTGTAATGATACCAGAATCTTTATAGGACTTTAAAAAGAGCAGATTTTTCTGAATTTCACTGAACTGAAAACCAGACTTGATAAGCAACTGTTCAAAGGACTTTCCAGCAAAAGTCAGTCCTAATTCTTGAGCCCACTTTTGAAAATAAGCTCGTATTTCTTGCTCTTTTGGCTCGATGGCTTCAAAAACCTTCGCATCGCGCTTGAGCAATTTGACCAAACGTCTCTTGCTATCCAACTTCCCTTCAGCAAAAATGACTAGTTTACTAGAAGGTAAAGGATTTTCTAGATAGTCTTCAAAAGACTTAAGTTCATCATCACTTAGATAGCGTTTTTTAGCAGTCGTTATGTCGAGAAAATGATCTAAAATAACAATTTTTTCATCCGCAAAGAAAGGAAGACTGACCAACTCTAGCTCCAAGCTTTTGTAGTCTACTTCTTTCATATCAAAATAAGCAAAATTCAAATCTGCAGGATCGTAGCCGATTTGCTTTAGAACCTGAGTTTTCATGATGTCGTACTGTCCTTGATCAGCCCCTGTAAACAGGGTCAAACTAGGTAAATTTGATAGGGATAGCTTTCGGCTTTCTTCTATGGCTAGCATCTATTCTCCTTTCTTTATAGTATTGGTTCAGTTTAATCAATATAATGTAATTTACCACGGAAATCATCTAGGTTTTCATACCCTTTTTCCACCATGATTTCTTTGAGTTCCTTGGTAATACGCTCAAAAGCACCTACTCCTTCTTTATGAAGAGTAGTTCCTACTTGTACTATGCTAGCACCACATAAAATATGTTCAAAAGCATCACGTCCTGTTAATACTCCACCAGTTCCAATGATTTGAATTTGAGGATTTAAGCGTTGATAAAAGGCATGGACATTGGCAAGGGCAGTTGGTTTAATGTATTCTCCACCAATTCCACCAAATCCATTCTTTGGACGAATCACGACCGACTCATCTTGGATATAAAGACCATTTCCAATAGAGTTGACACAATTGACAAATTTGAGCGGATATTTGTTAAAAATAGCTGCCGCTTGATCAAAATGTACAATATCAAAATAAGGTGGAAGCTTGATTCCTAGTGGTTTTGTAAAATACTCAAAAACTTCTGATAAGATACGATCTGTAGTTTCAAAGTCATAGGCAATCTGTGGTTTACCAGGAACATTTGGGCATGAGAGATTGAGTTCAGTTAGACCACGAAAATCACTTTCTTGCACCTTCTTCAAAATAGTATGAGTTTCCTCTGGAGACATTCCAACTAAAGACAGAAAGAAGGTACGATTTGGTTCTTCTTCTTGTAACTCTAATAGATAGTTCAAATAATAATCTAAACCATTATTTGGGAGCCCCATAGAGTTAATAGAACCAAGTGGAACATCTTGATAGCGTGGTTCAGGATTTCCCTGACGAAATTCCAAGGTTGCTGTTTTAGTGACAAAGGTTCCTGCTGCTGAGTTTTTAACACCTTCCAATTCCTCAATGGTCATACAAGCAACTCCTGCCGCATTCATCAAGCAATTATCAAATTCAAAACCAGCAATCTGTGTTTTAGTTGATACCATGATTCTGTTCCTCCAGATTCCTTTATATTGCTACTATTATACCATACTTTGGCAGGACCCCTTTCATAAAAGTGATGCTATAAAAAGCTTTGCTGATTCGTCTAAAAGACGAGCTTATTCAAATTGAAAGAATTTTTAGAAAATTTATGTTTTTTCCTTTACACTGAAAATTTTTTCTGCTATAATGTCTCATGTAATAAAATATGACAACAAAAAAGGAGAACGATATGACATCTGCTAAAGAATATATCCAAAGCGTGTTTGAAACTGTAAAAGCTCGTAATGGGCACGAGGCTGAATTTCTCCAGGCGGTTGAAGAATTCTTCAGCACTTTGGAGCCTGTCTTCGAAAAACACCCTGAGTATATCGAAGAAAATATCTTGGCACGTATCACTGAGCCTGAGCGCGTCATTTCTTTCCGTGTTCCTTGGGTTGATCGTGATGGTAAAGTACAAGTCAACCGTGGTTATCGTGTTCAATTTAACTCAGCTGTTGGACCATATAAAGGCGGACTTCGTTTCCACCCAACTGTAAACCAAGGGATTTTGAAATTCCTCGGTTTCGAACAAATCTTTAAAAACGTCTTGACTGGACTTCCTATTGGTGGAGGTAAAGGTGGTTCAGACTTCGATCCTAAAGGCAAGACTGATGCTGAAGTGATGCGCTTCTGCCAAAGCTTCATGACTGAATTGCAAAAATACATCGGACCATCTCTTGACGTGCCTGCCGGTGATATCGGTGTCGGTGGACGTGAAATTGGTTACCTCTACGGACAATACAAACGCCTCAACCAATTTGATGCCGGTGTCTTGACTGGTAAACCTCTTGGTTTCGGTGGTAGCTTGATTCGTCCAGAAGCAACTGGTTACGGTTTGGTTTACTATACTGAAGAAATGCTTAAAGCAAATGGCAACAGCTTTGCTGGTAAAAAGGTGGTTATCTCAGGTTCTGGTAACGTAGCCCAATATGCACTTCAAAAAGCGACTGAACTTGGTGCAACTGTTATCTCTGTATCTGACTCAAATGGTTATGTCATCGACGAAAATGGTATCGACTTTGACCTTTTAGCCGATGTTAAAAATAACCGTCGTGCTCGTTTGACAGAATACGCAGCAGAAAAACCAACTGCTACTTACTACGAAGGTTCAGTATGGACTTACACTGGCAACTACGATATTGCTCTCCCATGTGCGACTCAAAATGAGATCAACGGTGAAGCTGCAAAACGTTTGGTTGCTCAAGGAGTTATCTGTGTCTCTGAAGGGGCTAACATGCCTAGTGACCTTGATGCGATTAAAGTCTACAAAGAAAATGGAATCCTTTACGGACCTGCCAAAGCTGCCAATGCTGGTGGTGTAGCTGTATCTGCGCTTGAAATGAGCCAAAACAGCCTTCGCCTTTCATGGACACGTGAAGAAGTTGACGGTCGCTTGAAAGATATTATGACTAACATCTTCAACACAGCTAAAACAACTGCAGAAACATACGGTCTTGGTACTGACTACCTTGCAGGTGCAAATATTGCAGCCTTTGAAAACGTAGCAAACGCTATGATTGCCCAAGGTATTGTTTAATCTTAAAAAGCATATAACTCCTCACATCCCATGTGAGGAGTTTTTCTTATTCACAGAAAAATACCTATCCAAATGGATAGGTATTAATTGATTACAATTTACTTGCTACGGCATCCAACAATTCTTGGATCTTGGCTTGGTTGCTTCCTCCTGCCATGGCCATGTCTGGTTTACCACCACCACGTCCATCGACGATTGGAGCCAATTCTTTAACCAAGTTACCTGCGTGAATGTCTTTTGTCTTGCTGGCTAATAAAACATAGACTTTGTCTCCACAATCCATGGAATTTCTTGACTACACTCATAAACTGTACAATTTTGTTGTTGAGAAACTTTATTAAATACAAATTTTTCAAATCCAAAAATAATTTGATTTCCAATTGCACGATAATTATACAAAACAATATTTTTATAATAATTTTCAAGCATAGGAGAATAACCACTCGGAGAACCAGGCAAATCCTTATATTTAAATATCCCTTCCATTTTGCTAGATAAAGGTGCCTCTTCAACTGTTCCAATAATAAAATTATATTGTATTTTAAAGTTTCTGTTTGGTTCTTTTTTATAATTCAGTGGAGATCCAATGATTGCAATATCAGATAATGCTCTTAAAACTGATGCATGAAATTGAACAGGAATTCTGTCTAAATACGATGTTGCTGTTTTTTTCAATTCTATTATATATACTGACACAATGTTATCAACAAACCATAAAATGACTCCATCACAAAACTTTTGAGAAAATAGTGTATTCATCCCATTATTATCATTATGCGTACTATGCTTTCCCAATTTATATAACTTTCCTTTTTTTTGAAAAGATAAATGCAAATTCATTTCAAAATCATTTCGTTTCTCAGAAACAATAATCTGAAAAGTATCTACTTCTTCAAGAAAATCATTTTTTATTAATTGACTATTTCTCAATATAATCACTCTTCCAGATAATTTAACTTTTGTTGACTTTCTAGAGTCATCCTCTGTAATAACAATAACTGTTCATTCATAAATTCTGAAATTAAACCATAATCACCCAGCTCCAATTTAGTAAATATATACTTAGAATTATTCTCAGATTTTAAATCAAGAAGCTCCCATCCGCCTACTGTATTATTACTAGGACTAGCCAAATACCAATTATTAACAAGTGTCAACATAATATCACTATGGGTTGCAATAACAATTCTATAACGCTCTGAAAGATGTTTTAAATATTTAAACATTCCTAAAATACTCTTTATCGAGAGGTGAGCCTCTGGCTCCTCAATGATTAACAATCGACGACTATCATATTGCATTGACCTTCTAGGAAACCTTTGATATTGTTCTAAAATATTTAAACTCTGTAATTTATTTTGTTTAGTAGAAAATAACTCACGTGGGATTTCTACACCTAAATTATCTGTTAATGAAATTACCTCACCATCATCAAAATTTAGAGTCCCCCCTATTAATTCCTTAAACTCATCTGAAGTATAATCATTTTCTTCCAAGAATTTAGCCATAAATCGTTTGGATTCTTTAGCTTCCTCATAGTCTTTCATAAATTTCTGTTCACTGTAACGTAAAAATGGAGTTTCTGAAAAGATTTTTTCAAGATTCTTACTCATTGAATATACACGTTCAGACGGAATATAAGTAATATTAAAAATATTATTATTGAATAAGAACTTTTCTTCAATAATTTTAGAAATCATGAATTTAAAGGACTCCAATAAATCCTCAAGTGGGTTAGTATTCAATGTTTTAATGATTTTCTTTAAACTACTTTTATCAAGTAATCTAACATGACCAATATCTTTGTTTTTTAACTCTATGTAATAGTCTTCTGAATCTTTAATGTTAATAAAATCATTAGCAGAATCACTAGAAAAAGACCCAATACTAACTGTAATCTCTTCAGAAAAGTTAACTAATTCTTCAATATTGCCAAATTCTATTAATAAACCTTCCATTGATAAGTTTTCGTTCAATACATCAGATTTCAACCTCTCCTCAATTTCGTCTTTTAATTTTCGTATTCCAACATTAAATAGATTTTCCACTTCTAAAACATCTGTGAAAGATAGTTCATATTTATAACTATTATTACCTTCCTTAGAAATTTTATTTATATCTAGGTCGGCCTGATCAATTATACTCGAAATAAAATTATATTTTGAATCTAAATGTGAAATAACTGTATCGTTAATCTTACTATATGCTTCTAGCAATAAAGTCTTCCCAGTTCCATTATCTCCAATCAAAATATTCATTTGATTACTAAATTCTAAATCGACATTATTGATATTCGCAAATTTATCAATTTTAATTCTCATTGTAAACCCCTTTCTTTAGAAGGTTATATAGAAATCTTTAAAGTATAGCAATTAACTCACTTTAAAGTTTTGTTCAAAAATAATGGTTAATTTACTTCGATTTCCAGTTTCATTCTTACAATTTACCTGCTACGGCATCCAACAATTCTTGGATCTTGGCTTGGTTGCTTCCTCCTGCCATGGCCATGTCTGGTTTTCCACCACCACGTCCATCGACGATTGGAGCCAATTCTTTGACCAAGTTACCTGCGTGGATGTCTTTGTTCTTGCTTGCTACGAGAAGATTGACCTTGTCACCGATTGCTGCGACAAGAACAAGCACATCAGAGTAGTCTTTTTGCTTCCAGTTATCCGCAAAGGTACGAAGGGCACCTGCATCTGAAACAGAAACTTGGCTTGCGATAAAGCTGTGGCCCTTTGCTTCCTGAACATTCTTGAAGACATCACCTGCTGCCGCTGCAGCTGCTTTTTCCTTCAATTCTGCATTTTCTTTTTGCAATTGACGGAGTTGTTCTTGAAGTCCTTCAACCTTGTGAGGTACTTCTTTGAGTTGAGGTGCTTTCAAGGTTGCTGCGACTGCTTTCAGTGCATCTTCTTGTTCACGATAAGCTTCAAAGGCTTCCTTACCAGTCACTGCCAAGATACGACGAGTTCCTGAGCCGATCCCTTCTTCTTTGACAATCTTGAAGAGACCGATTTCAGAAGTGTTACCTACGTGAGTACCACCACAAAGTTCAACTGAGTAATCACCAATAGTGACAACACGGACTTCCTTACCGTATTTCTCACCAAAGAGGGCCATAGCTCCCATTTCTTTGGCTGTGTCAATATCTGTCTCAACTGTTTCCACTGCGATGGCTTCCCAAATCTTCTCATTGACTTGTTGTTCAATGGCACGCAATTCTTCAGGAGTTACCGCTTGGAAATGAGTGAAGTCAAAGCGAAGGAATTCGACTTCGTTAAGAGATCCTGCTTGAGTGGCATGGTGGCCAAGGATATTGTGAAGAGCCGCATGGAGCAAGTGAGTCGCTGTGTGGTTTTTCATGACACGGTGACGACGGTTTGTATCGATCGCCAAGGTATATTCTTGGTTCAAAGCAAGTGGAGCATGAACTTCAACGGTATGGAGGGCTTGTCCATTTGGTGCTTTTTGAACGTCTGTTACAGTCGCTACGACATTTCCTGCAGCATCCAAGATTTGACCATGGTCAGCAACCTGTCCACCCATTTCAGCGTAGAATGGAGTTTCCGCAAAGATCAGAGATGCAGTTCCTTCTGAAACAGCTTCTACTTCTGCATTATCAGCTACGATAGCTACTAATTTTGAAGGCAATTGGCTAGCATTGTAGTTGAAGACACTCTCAACAGTGATGTTTTGAAGAGTTTCGTTTTGCATCCCCATGGAGCCGCCTTTGACAGCTGATGCACGCGCACGTTCTTGTTGTTCCTTCATAGCCGCTTCAAAGCCTTCACGGTCTACCGTCATACCTGCTTCTTCAGCGATTTCTTCAGTCAGTTCTACTGGGAACCCATAAGTATCGTAGAGTTTGAAGACATCTTGACCAGCGATAACCGTTTGGCCTTTTTCTTTCAAGTCTGCTACGATAGTTTCTGCAAAGTGTTGACCTGAGTGAAGAGTGCGGGCAAATGACTCTTCCTCGCTCTTGACAATTTTTTCGATAAAGTCACGTTTTTCGAGCACTTCTGGGTAGTAGCTTTCCATGATTTTTCCAACAGTTGGAACGAGTTTGTAAAGGAAAGGCTCATTGATACCCAATTTTTGACCATGCATAGAGGCACGACGGAGCAAACGACGAAGGACATAACCACGACCTTCATTTCCAGGGAGAGCACCATCACCGATAGCAAATGAAAGTGAACGGATATGGTCCGCAATGACCTTGAAGCTCATGTTATCGCCATCTTGGTCATAAACCTTACCTGATAATTTTTCTACTTCACGGATGATTGGCATGAAGAGGTCTGTTTCAAAGTTAGTCTTGGCCCCTTGGATAACGGCTACCAAACGTTCCAAACCAGCGCCCGTATCAATGTTCTTGTGTGGCAATTCCTTGTATTCGCTACGAGGGACTGCTGGGTCTGCGTTAAATTGTGACAATACAATGTTCCAGATTTCGATATAACGGTCGTTTTCGATATCTTCTGCGAGAAGTCGAATACCGATATTTTCTGGGTCAAAAGCTTCCCCACGGTCAAAGAAGATTTCTGTATCTGGTCCAGAAGGTCCAGCACCAATTTCCCAGAAGTTGTCCTCGATTGGAATCAAGTGACTTGGATCCACGCCCACTTCAATCCAACGATTGTAAGAATCTGTATCGGCTGGATAATAAGTCATGTAAAGTTTTTCAGCTGGGAAGTCAAACCATTCAGGACTTGTCAAAAGTTCATAAGCCCAAGTAATGGCTTCGTCACGGAAGTAATCACCGATAGAGAAGTTCCCCAACATTTCAAACATAGTATGGTGACGGGCAGTCTTACCTACGTTTTCAATATCGTTGGTACGGATAGCTTTTTGCGCATTGGTAATACGTGGGTTCTCAGGAATAATAGTTCCGTCAAAGTATTTCTTGAGGGTAGCTACCCCTGAGTTGATCCACAAAAGCGTTGGATCGTTGACAGGAACCAAGCTAACAGATGGTTCTACAGAGTGGCCTTTGCTGGCCCAGAAATCAAGCCACATTTGGCGGACTTGTGCACTAGATAATTGTTTCATAGATATCTCCTTATTGTATCATTGTTTGATTGACTTTCTAGCATCTCTACATAGTCGATAGCGACACAGAGAGAAACAACTAGATCAGCATAAGAATCTTCATAAACGGTAAGATTGTATGTAGAGGTCAGACGAATGAATTCTTTCGAGATTTCTGCAATCACTTGATCTCGGTCATCCAAAAGTTTGAAATCCCAATCCCAAATATCTCCTTCAATGCGAAGACCCAGGTTGTCAAATTCATACTTATCTCTAAAGAAAGTAAATTTCTTGCGGATGTAAAAGCTATCTCCGTTACTCAGTTGAATTTCAAAACGGGGCAAGAAGGTCATGACTTCTTTTCGAATCTCACTGACCTTTTGGTTATCTGCATCATAGATAGTAAAGGTCTTTGGAATCTGAAAAAAAGAACCTTCTACCTGATAGGCGATTTCTCCCCTATCATCCTTGATATCAAAACGTTCACCACCTAGGCGAAATTTTTGTTTGACATGAAATGTTCTCATAAGTACCTCCAAAAATAAAAGACAAATCCATATCACGAAGGGCGAAAAACCGCGGTACCACCTTCATTCAATGAACTTGTCATTCTTGATTCTTATGCAATTGTTACAATCGAGTAGCATGATTTTCTATCTTAGATGGCTCGCAGCACCGCCAATTCTCTGAACTAAGATGGGGAGAAAATCAATTCTCAACTTTCTTATTATACCGTTTTTGGAAAGGTTCGTCAAGGTTGATGGCCAACTCATTTCTTTAGAAGTTTCCCAAATATTATATAGGCGATAGACCACAAGAAACATCCAACCAATAAGAATTGACCTAAAACAATGAGATAATCCAAAATTGAGACCAACTTATACCATCCACTAAATAGAAGACAGGGAAGAACAGTAAAAAGCATAATGATAAAATGTATAATAGATTGTTTAAATAGCGACCATTTTTCAATTTCATAAATTACCGAGGCTGATGCTATCGAGGTAGCAATAATGCCAACCAAAAATGTACTTTTAACCTGAAAAATATCAGTTCCTTGAAGTCTCATAAAAATTGCCAAACTGGTCATAATGACAAAAGGAATCATTCCTCTAAAAATAGCTTTTTTAATCATAGCTATTACCTCAATCATAAATTAAAATGCCTTTAACTCTATCGTCCCCTCTCGAGGCAAATAATAATTTAAATAAAAAAAAATAAAATAGCGAAAGAAGGTATAATGTTTCCGTCCCCTTTCGAGGTGAATAGGATTCTATATCCCGCATCTTATATAAGTAAATAATATAAAATCATGATAAAACCTATTGGAAACTAATAATAGTATACCATATTTTGTAAGAGTTTTCATCTAAAGTGAACAAACAATTATCTCCATTTGAACAAACTATTCCCTAGATCTCTGATTACTTTTTCAGAATATATTTTTCCTTACTGCTATCACTCTTTTTATCCCAACTTTTATTCCAACTTTTCGAATTGCTAAAGATAGCTACGAAAATATTTTCAAATATAAAGGTGCCTATCACCCAATATATAGACTCAGTTGTTACGTACTGTCGATCCAAGCCATCCTTTAAATGCAATAGTATAATTGTTTGTTGAACAATCAAAAAGGTTGGCCAGAAACTTTTTTTGAAAAAAGTAGACAATTTCATGATTTATTACCGCTTTCTATTCGTATAAACTTAGTATACTACTAGGCTATAAAATAAGCAAATAGGATAGTAAAAATATACAGCTATACAACTATTCAAAAAACGAACCAGTTTGACTGATTCGTTTTCTTTTATATAGTCCTACTTCCGATACATCTTAAATTGTAGGAAGAGGTCGCTGTAGATTCCTGTCCATTTATGGTCAAACTTCTCATAAACTTCTAGGTGTTTCATGGTATCTGCATCTGGATAGAATGACTTGTCTTCTTTTGTCTCCTCTGGGAGCATTTCCTTAGCAGCATTGTTTGGTGTTGAGTAGCCAACGTACTCAGCATTCTTCAAAGCATTTTCAGGCTTCAACATGAAGTTGATGAAGGCATAGGCTGCATCCTGGTTCTTGACCGTTTTAGGAATAACCATATTGTCAAACCAGAGGTTACTTGCTTCTGTCGGTACAACGTATTTGAGGTTTGGATTCTTTTCCAACATCTGGCTGGCTTCCCCTGAGAAGGTCACACCGATGGCAGCATTGTTCTGAATCATGTATCCTTTCATCTCATCGGCTACAATTGCCTTGATGTTAGGAGTCAGCTCATACAGTTTATCAACCGTTTGTGATAGTTGTTGAGGATCTTTTGAGTTAAGGCTATAGCCTAGTGAATTAAGACCTAAACCAAGCACTTCACGCGCTCCATCAAAGAGCATGATCGAATCCTTGTATTCTGGCTTCCAGAGGTCGTCCCAATGTTCAGGTGCTTCTTCTACCATAGTTTCGTTGTAGACAATTCCCAAGGTCCCCCAGAAATATGGGATAGAGTACTGGTTATTTGGATCAAAAGACTGGTTGAGAAATTCTGGACCAATATTCTCAATTCCCTCAATCTTACTATAATCTAATGGAACCAAGAGGTCTTCATCCTTCATCTTGTTGATCATGTACTCACTCGGGATAGCAATATCATAGGTTGTTCCACCCTGCTTGATTTTGGTGTACATAGCTTCGTTAGAGTCAAAGGTTTCGTACTGGACTTGGATTCCCGTTTCTTCTGTAAATTTCTCCAGAAGTTCAGGAGCAATATAGTCTCCCCAGTTGTAGATAACCAGTTTTTGACTATCGCGACTATTGATTTTACTGTCAAGATGATAGGAAATTCCCCACAAGACAAGGATAATCGCTAAAATTCCTGCTAAAAATGAATAGAGTCGTTTCATGCTTGCTCCTCCTTCTCACGTGAAATGAAGTAATACCCTACAACCAGGATAATACTAAAGAGAAAGACCAAGGCTGAAAGAGCATTGATTTCAAGCGAAATCCCTTTACGAGCCCGAGAGTAAATCTCGACTGAGAGGGTTGAAAATCCATTCCCCGTTACAAAGAAGGTCACAGCAAAGTCATCTAGGGAATAGGTGAAAGCCATAAAGTAGCCTGCAATAATAGACGGCGTTAAGTAAGGAAGCATAATTTCCTTGAACATTTGGAACTGACTAGCTCCAAGGTCATAGGCTGCATGGATCATATCTCCATTCATCTCTTTCAATCGAGGCAAGACCATGAGCACTACGATTGGAATTGAGAAGGCCACGTGACTGGATAGAACAGTCAGAAAGCCAAGAGAGAACTTGAGTTGGGTAAAGAGAATCAAGAAGCTGGCACCAATCATAACGTCTGGCGCAACCATCAAAATATTATTAAGTGATAGAAAGGCTTCTTGGTATTTTTTGCGTGATTGGTAAATGTAAATGGCACCGAAAGTCCCAATAACAGTCGCAATCAAGGCTGATAGAAAGGCTAGTAAAAAGGTCTGCACCAAAATCAGCATGAGCCTTCCATCACCAAACATAGTCTCGAAGTGAGTCAAACTAAAGCCTGTAAAGCTATTCATATCATCCCCAGCATTGAAGGCATAAGCAATCAAGTAAAAGATTGGCAAATAGAGGACGATAAAGACAAAGGCTAGGTAAAGATTTGATAATTTTTTCATCGTTCTCTCCTTTCCTTAGTCACCCACATGGTGATGAACATGGTTAGGATAAGAACCACACCGATAGTTGACCCCATACCATAGTTGTCATTGGTCAAGAAGTTCTGCTCGATGGCAGTCCCCAAGGTAATCACTCGGTTCCCACCAATCAAACGGGTCAGCATAAAAAGACTCAAACTCGGAATAAAGACAGATTGGACTCCGCTTCGCACTCCATTCATAGAAAGGGGGAAGATGACATGGCGGAAGGTTTCCCACTTAGTTGCACCGAGGTCATAGCTAGCATTGATGAGATTGTGATCCATATCATCTAAAACATTGAAGATGGGCAAAATCATAAATGGAAGCTCGATATAGCTTGCGACAAAGATAAATGAGAAGTCGGTAAAGAGTAACTGCTGCGAACCGATTCCGATAAATTCTAGAAATTGATTAATAGAGCCATTTTGACCAAAAATCCCGATAAAAGCATAGGCCTTAAGGAGAAGATTGATCCAGGTTGGCAAGATAATTAGCATGAGCCAGAGTTGACGGTGTTTGAGACGTGTCAAAAAGAGGGCTGTTGGATAGCTAATCAAGAGTGTCACTAGAGTCACAATCCCTGCATAAAGAACCGAGTTAAAGCTCATTTTAAGGTAGGTCAAGTTTTGTGACGCAAAATAGGATTTATAGTTTTCTAAACTGAACTGACCTTCGATGTTGAAAAAGGATTGTCCAAAAATCAAGACCAAGGGTGCCAATACAAAGAGTGCAATCCAAAGCATGTAGGGCACTACAAAGAGTTTAGAGGTTGTTTTCTTCATCTCTTTCCTCCTCGATAGCGTTAATCAGCCCTGCTTCTTGCTCTTCGATTTCTACGTATTCTTCGATACGAGCATCGAACTCTTCTTCTGTTTCATTGAGACGCATGATGTGGATATCTTCTGGTTCAAAGTCCAGGCCGATTTCCTCACCCACGATGGCCTTACGAGTCGAGTGAATCATCCATTCATTGCCGAGTTCATCATAGGCGATAATCTCATAGTGCACGCCACGAAAAAGCTGCGTGTCGACCTTAACTTGAAGCTTCCCTTCTTCAGGAAGAGTAATGCGCAAGTCCTCTGGACGAATGACGACTTCGACCGGTTCATTTGGCTTCATCCCACCGTCGACCGCTTCAAATCGTTTACCATTGAACTCGACCAAGTAGTCCTCAATCATGGTTCCTGGCAAGATATTTGATTCACCGATGAAGGTTGCAACAAAGTGGTTGATAGGTTCATCATAGATATCAACTGGTGTTCCAGACTGAACAATCTCACCGTCATTCATGACAAAAATCCAGTCACTCATGGCCAGAGCTTCTTCCTGATCGTGAGTAACAAAGACAAAAGTGATGCCCAAGCGTTGTTGCAGTTCTCGTAGTTCGTACTGCATGTCTGTCCGCAACTTCAAGTCCAGTGCTGACAAGGGCTCATCCAAGAGTACCACTCGAGGTTGGTTGATGATGGCACGCGCAATAGCCACACGCTGGCGTTGCCCTCCAGATAGCCTACGGATTGAACGCTTTTCATATCCTTCAAGCTGTACCATCTTGAGAACTTCTAAGACACGTTTTTCGATTTCTTTTTTATCAACCTTTCGCAATCGCAATGGAAAAGCAACATTCTCAAAGACATTCATGTGCGGGAATAAGGCATAAGATTGGAAGACCGTGTGAACATCGCGCTTATTGGTAGGGATATCATTGATTCGCACGCCATCCAGTAAAATATCACCCGTCGTTGCATCCAGCAAACCTGCTATGATATTAAGAATGGTTGATTTCCCTGAACCAGATGCTCCTAGCAGTGTATAAAATTTTCCTTCTTCCAACTCAAAGTTAATATCCTTGAGAACCGTAGTGTCACTATCTTCAAAAACTTTAGAAACGTTTCTGAATTCGATAATTGGTTTTTTCAATTCCTCTAAATTCCTTCTTCTTTTATAAATTAACAAATTGGGACCTTGTTAAATGCTAGCAATAACTGTAATGAATTGACCCAAACAATATCTAGCGATAAAATCCCAATCTTTGTATAATGTTTAATAATAATGTTATTCGTGTTCACCCAAGATACGAACTTCTCTCTCAAGGGTAACACCAGAATGTTCTCTAACTTTTTCAATGACAGACTCAATTAAGTCTTCATAATCTCTAGCAGTTCCATCAGCTACATTAATCATAAAGCCTGCATGTTTTTCTGAGACTTCGACACCACCGATACGGTAGCCCTTCAAACCAGCTTCTGAAATCAATTGTCCTGCAAAATGCCCGACTGGACGTTTAAAGACTGAACCACATGATGGATATTCCAAAGGTTGTTTGAGTTCCCGAAGGTGGGTCAAGCGATCCATTTCTTGTTTGATTGTTTCATAATTCCCAGGAGAAAGTGCGAACTTAGCTGATAAGACAACTGCTCCAGAATCTTGAATAGCTGAATGACGGTAACCAAAGGCTAAATCTTTGACTGATAAAGTCTCGATTTCGCCTTCCTTTGTTAAGATCTGACAGGATTGAATGATATGTGCAATCTCACCACCGTAGGCACCAGCGTTCATAAAAACAGCGCCACCGACACTTCCTGGAATGCCGCAGGCAAACTCAAAACCAGTCAAACTATGGCGAAGAGCAATGCGAGTTGTTTCGATCAAGTTAACTCCTGCTTCTGCTTCAATGGTATAACCATCAACTGAAACATTGTTGAGCTTGTCACACATAATGACAAATCCACGGACTCCGCCTTCTCGGACGATAATATTACTGGCATTTCCGAGAACCATCCATGGGATATTTTCTTGATTGGCAAACTTAACCACATGGGCCATCTCATAACGATTGCGAGGAAAAGCTAAGTAATCTGCCTTCCCTCCGACTTTGGTATAGGTATAAGTTTTCAATGGCTCATCGAATCGAATATCAATTCCATCTAAGTTTTCTTTTAATTTTTCTAATACAGTCATCTTTCTTATCCTTTTATAAAATACATTCTATTATACCATTTTTAGGAGCATTTTTCGATGATTTGCTGAGCTTTTTTATCCATACAAATAAAAAAGAGGTTAGACCTCTTTTGCATGATTATTTTTTATATAAGATCGTTTTTGTAAAGTAGATAAATAGGACAACTTCCACTGCTAACAACCCTTCGACTAGAAGCGGATTTGAAATCCAACCAACCTGTGATAGACTCGGAGCCAAATCAAAGAAGGCATGTAAAGCATAAGCCGTTGCTAGATAAATCCAATTCTTTTGACGAACTGCTTGATAAACCCAGAAAGTGAGACAGATTTGCATAATTAGAGCAAGCACACGTTCAACACCTAGTAAATATACCTGCCACCCAGATAGAGATTGAACTGTTTCAAGAGTATTTTGGGGAAGGATATTTGCCAAATCTGGATTTGAAGACTCTAATAATGAAAAGAGGACTAATAGACTAATCAAGCTTCCCATTCCAAGGTAGAGCAATTCCAAGCCACCATGACCAAGTCCATAGGCGAGGGCATCCGCATCTTCCAATGCTCTCTTCTTCTCTAACCATTTAAAGAAGACAAGGCGCGCTGTTTCTTCAAAGAAAGCTGCCATTGCGATTCCATAAAGGACATATAGAAAAGGATGCTCCTGCATAAGCGAAATGGTACCATCTTTTTGTGGATGAAGAACGATAAGGTGAACAATCTTCTCTAAGACTTGAGAGGAAACAAAGAATGCGACTGCCCCAAGGCCTAAAACTGAAAGATTAATCTTGTACTTCTTTTTTGCATACCAAATGGCTGCTATGAGAAATACAACTAAAGCGATCATTGTGATTATGACATGAATTTTCATACTTGTCTCCTTTTATTCTGCCTGATTGATATCTTTTTTCATCTCTTCAACGTTAAACTTTGCAAAGAGGTACTGACGATCCTGGACAGGAAAACGTTGATCCAGTTGATCAACCGCTCCAACCTCTATGATTCCTTCCTTGATGACAAAGTCCATGACGTGGCCACCAAAGGTTAGGTCATCTGAGATAAAGTGTAAATGATAACCGGCAACACTAACCCCATGAAAAATCTCTGGTGTCCAGAAACCAACGATAGTCCCTGTCACATTTTCAGCTCTATATTCAGGCTGATGAGTCGCGACCTCAGCGAACTTTGTTTCGGATGTTGATTTGGGAATCATGCGAACATGCATGTGTTTATAATCACCATGAATTTTAATCGAACGGAAAAGATTTTCCCCATCATAGTAGGATTCAATTCGTTTTTCTAGTTCCTTATCAGTCATTTCAAAACGCTGACGGAAAATAACTTCTGCCTGGTGGGGGACAACTGCCGCATAAGGAATCAGTGCGTCTGGTGAAACTTCTACAATTTCAGGCTTCTCCCCTGAACCTTTAGCTTGATAGGCTTTACCATCTAAGACAATCAATTCTCCATCAATAGAATCCAAGGTTCCTAGTCCTAAATCCCCATGTTCAAGCAACTCACCAACGGTCATGGTCCCACCGTATAGTCCTGCCATCAAAGCTCCCAAGGTATTGTATTGAAATAATTTAACTGGTTCTTGCACCTTTATCATCTCACTCTTCTTTGAAAATTTTACTTACTAAGTATATCACATTTCTTCTTAGAATTGAACGTTGAAAAGCCTTTTAATACTCAATGAAAATCAAAGAGCAAACTAGGAAGCTAGTCGCAGGTTGCTCAAAACACTGTTTTGAGGTTGTGGATAGAACTGACGAAGTCAGTAACATATATACGGCAAGGTGAAACTGACGTGGTTTGAAGAGATTTTCAAAGAGTATAACATTGCCAAACGTTTAAAAAAAGGGTACAATGTAACAAAATCAAGAGAGGTCTGGAATGAAGCAAGAAAGCAAGTACGAACAGGTTGTTCACTATCTAAAAGCAGAGATAGAATCAGGAAAACTTCAAACAGGAAGTCGTCTACCTTCTATCCGTAAACTCAGTCAAGACTTCCACTGCAGTAAAGATACGGTGCAACGTGCACTTTTGGAACTCCGATACGAGAAATACATATACTCCAAACCTCAAAGTGGCTATTATGTTCTAGAACAACAAGCTAGCCACGAAGACCTCGTTATCTCGGTCAATGACGAACATGCTGCTGCCTATGATGACTTTCGCCTTTGTGTAAACGAAAGCTTGATTGGTCGAGAAAACTATCTCTACAACTATTATGAACACCAAGAGGGCTTAGAAGAATTACGAAAGTCTGTTCAGAAACTCCTTTTTGAGCAAGCTATCTATAGTAAACCCGACCAATTAGTCCTGACAACTGGAACCCAGCAAGCACTTTTTATTCTTTCTCAGATTGATTTTCCAGGTAAGGCTCAAGAAATACTGGTCGAACAACCAACCTATCATAGAATGAATCAGCTTCTGCTGGCTCAAAATCTTCCCTATCAAACCATTGAACGTCGGGTGGATGGCATTGATCTGAAAGAACTTGAAGAACACTTTAGAAGTGGTAACATTAAATTTTTCTACACCATTCCACGTTTCCACTATCCTCTGGGACATTCTTATTCTGAAGATGAGAAACGTGCTATCCTTGATTTAGCGGCAAAATATCAAATTTATATTGTTGAAGATGATTATCTGGGGGATCTAGATCCTAAAATGGGACAAACCTTTCACTATTTGGACCAAGATGATTTGGTTATCTACATTAAGTCTTTTTCAACAAGTATATTCCCTGCACTTCGAATCACTGCTCTCATCCTTCCAAATGTTATTAAAGAAGCTTTTGTCGCCTATAAAAACATTCTGGACTATGATAATAACCTCATTATGCAGAAGGCTTTATCACTCTATATTGATAGTCAACTCTTTGAGAAAAATAGACTAGCAAGATTGACACTACAAGAGAAAAGTCAGGATCAGATTCAGAAACTTTTAAAATCTTATCCCCTTTCCCTACCAAGCTATCCACTTCATGATGGAGTCTTGCTCGACCTTAGGAACTATCCTAAAATTGCTGGCCTCAAACACAGTCCTTTAAAACTCGACTTTTTTGCATCATCCTACATAGAAACTTGTCCCTATCACTTTGCGAAAATTCCTTTTGAAAATCTAGAAGAAACATTAAGCTACTTAAAAACAGAGAGTGGGACAGAAATCGGTCATTCGTTAGAATTCGATTTCGTCGTCCCACCTCCGCACAGTTGAGTAATACTCAATGAAAATCAAAGAGCAAACTAGGAAGCTAGCAGCAAGCTGTACTTGAGTACGGTAAGGCGACGCTGACGTGGTTTGAAGAGATTTTTGAAGAGTATAAGGCTGTAAAAGCTGATGAAATCAGCGTAGTAAAGCCCACTCAACCACTGCGTCTTGCTCGATAATCCAAAGACAATTGAGAGGCTAGGACTTTTGTCCCAGCCTCTGTTATTTTTTATTGTTCAACTTCTGTTAGCTTAGCAGCCTTTTCAAGATAAGTTTGATAAGTTCCGTCATCTTTGAGTTTTTGGATGACCTTATCAACCACTTCCTTCAAGTCAGAATTTCCTTTCTTGATAGCTACTGCATTCTCTTCGCCTTCTTTCATAGTCAAGCTGACTGTCGCAACAGCCAAATCAGAGTTTTTAGTTGCATAACTTAGGGCTACTGGCTCGTCCATATGAACAGCATCAACTTTACCTGATTGAAGCTCATTAACTGCTTCTCCCATGTTGGTCAATGAAGTCAACTGTGCTTTTGGAAGTTGCTCTTTAACCATTGATTCTGGAACAGTTCCTTTTTGAGCTGCGATATTTGCGCTCGCTAGAGAATCCAAATCCTTGTATTTTTCAAGATCAGACTTTCTAATAAGAAAGCTAATTTTGTTTTCATAGTAAGGAATTGAAAAATCAAAAACTTCTTTTCTTTCTTCGGTTGCACTGATTCCCGCAATGGCTAAATCAGCTTTTCCTGTTTGAAGACTGGTCAAGACATTATCGAAACTCATGCTTGAAACTTCTAATTTCACTCCAAGTTCATCAGCGATTGCTTGTGCCATGTCAATATCAGCACCTACAACTTGATTTTTCCCATCTACAAGTGCTTGAAACTCAAATGGTGCATAGTCAGGACTGGTTGCGACCACTAATTTCCCTTTTTGTTTGATAGCCTCTACTGCAGACTGTGAGCCTGAGTTAGACGATTGACAAGCAACTAAAAAGAAACTTGCAAGAAAACTACATAAGACAAATATCCATTTTTTAAATTTCATAAATAAACAACCTCTCTGTTGATTTTGTATAATTATAACTCGGAGAACCGTATTTGTCAATAGAAAACTTTATATTTATTTGTTTTTTTCAATTTTTGTATCGAAAAAGGAGCTTTTATTCATCATTTAGCTCCTTTTTGTGTATATTTAATCAATTTTACAATTCTACAATCTTACCTGTTTCAAAGTAAACAACCCATTCACAAATATTCTTAGCATAGTCTCCGATACGTTCCAAGTATGAAATCACTTGGAAGTAATCACGACCTGTGACGATAGCTTCTGGGTTCTTTCTGATTTCATCAGTTGCAAGATCACGAATATTTTCAAAGTAATGGTTAATTCTTTCATCCATGGTTGCAACTTCGTAAGCCTTATCAACGGATCCGTTCAGGTAAAGTTCGAGAGTTGTTTCTACGAAATCTTTCACATCGCGTCCCATCTTTTTAATTTCTTCTTCAACAGCTGGGATGCGCTCTTCTCCCTTCATACGAATGGTTGCCTCAGCGATGGATACAGCATGGTCTCCCATACGTTCCAAGTCAGAAACAGCCTTTAGAACTGTTAGAACTGTGCGCAAGTCTTGTGAAACTGGCTGTTGAAGGGCAATGATTTCAAATGATTTCTTTTCCAGTTTCAATTCGTATTCATTGACTTCTGCGTCCTGCTCGATAACTTCTTTAGCTAGGTCACGGTCATGGGTGACAAAAGCACGTACTGTACGATTGATTTGCGAGAGGACCTCTTGTCCCATAGCGTAGAATTGGTTGTGCAATTTCTCTAAATCTTCTTCAAATTGAGATCGTAACATCTATTCTCTCCTTATCCAAATTTACCTGAAATGTAATCTTCTGTTTCCTTATGTTGTGGGTAGAGGAACATTTCTTTGGTATCGTTAAATTCAATCAAATCTCCATTGAGGAAAAAGCCTGTCTTATCAGAGATTCGAGATGCTTGTTGCATGGAACGAGTAACCAATAGCATGGTGTACTTGTCCTTGAGACTATATAAGGTTTCTTCAATTTTTCCAGCTGAGATAGGGTCCAAGGCTGAGGTTGGTTCATCCAAGAGAATAATCTTTGGACTGGTTGCCAAAACACGGGCTACACAAACACGTTGCTGCTGTCCTCCTGAAAGACCAATTGCAGAATCATGCAAACGGTCCTTGACCTCATCCCAGATTGAAGCACGGGTTAGGGCTTTTTCAACAGCTTCATCCAAGACTTGCTTGTCTTTCTCTCCATTAATTCGAAGACCATAAACAACATTTTCGTAGATAGACATTGGGAATGGATTGGGTTGTTGGAAAACCATCCCGATTTCCTTACGTAATTCAACCGTATCGGTACGAGGGCTATAAATATTGTGACCATTATAGACCACTGAACCAGTAGTGGTCACCTCTGGATTTAAATCTCCCATACGATTGATAGCCTTGAGCAGGGTTGATTTTCCTGATCCTGATGGCCCTATAAGAGCTGTAATTTCCTTGGGTTGGAATGATAAGGAAACACTATTCAGGGCCTTCTTTTTGTTGTAATAAACAGACAGGTCTTTGACCTGCAAAATCGGTTCTGTCATACTGATTCCTTTCTAACCAAAGTGTCCAGTTACATAATCATTGGTTGACTGTAGCTTAGCATTTTGGAAAATATTTGACGTTTTATCGTACTCAATTAAATCACCCAAGTAGAAAAATCCAGTGTAGTCACTCGCACGCGCAGCCTGTTGCATACTATGGGTCACGATGATGATGGTGAAGTCCTTCTTCAACTCCAGCATGGTTTCCTCAAGCTGAGCTGTCGCAATCGGATCCAAGGCTGATGCTGGCTCATCCATTAAGAGGATGTCTGGTTTTACAGAAATAGCACGAGCGATACAGAGACGTTGCTGTTGACCACCTGAAAGCGTCAAGGCTGACTTGTGAAGGTCATCTTTCACCTGATCCCAGAGGGCAGCCTGACGAAGAGAGGTTTCTACAATTTCATCAAGAACTTTCTTGTCCTTAACTCCTGCACGTTCATGTGCAAAGGTGATGTTGCGGTAGATTGATTTAGCAAATGGATTTGGACGTTGGAAAACCATTCCGATGTGTTTACGCATTTCATAAACATTGATTTCAGGACGGTTAACGTCAATTCCTTGATAGAGAATTTGTCCAGTAACCTTTGCAATATCAATAGTATCATTCATACGATTGAGACTGCGTAGGTAAGTTGATTTCCCAGAACCTGACGGTCCGATCAAGGCCGTAATTTTATTTTTTTCGAATTGCATATCCACGCCCTTGATGGATTCATTCTTACCATAGTAAACATGTAAATCCTTCGTAGAGAGGGCCACTTTTTCTTCTGGAAAAGTAATGATATGCCTTTCATCCCAATTATATTTTGACATGGCTTCTCCTTTAGGCTGCAGTTAATTTCTTATGTAGGTAGCTTCCAAGTTTTCGTGCTCCAAAGTTAAAGATCAAAATAAAGATGAGGAGCACTGCTGCAGAACCCGCTGAAACTAGAGTTCCATCAGGAATGGTTCCTTCACTGTTGACTTTCCAGATATGGACAGCCAAGGTTTCTGCTTGACGGAAGATTGAGATTGGACTGGTTACGCTGAGAACATTCCAGTTAGACCAATCAAGAGCTGGTGCAGATTGACCTGCTGTATAGATAAGAGCAGCAGCTTCACCAAAGATACGACCTGATGCAAGCACAATTCCAGTCACAATGCCGGGAAGAGCTTCAGGAATCACGACATGAAGAACTGTTTCCCAACGAGAGAGTCCAAGTGCCAAACCAGCTTCACGTTGCGTATGGTGAACGTGTTTCAAACTGTCTTCAACGTTACGAGTCATCTGTGGAAGATTGAAGACTGTTAGAGCCAAGGCACCAGAAATAATAGAAAATCCATACTCAAACTGGACTACAAAGATGAGGTAACCAAAGAGTCCCACAACTACGGATGGTAGAGAAGACAAGATTTCAATACAGGTACGGACAAAATTTGTAATACGGCCTTTTTTAGCATACTCTGCTAGGAAAATTCCAGCACCCATTGATAGAGGCACAGAGATAAATAAGGTAATCACTAAAAGGAAAAAGGAATTATAAAGCTGAATCCCAATACCACCACCTGCTTTATAAGAAGATGATTTTCCTGTCAAGAATGACCAAGAAACATGTGGCAAGCCTCGAACCAAGATATAAAGAATCAAGGAAGCTAGAATGGTCACAATGATTCCTGCGATGGTGTAGAGGACAGCTGTAGCAAGTTTATCTAATTTCTTAGCGTGCATAGTTTTTCTTTCCTCTCTCTTTTGTAATCAATTTAATGACACTGTTAAAGGCCAAACTCATCAAGAGCAATACCAAGGCCAGTGACCAAAGAACGTTATTATCAACAGTTCCCATGACAGTATTTCCGATTCCCATGGTCAATACAGAAGTCAAAGTCGCTGCTGGTGTCGTCAATGAAGTTGGGATAACTGCTGAGTTACCAACCACCATCTGAATCGCAAGGGCCTCACCAAAAGCACGCGCCATCCCGAAAACTACTGCCGTAAAAATACCTGAGCGGGCCGCCTTCAAGGTTACGCGCCAGATGGTTTGCCAGCGTGTTGCACCCATAGCTAAACTGGCTTCACGGTAGTGACGAGGCACCGCACGTAAGCTATCTGTGGTCATGAAGGTTACAGTCGGCAAAATCATAACAAAGAGAACGAAAATTCCTGATAAAATACCGAAACCTGTTCCACCAAAGACAGTACGTACAAATGGTACCACGACCTGCAAACCTATAAATCCATATACTACTGAAGGAATCCCAACTAAGAGTTCAATAGCAGGTTGCAAAATCTTAGCTCCTTTTGGAGACACCTCTGTCATAAAGACTGCTGCACCAATGGCAAATGGTGTCGCGATCAGAGCTGATAAGATGGTAACGATAAAGGAGCCCAAAATCATTGGTAGGGCACCAAATTGTTTCCCAGAAGGATTCCAAGTCTGTCCAAATAGAAAATCAAAAATGTTGACTCCATTGACAAAGAAGGTCGATAAGCCTTTCTGAGCTACAAAGATCAAAATCATAGCAACGATGATGACAATCAAAGAAAGGCAGGCAAAAGTTAACCCTTTTCCTAATTTCTCAAGACGAGAGTTCTTTGACGGAGAGAGCAATTTTTTAGATAATTCTTCTTGATTCATTATTGTCTCCCTTCTATTGCTGTCACAGTACCTGCAGCATCTTTTTCAACTTTCATTTCCTTGACAGAAATATAGCCCATTCCTTTTACGATTCCATTCTGAGCTTCATCTGAAAGGACAAAGTTTAAGAATTCTGCAACTAATTCATTTGGCTCACCAAGAGTATACATGTGTTCATAAGACCACAATGGCCAATTATTAGTGGTAACATTCTCCGATATTGGCTCATAACCATTAAGTTTAATCGTCGCTACTGAGTCATCAACATAGGCAAAGGCTAGGTAGGAAATGGCACCAGGTGTTTGAGAAACAATAGATTTAACCATTCCGTTAGAATCTTGTTCCTGACTTTGAATCGCTGACTGACCATTCATAATCACACTGTCAAAGGTAGCACGAGAACCTGAGCTAGCAGCTCGGTTGATAATAGAAATTGCTAAATCCTTACCACCAACTTCTTTCCAGTTGGTAATTTCACCTGTAAAAATTTTGCGAAGTTGTTCTGTCGTAAGATTATCAACATCTACTTCTTTGTTGATGATAACAGCTATCCCCGCAACAGCTACCTTGTGGTCAACTAAGGCTGTTGCATCAATACCATCTTTCTCTTCCGCAAAAACATCAGAGTTGCCAACGTCTACTGCTCCTGACTGGACTTGAGACAGACCTGTACCAGAGCCTCCACCTTGGACATTAACTGTTTTTCCAATGTTGGCAGATGCAAACTCATCTGCTGCCGCCTCGACTAAAGGTTGGAGGGCAGTTGACCCAACGGCAGTCATAGACTCCCCGCGATCAATCCAACTTGCACACCCGGCTAGCAAACCAGCAAGTAAAAGGGTTGCAAGAGAGAGGGTGAGTTTTTTTAATTTTTTCACTATTTGTCTCCTTGAAAATAATGATGAATAGCTTGGATTTACGTCCTTAATTTCTAATATTTTCACAATAAATCCATACTTCCACTATAACATAGAATACCGATTTTGACTAGTTTTTCACCTGAAATCTCAAGCCTTTAGGAAAGTAGTTCTTCAAGGTATTTCCGGTTACTTTTGCAAATCCTAGACCATTTCCACCAACCAAAACTTGGTACCAACCATTACTAAAAGCTTGCTTTAATTGAACCGTTTCACCTGCTACGTATTTAACGAAGTCTTCTTGAGGAATTTCAATCGTTTGCTTGACTTGACTCGGTTTCAAAGCTAATCCTAGAGCAAAACTTGGCTCAAAGCGTTTTTTCTTAAAAGTCCCAAGATGAAGACCATTACGAGCTATCTTAAGTTTACCAATGTCTGGTAGGACTTCTGGTAAGAGATAAAGTTGGTCCCCAAAAACTTGTAGGACTCCCAGCAGTTTTTCTTTTAAATGCTTCTTCTCAAAATCCTGCCACAAACTCAACTGTTCACGACTGAGATTCGTCTTAGAAGGCTTGAACTTCCCAGGCTTGTTTTGTCCCTTAAACTGAAGATGGGCAACAAACTGACCTTCACCCTTAAAGTGATGTGGATACATCCGAGCTGTTTCAGGCAAATCGATACCTGGAACCATACCATTGATGTGTTCGATTGGAATCAATTCAAAATCATAGCTATCTAAAAGCCAGTGAATGATTTCCTCATTTTCTTCTGGGGCCCAAGTACAAGTAGAATATACAAGTCGACCTTCATCAGCCAACATGGTAACAGCATCTTCTAAAATCTCACGTTGTAGACTAGCGCATTGACTAGGATAATCCTCACTCCAATAATCCATAGCATCTGGCTGCTTACGAAACATCCCTTCTCCTGAGCATGGCGCATCTAAAACGATCAGGTCAAAATAGCCCTTAAAGACCTTTGCTAAACGGTCTGCAGATTCGTTGGTTACAACGACATTCGTCGCACCAAAGCGTTCCATATTTTCAACCAAGACTTTCGCTCGTTTGTTTGAAATTTCGTTGGAAACTAAAATACCCTCACCAGCTAGATAAGCTGCCAGCTGGGTGGATTTCCCACCTGGTGCTGCTGCTAGATCTAAAACCTTCATGCCTGGTTTTGGCTGGGCTACTTGTGCGACCATTTGTGCAGCTGGTTCTTGAGAATAAACCAAGCCTGTTACATGTTCTGCTGATTTCCCAGAAATCTTGCCATAGTAGCCCCAAGGTGTATTTGGAATAGCATCCGAAAAAGAAAGTTGGCTTTCTTTTAAAGGGTTGATACGAAAAGCAGAAACAGGCTCTTCATCAAAAGAGGCAAGAAAAGCTCTTGCCTCATCTCCCAAGATTCTTTCGTATTTTTTTACAAATCCATCTGGAAATTGCATTTACCTTTATTTCCTTTCATAGATATAGGATTGAATCTCATCTATCATCTCGACTGGCACCATCATAACGGCTTGACGTGTTTCGAAATCGACTTTCTCACCAGCAATTGTAAGAACCTTATAACCCAAACTTTCACCTAAAATACTTGCAGCTGCATAATCCCAAGGTTGTAAATAAGTGATATACGTTAAAAGTCGACCGGAAAGAACCTTTGCAAAACTAATAGCGGCACTGCCATAAACTCGTGTACCAAGGGCCGCATTTCCCAAGTCAGCCAAGCCCCATTCGTTAGTCGCTAACATTCCAGAATTACCAGCCACCAAAAATTCTCTCAAGGGTTTCTTTTTAAATGGAGGTAAAAGTTCATCATTGCGACAGGGTGGGAAATCTCCTCCACCATGGTAGCAATCACCCTTCACAACATCATAGATAATAGCAAACTTACCAACCCCATCCTCAAAATAGGCCAGCATCACAGCAAAGTCTTCACCTTGAGCTACGAAGTTGTTCGTTCCATCAATGGGATCAATAATCCACACAGAACCTTTCCCTACTGCTGCACGCAGACAGCCTTCTTCCGCACAGAATAGATCATTCGGATAACGAGAACGTATTTTCTCAATAAGTAAGGCTTGAACTTCTCTATCTAACTTCGTTACCAAATCTGTAGGCGAAGATTTTCTCTCAACTTCGAGTTCTTCCTTCATATTCTCGAGAATGTATTGCCCTGCTTCCTTGACAATTTCTTTGGCAAATGTAAATTTATTTTCCAAGTGCAATCTTCCCTTCTCCTTTTTCTTTAGCCAATTGGACTGCACGGTAGAAAGAATATCCGCTAACTGATTCAAATTCACGTCCCAAACGCTTTTCTTCGCTCTTACTTGGAACGACTGACTTGAATACCTTGTAGGAATCTAATAGTTTCTTAGCATCTACCTGTGTCTCATAGGCAGCTTCAACATCATTAAAAAAAGAAAGCACTGAAGCAAGTTCTTCAGTGCTCCACGACAAATCTAGTGGGTAACTATACTGTTTATTCATCTAATTAATACCAGCTCTCAAGGTAGCTTCTTTCAATTCTTGCTTACGGTAGCTACGAGGAAGAAATGCACGAATCTCATCTTCATTAAAGCCAATCTGCATACGTTTATCATCAATGATGATTGGACGACGCAAAAGACTAGGATATTGCTCAATTAAATTAAGCAACTCTGTCACCGAGATACTTTCCACATCGATATTTAACTTTTGGAAAATTTTTGAACGAGTTGAAATAATGTCATCGGTACCGTTTTCGGTCAAGGAAAGAATGTGTTGTAATTCTTTTCTTGTTAAAGGACTGGTCATAATGTTGTGCTCTTGGAAAGGCACCTTATGATTATCAAGCCAGGCCTTTGCCTTACGACATGATGTACAACTCGGTGATAAAAATAGTGTAATCATGCTATTCTCTTCTTTGCATACTTTTCTAACTCTATTATACAAAAAAATAAAGCGCTTGACTAGTTATTTCCATAAAAAAACCTACTTTTTAAAGAAAAATAGGTTTTTCCTACAATTTTTTAAAACAATTTTATGCATTTATTCTTTTTTCGGTAATTCTTTCCAACTAAGGAGATACATGAAGCCAAAAAGCAGTTCATACAAGCAGAAAAATAGGAGAAAGGCATGCAAGAAATAATTCTCTGGTAGGATGAGAATAACTGGATCTTTTGCAGGATCAAACAGCCAGCTATCATCACCTACAAAAAGTATCTGATGGAATAAAGTAAAGAACTGTTCAAATCCAATGAAAACACCAACTAAACCAAGAACCAAAGGTAGAGAAAGCATAATCAAAAGACCTCTGCGATAAAGAGACAGAAAACCTTTCTGAATGACTTGCTTCCAAAAAAGATAAAAAATCGGTAGAGTAACTATGGCTACTCCTTGAGTCAGATGGAAGAGTCCCTTCACAACCACAAAATGATGGAGCCCTGAGGCAGACGAAGGAAAATCCGGCATTTCCAATACTCGACTCAATGGATTGGTTAAATAATCCATCAAAACATTGAAGTTATGCTGGATAGTCTGAGTTTGGAAAGGAACACGACTGGTCAGATTTAGCCAAGAAATTTCCAGAGGGTAAACCAACCAAGCCAGGTAAATTGTCAACAAAATGGCAAGAGAAAGAAGAAAGAACAGACTTCCTACAAAAGTAAACTTAGTTTTCATCGAAATTCCACTCCGCAAGACTTGAAAGCACATGGGTTGGGGCGATTGGTAGATTTGGCACTTCTTCAGGTTTTGTAAATCCTGTCGTCACCAAAAGGCTTGGAATCCCATTGTCAATACCAGCTCGAATATCAGTCAGATAATTATCCCCGACCATGACAATTTCTTGACGCTTAAGTCCTAAATGTTCAACAGCCTTATCCATGATGATAGCATTTGGCTTCCCAATATAAACAGGCTTGACTCTTGTTGCTACTTCTAACAAAGTAATGATTGAACCTGCACCAGGTAAAAGACCGCGCTCGGTTGGAATGTTCAAATCAGGATTGGTACCAATAAAATGAGCACCCTTATGAATAGCTAAGGTTGCAGTAGCAAATTTTTCATAGTCAACTTGCCAGTCCAAACCTACAACCACATAGGCTGGATTTTCTTTATCTTCAACATAACCAGCTGCTTTGATCGCTTCCTTGAGCCCTGCTTCTCCAATTACATAAACAGTCTTTTCAAGACCTAAATCATTCATGTAATCAATAGTCGCTAAGGTTGCAGTATAGATTGTCGATACAGGCGTGTCAATATTAAACTGATTTGCCAACATTTCTTGAACACTTTCAGGTGTACGAGTAGTGTTGTTTGTTACAAAAAGATAAGGAATTTCCCTTTTCTGCAACTCATGTACAAAAGCTTCTCCCGCTGGGATTCTATCTTTTCCTTTATAAATTGTACCGTCTAAATCAATTAAATAGCCTTTATAAGTCATATATTACTTTCTAATCTGTGTTAATTTCTTGCCAAATTATCTTTGCCTGAGCATTGATGTCGCCATCACTTGTGACTTGGTGATTACTTTCTAGCCCATTCAATTCGTAACTAGAAGTAATCATACCACCTGGTCGAACTTCCTTGACATACTTGAGGTTGATTTTTTTAGGGATATGATTGGTTAGGAAATCTGCCCCCATGACCTCAAAGACCCAATCTAGGTATTTGCTGTTATTGACATGGCCATTCATATCCAAGTCGTAAAAACGAACATGGTAGTCTTTTCTTATCGCTTCTTCCAGCTCAGCGTATTTTGGTCCACGAAGGAGTTTCTTAGAAAACTCAGATTGATAAGGAGCGACAATTTCTGGTTCTACAGGGTGGACCTTCCGACTCTCACGATCCATAAGGACAAAGGTAGCTACCATGTGAATAATTTCTTGACCAGCTTCATCATAAATAGTAAAACGGCGGTAGCAAAAAAGACGGTTATAAGTCAAGGCTTCTGTTTCGATTGTAATCTCCTCAGCAAAACGAGGCAAACGGACTACATCAATATCATAGTCCGTGATAATCCAGACTAGATTATACTGTTCTAAAACATCCTTGTCACTTACTCCCAATTCAATTGACTGCATTCCTGATACCTGCAAAGATAACAAGATCACATCTGGTAGCTTGATATGACCATTCATGTCAGCCATATCAAAAGGAATTTTCATCTTCATTTGATAAGTTAAGCCCATAATTCTACTCCAATATAAATCTTTCTGCTACTGTATCTCCTAGAAAGAGACCTTTCTTTGTCATTCGTATTTGTTGACCTTCTACTTGTAAAAGCCCCTGATGGCACAAATCTCTTACGACTTGACCATATACATCTTCAAAAGACCTAGCAAATTTTTCTTCAAATCGTGTCATGGAAACACCAGACTTCTTACGAAGGCCAAGAAACATCTCTTCTTCCATCTGCTCTCGCAAAGTTAAATGTTCCTCTGTAATTCGGGCATTTCCCTCTTCTACTGCCTTCAAATAATGGCGGATAGGCCCATGATTTTTATAGCGAACACCATTGACATAACCAGAAGCACCAGCACCGATACCATAATACTCGGCATTATCCCAATACATGAGGTTATGACGACTTTCAAAACCTGGTTTTGAAAAATTTGAAATTTCGTAATGCTCAAAACCAGCACGCTCTAATGCAGCAATGATATATTCGAACATTTCAGCTTCTACTTCTTCTTTAGGAAGCGGTAATTTCCCACGTCTCATGCGATTCATAAAGACCGTATGATTTTCCAAAATCAAGCTATAGAGACTCATATGGGGAATGTCCAAAGCAATGGCCTTGGCAACATTATCCTTGACTTGTTCCATAGTTTGACCAGGAAGAGCGTAAATCAAATCAATGGAAATATTATCAAACCCTGCTAACTTGAGACGATCTATATTTTCATAGATATCTTTTTCCAAGTGGCTTCGACCAATTTTTTTCAGCATTTTATCATCAAATGTTTGAACACCTAGTGAAACACGATTGACAGCTGAATTCTTTAAAACTGCAATCTTGTCCTCATCTAAATCACCAGGATTGGCTTCGATGGTCAATTCTTCTAAAACAGACAAATCCAAATTTCTAGTCAAACCATCTAGCAAAGTCTCTAATTGTAAAGCTGATAAGGCTGTCGGTGTCCCTCCTCCAATATAGAGAGTACGCAACTTTTGAATATCGTAAGAATTAAACTCTTGCAGTAAATGCTCTAGATAGCTATCTACCGGTTGATTTTTTATAAAGACCTTTGAAAAGTCACAATAATAACAGATTTGTGTACAAAAGGGAATGTGCACATAAGCTGATGTTGGTTTCTTCTGCATAGTATTTATTATACCACAAAGACTTATCTCAAGAAAAAAATCACCATTCCTGATTCTTTGAAAATCAAGAATAGTGATTTCTATTTTAATCTTCTTCAATTTCGATAACGATTTCTTGACCGTCTTCTTGGTCTTCAACAACTACTTTTTCTTCCAATTGCTCCTTGAGATTGTTCAAGGTCTCTTTTGAAGCTTCAGTCGCTTGTTGAGCTAAAGATTTAGATTTTTCAAGAACTGAATCAAAGGTAATTTCACCTGATTCTACTTGTTCTTTTGTCTTTAGAACAAATTCTTTGGTTTGCTCTTTGACGTCTGTCAATTTTTCAAGAGCTTGTTCTTTTGCATATTCAGGATCTTCTTTCAGATCTTCAATAAAGTCTTGTGCTTGACTAGTAACTCGCTTCCCTTTTTCACTTGTTAGAAACAAGGCAACAGCCACACCTGAAACAGTCCCTAAAAGGATTGATGATAATTTACCCATGAGTTATCTCCTTTTTATTTTTTAAAAAATTTACTCGCAACACGAATGGCAGACAAACCTGCACTAGTCTTTAACGTTTTTGAACCTGCAGATGATGCTTTTTTACCCAACACACGTGCCTGCTCATTTAAATCAGAAACAGAAACAGAAAGGTCTGCAACAGCAGTAAAGAGTGGATCAATGGTTGCAACTTTGACATTGATATCATCAGCAAGAACATTGACCTTGGCAAGAAGTTCGTTTGTGTGATGTAGAGTAACATTTACATCTGAAGTTAAGGTTTTAACAGTGTTTTCAGTTTCATCGATTACACGTCCAACTTTTTGAAGTGTAATAATCAAATAAACGATAAATACAATCAAGGCGATAGCCACAAGAATATAAGCAACTTCTAACATTTTAATTCTCCTTTTTTACATTATAAAATGGTGCTTTTTTCCGGTTTTGATAAACAATAATATAAATTCCAAGACCAATTAAGAAGACGGATAACAACTGAGATACTCGAATTCCTAAGAACATGAGACTATCTGTGCGCATGCCTTCGATAATCATACGCCCAAATCCATACCAAATTAGATAAAAAGCTGTGATATGACCACGACGAATTCCCTTTAATCGGCGTCTAAAAATAACAATTAAACTAAAACCAATCAGGTTCCAAATGGACTCGTACAGGAAGGTTGGTTGACGATAAGAACCATCAATATACATCTGATTCTTAATAAAACCAGGTAAATAATCAAGGTTTTCTACAACTGCTCCGTAAGCTTCTTGGTTAAAGAAATTTCCCCAACGTCCAAGACTCTGGGCAATCAAGACACTTGGTGCTGCAATATCCAAGAAATCCCATGTATTAATCAGCTTTCGATCCGCAAAGATGTAAAGTACAGTAGCACCTGTAATTAAACCACCATAAATAGCGAGACCACCATTCCAGACAGCAAATATCTCTCCTAGATGTTGACTATAATAGTCAAATCTAAAAATGACATAGTACAGTCTCGCGCCGATGATTGACAAAGGAAAGGCAATTAAAATAAAATCCAAAATATCTTCCGATAAGATATTCTTTTTAGGCGCTTCTTTACTTGCTAGATATACCGCTAAGATAAGGCCGGAAACGATACAGAGTGCATACCATCTAATAGCTAGCGGACCAATTTGAAAAGCAACTGGATCAATCATGAGTCACCTCGTTCTTTTCAATTAATTTCGTCAATCTTTCTTCAAACAGACGCGTCGCATCAAAGCCCATGTCTTTTGCACGATAATTCATAGCTGCCGCCTCGATAACAACAGAAATATTGCGCCCTGTTTTAACTGGGATGCGGATACGTGGAATGGTAACTCCAGAAACTTCTAGTTCTTCAGCATTATTCCCTAAGCGATCAAAGGTCTTATGTGTATCATAATTTTCCAAATAAACAGCTAGCTGAACTTGTGAAGAATCCTTAACTGCACTGGCACCGTATAGACTCATGACATCGATGATCCCTACTCCACGAATTTCGATCAGATGTTTCAAGATTTCAGCAGGTTCTCCCCAAAGTGTCATCTCGTCCTTAGAATAGATATCTACCCGATCATCTGCGACTAAACGATGTCCACGTTTTACAAGCTCAAGACCAGTCTCACTCTTACCAATACCACTATCACCTTGAATGAGAACACCCATACCATAGATATCCATTAGGACCCCATGTACACTTGTACGTTCAGCTAAGCGGGAGTCCAGATAACTAGATAGTTCTCCAGACAAACGACTGGTTGCTGTACGACTAGTTAAAATCGCAATTTTACATTCTCTAGCAGCCTTCAACATTTCCTCTGGAACCACCAAACCACGGGCAACGATGACCGCAGGTGTTTCTGGTAAGAACATTTTTTTCAAGACATCGTAACGATTTTGAGAAGGCATAGAGACTAGGTAAGACCACTCCTTCATCCCCAACAGTTGGATACGCTCTGGAGTGTAGTAATCAAAATAGCCTGTCATTTCAAGACCTGGTCGCGTTATATCTGCAGTATTGATTTCCTTTTCCAGTAATTCAGGTTCGCCATAGACAATGTCCAGTCTAAGCTTCTCAATTACTTCTTTTACTGAAACCGACATATATTCCTCCTTCAATTGAGTTCTCTTACTATTATATCAGATTGTAGGAAGAAGTTTCTGATTTTAACAGTATTTAAGTCATTTATTTGAAAAAGAAAAAAGACTAGATAAGTCTAGCCTTTCATTTTAAATTAGAATTTTTTACGTTTACGAGCTGCTTCTGATTTACGTTTACGTTTTACAGAAGGTTTTTCATAGAATTCACGTTTGCGTGTTTCTTGAAGAGTACCAGCTTTAGTAACCGCACGTTTGAAACGACGAAGTGCATCGTCAAGAGATTCATTCTTACGTACTACTGTTTTAGACATTTTTTTCACTCCCTTCAAGTTCAAGATCTATTCTATTCTACATGCAAAATGAATAAATGTCAAGAGGAAACTAAGTTTTTTATTCTTCATAATGATTAATAATATAGTTCACCATCTCCTCCATATCTGCTTGAGATAAAGGTAGTTCCCAGTTTGTTGTTTCCATTTTAAGAAAAGCATCACTGACTTTAGTTATTGTATAACAATCTTTAAAAATTGGAATTTTTTTAGATTGTTCAAATAAGATGCCTATTCTATCATATAAGACGTGAAGATTTTTATTTTTATTTGGATCAATATCAAAAGACTGTAAAGAGATTAGTATATCATTTCCTTTATATGACAAATCAATCCACATATGATTTGATAAATCATATGGTCTAGATAATCTACTACCCGAGGTGTACTTTTTATTTCCTACACCTCCTGAATATTGATTTCTTGTGTTAAATGGTTTATCTTTTGACTTAGTAAAAAGATAATTCCCTTCATTATCTTTCTTTTTTGTAATGAAGTCTATTATTCTGTTTCTTTCTTCCGTTCTAGCGCTCTTATATGCTTCTTTTATTTTTAGAAATTCTTCTTCATTCATGTGTCCTCCTAAAGTGAAGTTGAAGTTTTATATGTCTAAAACCACTCACCCAAAAGAGCAAGTGGTTGCGAATTTATTTTTTCAACAAGCTAAGGGCAGCTGCATCCGCGATAATAGTCACATCTGGATGATTTTGCAAGCTACTTGCCGGAAGGCTTTCAGTTACTGGACCTTCAACAGTTCCTGCAATGGCTTCTGCTTTTGATTCACCATAAGCAAAGAGAAGAATGGATTTAGCATCTAAAATATTTTTAATTCCCATTGAGATAGCCTGAGTTGGGACATCTTCAATCTTGTCAAAGAAGCGAGCGTTTGCTTCAATAGTAGACTGATCAAGATCTACAAGATGGGTTTGACTATCAAATGGAGTTCCTGGTTCATTAAAGCCAATGTGCCCGTTTCGACCAATTCCCAGAATTTGTAAATCGACTGGATGATCAGCGAGAATTTGATTATAGCGTTCTACTTCTTCTTCAGCATTGTCTTTGACACCACGAGGTAAAAAGCTTTCTTTAAACGGCTTTTTATTGAAGAGATTTTCTTGCATAAAGTATCGATAAGATTGTGGGTTATCGCCATCAAGTCCTACGTATTCGTCCAAGTTTACACTAGTAAGATTTGAAAAATCAAGGTCACTCTTAACGATTTCCCCATAAAATTCAAGTGGACTGCTACCGGTCGCAAGCCCCAATGTTTGTGCACCGTTTGCTAACTTTTCTTTTAAAATTTCAAAAGCTACTTTTCCACCTTCTTCAGGATTTTTCACTTGAATAACTTTCATAATTGTTCCTCCATATTTCTTTATTTTATTATATGGTATAGACCAATTTTTGTCAAGTGAAAACGGTTTAATATTTTAAATTTTATAGAATAATGTAAAGTTTAGGAAATACATAAAAGAGGCTTTGCTCATAAGAGCAAAGCCTCTTCTTTTAGAACTAAAATTGTAAGTTTAACACCAAAATATTGATGTCTTCGTAATTTTAGTCTTCACGTCTTTTTGGTTTTGCAACTAAACCAAGTCCTACTAGACCAAGTGCTGCACCTAGAGCAATTACTCCAGCTGTAGACTGCTCACCAGTATTTGGCAATTCACGACCTTTAGGCTTTTCAGGAGTTGGTGGCGTTACTGGTGGAGTTGGTGGGGTTACCGGAGGGGTCGGTGGGGTTACTGGTGGGGTTGGTGGGGTTGGTGGGGTTACCGGCGGGGTCGGTGGGGTTACCGGCGGGGTTGGTGGGGTTACCGGTGGAGTTGGTGGGGTTACTGGCGGGGTCGGTGGGGTCACCGGTGGGGTTGGTGGCGTTACCGGAGGGGTCGGTGGGGTCACCGGTGGAGTCGGTGGGGTCACCGGTGGGGTTGGTGGCGTTACCGGAGGGGTCGGTGGGGTCACTGGTGGAGTCGGTGGTGTCACCGGTGGGGTTGGTGGTGTTACCGGAGGGGTCGGTGGTGTCACCGGTGGGGTTGGTGGCGTTACCGGCGGGGTTGGTGGTGTCACCGGCGGTGTTGGTGGTGTCACCGGCGGGGTTGGTGGTGTCACCGGTGGGGTTGGTGGCGTTACCGGAGGGGTCGGTGGTGTCACCGGTGGAGTCGGTGGTGTCACCGGTGGGGTTGGTGGCGTTACCGGAGGGGTCGGTGGTGTCACCGGTGGGGTTGGTGGCGTTACCGGCGGGGTCGGTGGTGTTACCGGAGGGGTCGGTGGTGTCACCGGTGGGGTTGGTGGCGTTACCGGTGGGGTCGGCGGTGTCACCGGTGGGGTTGGTGGTGTTGGCGGTGTTACCTTGTTGTTAAACTCAGTATCTTCCGGCATTTGTGAAGTAAGAGTCAACACTTTACCATCCTTAGTTACAGTAACTCCAACAGTCGCTACCATCTTATCGTACTCAACTCCAGCCTCTGTACCTTTCACTTCTTCTACATGATAAATATAAGTACCTTCTTGACCACGTTTGAATTCAAGAGCTGAGAACTTGATCTTACCTTCAGCATCATTGCTTACAGTTTCAATCACATTTCCATCCTTATCTTTGAGTACAAAAGTAAACTCGCCTGCCTTCAGTGCACGGCCTTCCAATTTCTTAGTGAAGTTGAATTCAACTTTAACTGGAATATTTACAACACGTTTTTCAGTTGGTTTTTCTGGTTTTTCAACTGATTTCTTAGTTGGATCGTATTGGTGAACGATTTGAGAAGCTGTATTTTCAATATCTACACCTTCCTTAGCAGTATCCTTGATTCGTGCAAGAATATCAAACTTGTAGTAACGTCCAAATGCTAATTTAGCAGTGTCGATTACTTGAGTATCTTCCGCATCTCCAAGTGACTTGGTCAAATCAGCCTTAGATGTAGCAGTAATTACACCATCTACAATTGAGATATCAAACTTAGCGGTTACATCTTCACCAGTCACTGAATCGTAAGCTTTAATATCAACTAGATGAACATCCAAGTTTTCACTGTCATATTTATCTGTAATTCCAACAGATTGAATATTGTGAGCTTCTGTGAATTTAGTTGTATCCAACCAGACTTGGTAAACAACCTTATCACCTTTGTGGAGTGTTTGAGTATTGATATTTTGTGATTCATTATTATCAACTTTGTCCGCATATGGGTCTTTGTTAGTATCAGCTACTTTATCAGTCAACTCTTTGTCATCGTCGAGAAGTTTAGTTCCAGTAATATCAAATTTCTCTTCATTAAGAATATATTTTTCTGGGTTAAACTCAGGCGTTGATGGAGGTGTCACACGGTTGTTGAACTCTTTATCCTCAGCATCTGTTACTGTCTTAACAAGTGCTTTAGCAGTTCCATCGTGCTTCACTTCAACAGTTACTTCAGCCTTCATAGTATCATAAGTAACCGTAGAGTCAGATCCTTTAACTTCTTCAATTGTGTACTTGTAAGTGCCTTCTTCGCCTTTCTTGTACTCAATGGCTTTAAACTTAACGTTTCCGTCTTTGTCGTTTTGAACTGTTTCGATTTCAGTACCTTTAGAGTCCTTCAATACGAAGCTGAACTCACCAGCTTTCAACTCACGACCTTCCAATTTCTTAGTGAAGTTGAATTCGACTTCAATTGGAACTGAGTTGACACGTTTTTCAGTTGGCTTTTCTGGTTTTTCAACTTTCTTTGTAGATGGGTTGTAGTAGTTTACAATTTGCGCTGCTGTATTTTCGATGTCTACTCCACCTTCAACGTCTGTTTTAACAGTGGCTGGGATATCGAATTTATAGTAGCGACCAAACTCGAATTTAGTTGTGTCGATGATTTGTGTATCGTCTGCGTCTCCAAGTGACTTAGTGAAGCCAGCTTTAAGAGTTGCGGTCATAACACCATTTTCAACCTTAATGTCGAACTTGTCAGTCACATCAGCGCCAGTTACTGAATCGTAAGCCTTAATAGCTGAAGCATCTACATCAACCTTAGTTTCATCGAAGTCATCAGAAATACTTACTGATTGGATGTTATCCTTGTT